>JABMRF010000046.1 GCA_013202715.1 Candidatus Kuenenbacteria bacterium
GACACGTCGACGTGTCGCCTTCATGTAAATATTCAAAATCATTTAATACAATTTTATTCGCATCTCGAGAAAAATTTTCTTTTATTGATTTAATGACTTGTGAAATATTAAATTTTTCTCTCGGCTCCAATAATAAATTTAAATGATCATACATTATTGAGAATGCATACAATTTAAATTGCTTTAATTCTTTGCACAATCGTAATTCCTCAATAAACAAATCGCAAAATAATTCATCTTCAAAAAATGGAAAATTTTTATATGTTTTTGATACCACATAATAAATTTTACCTGGACTATAAAATCGTTTTTGGGAATTACGGTGAATTATCATATATTAATTATCATTTAAAAGCACAAACACGTCGCCGTATCTGTGCCATTATTGATGATTTATTTTACCAATCGAAGCAATTCACTTTCTTGAACAATCCTCACGCCCAGCTTCTTCGCCTTGTCATACTTCGAACCCGCATCTTCTCCTGCCACTACATAATCAGTCTTAGCGCTAACGCTGGCGCTCACTTTGCCGCCGGCGTTTTTAATGGCCTGCTTGGCTTCATCTCGACTGAAACCTTTCAGAGCGCCAGTCAAAACAAATGTTTTCCCGATAACACCCGACTTTGCCTCAACTCCAACACTGCGAGCCAAAACAACGCCCAGGTTTTCTAATTGTTTCAATTGTGCAACATTATCTTCATCTTGAAAATATTCAAACACAGCTCTGGCAACTTTTTCACCAATTCCTTCAATCTCTTCAATGTCATCAAGTTTTTCTTTGGAAATTTTTGTAATAAAATCGCTAATTGTTCGACCACAATACGTTTGCGCTAATAGTCCAGCAGTTTCTTCGCCAATGTAGCGGATTCCAAGACCGAAAATCAATTTACCAAGCGAAACTCTTTTGCTTTTTTCGATTTCTTCAACCAAATTGTCCGCAGACTTCTCAGCAAAGCGGTCCAGCAACTGCAGATCGCCGGACTTCAATTCAAAGATATCAGAAAGTTTTGTAATTAATCCCTCGCTCATCAATTGCTCTACAATTTTGATTCCAAAGCCATCAATATTAAATCCTTTTTTGGAAACAAAGTGGCTTAGTCGCTCCTTGTCCTGTGCAAAACATTTTGAATTTGAACAACGAATCGCTGACTCGCCCTCTTTTCTCTTCACATCCGAGTGACAAATAGGACAATTTCTCGGCATGGAAACTTTTTGTTCTTTGCCGTCTCTTAACTTTGGTAGCGGTTTAATTATCTCTGGAATGATGTCGCCCGCTTTTCGAAGAATTACTGTATCGCCAATCCGAACATCTTTGCGTTTCAATTCATCAATATTATGCAAAGTCGCTCGACTGACCGTAGAGCCAGCAACGAGGACAGGTTTCAAATGCGCCACCGGAGTGAGTGCTCCCGTTCTTCCCACTTGCCAGACAATATCTTCCACCACCGAAGTTGCTTCCTCTGCTGGGAATTTGTAAGCTGAAGCCCAGCGCACATATTTCGATGCCCGGCCTAGACGGTTTTGCCAATCCAGACGATTAACCTTAATCGCTACCCCATCAATTTCATATGACAATTTTTTCCGTTTATCGTGCCAACCTTCACAATACTTAATCGCATCTTCAATGCCATTAACTTTTTTATAATTTGTATCAATTTTCAAACCAAATTTCTGCATTTGCTGAAGCATCTCTTCCTGACATTTGACCTTTGACCTTTGACCATTGACAGAATAAAGGGCCCAACAAAATAAATCCAAGTCACGACTGGCTGCCACCTTCGGATCAAGTTGCCGAACTGTGCCTGCTGCCGCATTTCTCGGATTAGCGAACTGCTTGTCATTTTTTTTATTTAACTTTTCAAAACTTTTAATCGGCATGTAAACTTCACCGCCAATCTCAAGATCAACTTCTTCGCGCAATTTGAGAGGTAAACTTTTTATTGTTTTGACCGTATGTGTCACATCTTCGCCAAGAACACCGTCTCCGCGAGTAACAGCCCGCTCAAAAATTCCTTTTTTGTAATGAAACGACATGTTTAATCCGTCAATTTTCAATTCGCAAGTATATTCAATTTTTTCATGCGGATTTAATTTTAAAAATCGTTTGACCCGAGAGTCAAACTCGCGAACTTCATCGTAACTAAAAACATCATCAAGAGAATATTTCTTGATTTCATGTTTAACTTTTTTAAACTTGCCCAGCGCTTTCCCGCCGATCCGCTGTGTCGGCGAATCTGAAGTAATTAACTCCGGAAACTGCGTTTCAATCGCCTCAACCTCATCTTTTAAACTGTCTCTCGCGGCATCCGACATCATCGGCCTGTCCAAAACATAATACGCGTAGTCGATTTCCCGTAACTGCGCTTTGAGTTTTTCAAGACGTTTTTTAGCATTAGACTTGTCCATACTATTTAGTCTAGAGTCTAGAGTCAAAAGTCAATAGTGAAAACTTCTCCAGACTCTAGACTTTTGACTTTTGACTAAATGACTATAAAGATTCCTCCCGCCACAATTAAAGCAATGGCAACTGTTTTCTTCAACAAAACTGCTCGCGAATGTCGCTCTAATATAATTTTCGGATAAAAAAAGCTCAAAAATGTCGCTACGAAAAACACCAGCATTGGCTTCGTTGACATTAGAGCTGAAACCAAGGAGACAGATCCGATTGAAATTGCTTTTGTAAATGAAATCAGGGCAAGTCCTGACAGCAAAGCGATAAAACACAAATGAATTATGCCGGACTTGGCTTTTTCGCGGATATGCGGATGATGGAATATTAACAAAATTAACGGAACAAGTAAACCACCGACTCCAAACCAAAACAGCATTGGCCAAAATGAAATTTCGAGGGTAATGTATTTTATCAATATATTTCTAAATGCAAACATGCCCATAGCTACAAAAGGTAAAATCAAAAAACCCTTGTGCGTAACTTTACTGATACTTTTTTTGTGAGAAATAATTATCGCACCAAGGACAATGGCTATAATGCCAACATAATTCATCAAAGTCAATCGCTCCGCAAAAAGAAAAAATGAGGCCACCGCAATAATAAGAGGCTCAATTGCGAGGATCGGAACAAGTCGTGAAACCTCAATTTTTTTCATTGACAAGTAATATGTGCCAGTACCTACAGAATAAAGCAAACCACCGAGCATAGAGACCAGGATCATTGTCCATGGAATAAGCACGTGGCCGTTAATTAGACCAAATAAAATAAACAAGAGATAAATTGTCAATCCGAAAACCGTCGTCACCAGCACTGGATCACGAACTTCATGCCCAATAATATACTTGTCCATGATATTGACAACTGTCCAGATAACAATGGCAATGATTGTAAATAATATCCAACTCATAGTAAATAAAAATTAAAAATCAAGAATTAAGAATTAAGAATTAAGAACATTACTTTTCAAGCGCTTCTTCGCTAAACAAAACATAATCAAACAGACCCAAAACAGGAGCATAGCGCGGCATTTGTGCGCTAAGGCTCTGATTGGCGTCTCGAAAACTTCCGGTTGTTTTTATATTTAGATAATTTGGAAAAACCAATTGCTGGCCGTGCTTATTATCTAAACTGAAAAGTTTAATTTCGAGATCATCAACATCACCATAGAGCGCTTTTACCCGAACACGGTAATTTTTATTTCCAGAAAAAGAATTAATGATTGCGCTTCCGCCATTATATAACATTTTTTGCACATTCAAATCTTCAGCTTTCATCGCTGGATCCCAGGAAAACCATTTAATTGTTGTGGCTGAATCCCAGGCGACATAAGTTACTTCCAACCACGTACCGGTGCTTGACCAGGTCAAACCAACAGATTCAACTCCAAGCGGATCATTATTATTATCCGGATTAAATAAATCAAATTGCACGGTCTGATTTTTTGCCAAATCAAGAGATAATTCAGAAACTGTCTGATCATCTACTTCCAGTTCACAATCAAGGGCAACATTGCAGTCACCGTCATCAGGAATCAGATCATTTTTTCGAATACTGTAAAGCGCTTTTTCAATTCCACTCTCACCGGCATAAAAAGCGGCCTGGGCATTACTTATCGAACCGGCCTGCTTAATTGTACTCATTACAAAGTTTGAAATAACAATTGTGGTACTCAAAATCGCCGCAATGGTAAGCAAGGCGTAAATCAGAACATTTCCTTGTTGATTTTTATCTTTCATAATATCGAGAACTTACCGTTGTTTGTAAATTGATAGTTTTCACATCTTCCTCATGCAAAGCTAGAGTTTTCCCTTGAACAACAATTATTACCTGGGGTTGATTATCGCTTTTATATTCACCTTGCAGTTCGTCAAACTGATACGGGCTTTCTTTAGGTAAAATGTAAAAATCCAGTTTTTCTATTTCAATATTATTTGATGAAAGAACAAAAGCATCATCATTACCAACTTTTTGTAAAATACAGCTCAAAACTTCAGGCGCACAACCTTCATCGTATTTATAAATTAAGACCGTCTCATCATTTTCATTAATTAAAGCTAACTTGTCTATTGGATGAGTAATCTGATCATTATAATAATCATAATCAATTTTATTCATTCGGGTCTGCTGAACAATTTGTTCAACATTATATTGCAAATCATTCATCGCCCGCTGACCGGTCAAAATTTTTCTCTGAGTCAACGAAACTGACAAGAAAATATCGCTAACCACAAGCATCAGCGTTAAAAATAACGCCATAACAACGAGCATTTCGATTAAAGAAAATCCGCGCTGATTCATAAAACAGAGTTAATTAAGTTAACTAAGTTAATTGAGTTATCGCCAATTATAAAGCCGGTCACTTAAAACTACATTACGCCAATTATTTCCCTGCTTCCAAGTAACATGAGAAACGACGTTCAAACCAATCTCTTCTACACATTTTTGACCGGAAATGCATATTCCATCTCCCCCGCAGGCACTTTCGTCTTTGCAAATACGCTGAATTTCAATTTGTCGGTAAAATCCAGTGGGCTCGCTGTTCACAGTCTTTTTTACATACATTCCATTATCTTTTAAATATAGAAGACAAACTTTATTCTGGACACACTCCTCAAAAGAATAATTATGAAAATGCAAAGTCCATCTTTTCAAACTATCACTATATGACACAGTTGCTTTGTAATTTAGACCGCTGGCCAATCCGGTATTCCAATATTTACAACTGCTCTTAGCCGGATCAAAACATCCCTGGAGCCAATTTGAATCACGAACATTTCGAACTACTTCAATGCCTTCCCGTGCTAAATTTAGAGCAACCGTTCTATTAAAAGATTCTTTGGCAGCCGCAAAATTATAAGAAGATTGAGACAAAAAACCAATCAAAGCAACGCCAATGATTGCGATGGCCACAATGGCTTCGATCAATGTTTGTCCTTGTTGATTCTTATTATTCATAAACTATTCACCAAGAAAATGCATTTTAGCGATACCGCTGGATAAATCAATCTCAACCCGAGACTGTTCTGAACTTTTATCTGAAACCAAATAAAAACTATAAGTGCCAGCGATGCCACAGCCCAATATCGGCCGGCAAACATTATTGATATTTTTCTCCGTTTCAAAACAAATGCCACTACCAATAGCTGGTACTGATCCGAAATATATTCTTTCTGACAATTCTATAGTTTCAAGTACAGTTTCACTGGCGGCATGGAGGCAATCACCATTTTCGTCAGCATAAATTATAAACTGACGAAGATTTGTTGACTCCACGGCCAAGCCAAAAGCTTTTGGAACCTGATCATTCACTTTTTGATTTGAATATGCCTTTACTTTTACTTCAGATAATTTTGTTACCAGCAGTTGAGAATCATTTTTTATTTTCTTTTCTTCGCTTAAATTTATGAAAACCAAAATCCCCATTGTGGTTATAGTGGACATAATTGCAATGGAAACGATTAACTCGATTAGAGAAAAACCTTTCATATATTTAAATGACAAATGCCAAATTAGAAATGACAATATAATGACCAATGATTAATTATAAAAGTAAACTTAAATACCAATCCAGAATTTGATTGCCCCAGATCAAGACAATAAATGTCGCGGCAGTTAAGAATACGCCAAACGGAACTTGGCTTTTCATTTTTTTAACTTTTGTTGCGAGTAATATTAAACTGATGATTGCGCCACCGATGTAGGCCATGAGTAAAGCCACTAACACATTTGGCCAGCCAAGTATAAATCCCATGGCCATACCAAGGCGAATATCGCCACCGCCGACCCATTTTCCTTTTGAAAAATAGTACTGAATCCAAAAAAATCCTGCGCCGATAATTCCGGCAATAATTAAATTAATAGCAATTTCCAGATAATTTGTTGAATTGCTTAAAAGGAAAAAGTTAATAATAAAAGCAAAAACAGCCAGAGGAAGTGATACAGCATCCAATATTAAATAAAAACGCAAATCAGTTGTAAAAATCACAACTAAACCAACGACAAATATCAAATCACGATAAAAAAACGGATTGGCCAGATTTCCAGCCAGATTATAATGCCAGGCCAGAAAAACAAACAGAGCCGCAGTTGCAAATTCTACCAAAGGATACTGCCAAGAAATTTTCTTTTTACATTGCCGGCATTTTCCTTTTAAAATTAAAAAACTAAGGAGCGGGATCAAGTCCTGCGCTTTTAGATTTTCTTTGCAATGAGGGCAGTTTGACCTTGATTTTACAATCGACTCTTTTTCCGGTAAACGACAAATTACCACGTTCAAAAAACTGCCGATACAGAGGCCTATTACAAAGATCGGGATAAGGATTAGCATAAAGGGACTTTAAATGAAAAATATAAAATGCAAAATCACAATCAAAATTCAAAATAAAAAAACAATAACTAACACGACTCAAATTATTTTTAAATTACGATTTAAGTATATGGTTTTACACTTTTCATTTTACATTCTAAATCTTCTCCGCCATCTCAACCAACCGGTGACTGTACGCCCACTCGTTGTCGTACCAGGCAATAATTTTGACCAAGTTCCCGTCAACAACCTTTGTAAACTTCAAATCAACAATTGCAGAAGCGGTTGTGCCTATTATATCTGAAGAAACCAATTCGTCTTCGGTCACTTCCAAAACACCTTTGAAATGAGCCATCTTTGAATATTTTTTGAAAGCAGAATTAACCTGCGCTTCAGTAACATTTTCTTTTAGTAGCGCTACAACATCGATCAAAGATCCAGTTATCATTGGCACCCGAATCGACATGCCGTCGAATTTCCCCTGCAAACTTGGAATTACTTTTCCAGTAGCAATCGCGGCGCCGGTAGTTGTTGGAATTATATTGCCGAGGATTGAACGCCCACGTCGCCAATCTTTTTCATCTGCCAAGTCAACTGTCCTCTGACTGGAAGTTACAGCGTGAACTGTGGATAACATTGCTTTTTCAACTCCAAACGCGCTGTCCAAAACTGCCATGATAGGTGAAACACAATTTGTAGTGCAAGAAGCATTTGCCACTGCATTTAATTTCTTAGTGTCTTTGTCATTCACTCCGCGAACAACGGTGGCAATTCCCTCATCTTTTATTGGCGCAGATAAAATTACATTTTTCGCGCCGGCCTTCAAATGTTTTTTGACGTCTGCAGTTTTTCGAAAAGCGCCGGTGCATTCTAGAGCAACATCCACCTGATGTTTTTTCCATGGCAATTTAGCGGGATCGGCAATAGAAAAAAAGGGAAACTGTTTTCCGCCAACCACTAAATTCTTACCGCTAACTTTTACTGACTTATCAAATCTACCGTGAGCTGTATCGTACTGGAGCAGATAAGCTAAATTTTCAATATCCCCCAAATCGTTAATCGCCACAACTTTTAGATTTTTCTTTGTTAAGGCAATTTTAAACGTAGCTCGACCGACCCGGCCAAAGCCATTAATAGCAACTTTAATCATAAATTTACTCAATTTAATTGTTATTTACTCTATTAGTATAGCAAAATTTATAAATTTTTGCTAATAAAAAACAGCCCCGCAATGCGGGGCTGTCTTTATATAAAAATATTTATTCAATAACTTCAAACTTGTCAAGAATTTCTCTGATTAAATCATCTGAAATTTTATCCTCACCAGTCTGGACCTGATTGAACCTCAATTCTAGATAATTTTCCCCAGCGGGGACCATTACAACCTGGTAAGTACCTTCAGCTTCGCCAATAGTATAAGTAATTCCAATCACACCATTGACTTGAAGTAATTTACCCGCATAATCTTCTTTGTAATTATCCGTTTTAACTTGTGCAATTACAAAGTCGCCAATATCGG
Organism: Candidatus Kuenenbacteria bacterium; assembly: GCA_013202715.1. Classification (GTDB taxonomy): domain Bacteria; phylum Patescibacteriota; class Patescibacteriia; order UBA11705; family JABHMO01; genus JABMRF01. The sequence goes on from JABMRF010000046.1 coordinate 8,278, forward strand.
CATCACCCTGTTCTCGAATAGTTCGATCTGTATAAAAATGAACTTCTGGTGTTTTTTCAAATGGTTTATCTAATAGTGGCCAGGAATTTGGAAAATAAGCTCGAAAACCATATTTTTCAAATGAAAGCCATTCAACTTCCTCTTCCTCCACCACGCCACAACATCCCTCAGCTTCGTATTCAGCAATTTCTTCAAGTTCTAATAACTCATCTTCTTCAAGGTCAGCCGCTGTATCAACACTCGCTACTGGCGCTGGAAAAAAGTCAGAAAAGGCATGTTGGAAAATAACTCGAGTCGCTCTTGTTTCCATATACATGGCACTGAATAAAATTCCAAAGGCCACAAACACGCACAGTATCAGTGCGGTCATCATGATTGATAACCCCTTGAAGTAATTTAATTCCTGTCGCAGCAAATGGATCCTAACCAAGTCTACCGATATTTTTTCTCTGTTAATTTTCAATTTTTTTACTTTTGGCTTTTTGATTTTTTGTTTTAATGTTTTTTTGTTTTCTTGTCGTTTTGTTTTTGGCATATTTATTTTTATAGTTACTTTCGACTTTCGACTTTTAACTTTTGACTTATATTATTATACCACATTTTTGTCAATCAAGGAAAACCAAACTCTGGATAAAGTATTCCAGGTCCTTGTTGCTCTCATCCGTAGGGTTGATCTGAATAAAAAAATCTTCGCGTGGAAACACAATTGTTAAATTATTTGTTTCCGGATTTTCCGCATCCGCTGGAAGATAATAGCGATATGAAATATATTTTTGTTTTAAAATGTTTTCTTTTATAAAACAGTTCCTGACTTGGCCAATATCTAATTTTTCCAATTCGTTAAATAATTTTACCGAACATTCACCCAAATCAGACTCTTCTAATACATTTTCAACCTCTTCACTGGAATATAATTTTTCGTTTTTTGAAACATGATATGAGGCAACAATTAGCTGAGGAGTAGAAATCTGCTTTTCCTTTACAAATTTACCTGTGAAAAATTTTTCATCTTTTTCTGAATCAGCAAAGCTTACCAACTCGAGGAGAAAACTTCCCCACTGTTTTGGATTTTTGAACTGAAAATTAAAATTATTATTCTGATGTATTTTCCAATTTTTGGTTGTTGCAGAAAAATCCGTATTATTTTCATCTTTAGTCTCTTTGGTTGTGTTAGCTAAGGTCTTACTATTAACTTTAATTTGCTCGTGTAAATTAAAAACGCCCTGTTCAACTGATTTCAAATCTTCATAAATATAAACCGCGAAAATTAACAAAAAAACAAAAATTGACACAATAACAATTGCCAAAACTCCTGTTAAGTTGAATTTTATCTTTTTTGCCATATTTGTTTAACTGTTCACGATCGTGGTAATTCCAATATTGTCGTGTTGCTGTATTGTTGTATTGCTGTATTGTTATATTGTTTAAACAGTGTAACAGTATAACAGTTTAACAGTTTCATCACAGTAATTTCCTACTAATATTCACAAGAGCTCTAAGCTGGTCAAACATTTGCGTAGTTAGTTCTTTTATTTTTTGTTCGCGCAGTGACACTTTTCGCAGACCGGAAAAATTGAACTGCCTATCAGCATCACCACTTCTTAATTTTTTTATTAACACAAAATAATCTTTTATCAAAAAACCTGCTAGCGTTTTTATTTTATCAAATCCGAATCGATCACAAAACTCAAAAATCCGTTCACCATAAACAGAAGCGCCGAGAACTGAAACTTCTCTATCGACCAATAATTCTTCAGCTTCTTTTAATCTTTCTGATTTGGGTTTAGCTGTTTCGTCTTTTTCATCGAAACTCAATTCAGCTTTCAAGTTTTTCATTAAACCAAGTCCCAATTCACCAAGGGCAGGCATGTTTTCTTTAACAAGATCTTTTTTTAATTCATATTCTTGTTCTAATTTTTCCTGCCACTTTTTTACTTCCAGATTAAAACGCTCATCGTCAAAATCGCCATAGTCCTGAGCATCTTCCAAATGGCTAATAGCCACAGACTCTCGCCTGATCATCCGCCGTTGGGCTTGATAAACGCCAATAGTCAAAACCGCTAAAGAATCAAATCCAAAATCACGACCCAATTTTTCCTCAGAAAAATCTGCAGACATTAGCTGTAATCTCTCCAAAACAAAGCCGGCCCAATTGGAACGAAGTCGATTTCTTTTTCCAACCTCCAATTTCTGGCTAACATCAACATCCAATTTTGATTCTTTTTCTAAACGAACCAATTCTAACATTAATTCACTTTTTTCTTGCGCAAGTTCCAAAACTTCTGCAATCGGAATTTCCTCATCCAACGCTCGTCTTTGTTTTTCCGCAGCAGCTATTATTCCTAATCGCTCTTTAATTTCAACTTTACGGGTAACTAAATTTGGATTTTGAAACTGATAAAGATCTTTGTTCTTATGCAAAAAATCACCCTCTTTTATTGGGTAATTTTCTAAACTTAAAAAGGATTCCAGCTCAACTGTATGTAGTTTGATCTCCCGCAAAGAAACCTGTTCATCCTTTATTTCCGCTTCCCTTGATTCCGGCTCTATTACGGGCTCTTGGTTAGGTTTGGTTAAAATATCTTGAGCCATAGGTCAATGAAGAATTGTTTAAACTTCATCACGTCACGTCCGGTAACTACCAAGATCAATAACATTAACAAAATAAAACCAACGCCGTGAGTAATCTGTTCAAATTTTTGATTGGCTGCCTTTCCTCTGATCTTTTCGACAATTAAAAATAAAACACGACCACCGTCCAATGCAGGAATCGGTAGAAAATTAATAATTGCTAAATTCAAAGATAACAAGGCGGTAAACTGAAGAATATAAATAAATCCCATGCGCGCCACCTGCCCGGTCATAACAGCAATACCGACAGGGCCGGCAATCTCCACGCCGAGCGGATCACCGACAAAGGCATTTTTTATTATGGTAGCAAAGGCAACGACAATCTGGATTGCCATTATCACGGTCGCTTTGATTCCGAGCCAAATCGATTGATACCACGGATAGCGAACAATTCCCGTATCGGCCAGACCAACACCCATTCCGAGCTTTTCAGTTTCAGCTAAAATAATCGGTACAATTTGAAACTCTTTTTCTTCATTTATCCGTCTGATTTTTACATTCACGTTTTGGTCAGTTTGTTCATAAATATAGGCCTGGACCTGGTCAACATTTTCAAATGGCTGGTCATTGAGAGTAAGCAAAACATCGCCCATTTCAATCCCCGCTTGCCCGGCCGGAGAATCTTTGATCACGGAAACAATTTGAATTTTTTGATCTTCCACTACTGCGTTTGGATCCAATCCGTCAACGACTTGCGGTGCACCAATCATAAAGGCGATCATTAGACACAACATGCACAAAAGTACATTCATGGTCACGCCAGCGCTCAAAATGATCACTCGTTTCCATAATTTCTGAAAACCAAAACTGTCCGATTCTTTTGCATTTTCTCCATCTTCACCTTTTATCTTTACAAAACCTCCAAGAGGGATCCAGTTTACTGAATAAATAGTATCCTCTGATTCAATTTCGCTTGTCTCTTTATTTCCCCAGAAAAACTTTCTCTTGCCATTAACTTTTCGCCAACCACAAATTCGAGGTGGGAAACCAAAGCCGAACTCATGACACTTTACGCCAAATTTTCTGGCTGTCCAAAAATGACCAAGTTCGTGAACAAAAACCATTATACCGAGGATGATTATGAAGATTACAATTGTAGTTAACATAGATGTTGTGTGAAATTTTTTATTTGTGAAATAAACACGTGAGCGTGTTAGCAAGACCAGCGAGACGAGTAAAACAAGCAAGACAAGACCCCTTTAACCTCCGTTGGCTAGTCTCGCTAGTCTCGCTTGTCTAGCTAGTCTCGCTTGTTCCCAGTTCATTAAATTTACTGCGGATGACTTCTGCAGCTTTTGTTTTTGGTTTGCCGGTTTGATGATCAAAATCGTTTGAGCTAAGTCGGACGTAATACATTTCTGCATCAGGATCAGAGGCATCCGTTGTGAATCTATTTTTATGTTTTTCATCAGTAAAATTAAGAGCTCCAACCAATAATTTTTTTCCGTTAAGCTCAAAACTAACTAACGAAAATTCTGAATCAAGCTCATCAGATCCTTCAACAACTTTTCCATGCCCAACCGCCATTGTTTCCGGGACAGTTAAATTAAAATCTGAACTTGTAAATTTTGCGTCAGGATTGACTTTTTTAAAAATTTGCAACAGAGCTGTTTGTCTGGCGATATTGGTCTGAATTTCTTCAAAATGCATCACACTAATCTCCCTTGAAATTCTGTCCATTTGTTTTTCCAGCCCTGCCCAAAATCGTTCAATTTTGGTTGAATTATCTTGATTTGCCAGTAAAAAATTAACTGCACTATCATACCATTCACTGCATTCCTCCAGTGCCTGCGCAACTTTGTCCGGCTGTTTAATATTTTTTTTCGAACGCAAAGTTTCCAACATCCCAAAACTACCAACAAACCCGCGCAAATTGCTAAAGCACTCGCGTTCATAATCAACTTCAGAATGTTCTGAAACTGGAAAAATTTCTGTTGTGTTTTCACTCATAGATTTTAATTTATATCCACTTTATTTTTTTCAATAACCGGAGGTTTCGGTTTTTTGTCTTCAGAAGATTTAGAAATTAAAATGATTCCAACGATAATTCCGATAAAAAAGAATGGAATTGCTATTACACCTAAAAATCCCAATATAATTTTAGCAATCGTTAAACCTTTTTCTTTGCCGGTCAATTCTGCGCCCTGCAAATCTTGATTAACTACTGACACACCATATTCTATTGCCGGCGCTTCTAAATCAGCCTGACCAGCGGATTGTTCAACCTCGATTACTTGCTGTTGTTTTGCGGCCATCAATTGCGAAGTTGCAAAGCTCATGATTCCGTAGAGTGTCAAAACAAGTGGAAGTAAGACAACTGCCAAAATAATTAAAAATATACCCAATTTCTTTTTTCCTTTGTTTGTCATAAATTTTTATTTTTAATATTTAACTCGCTCTATATTTATCTTTTCTTCAATAAACCGCTCGGCCTGTTTTTTGAAATTATCATTTAAATCTGTTACCAAATATCTTGTCTGTGAATTTTTTGTTAAACCCTTTTCAAGCTCTGCGTGTCGCTTTAAATATTCTGCCAAAGACTTTGCCACAATTTCGCCCGGATTTGGAACAAAACAACTCGGCCCCATGATACTTTTTATTTGTTTAATGAGTAGCGGATAATGCGTACAGCCTAAAATCAAAACTTTCACCTTTGCCTGTTTCAAAGGCCGCAAATAATATCTTAATACCGATTTAATTTCTTTGCGTCTATCCCAGCCCTCCTCAATCATCGGAACAAGGAGTGGGCATGCCCGCTGAACAATTCCCGTTTCCTCTTTAGTCTTTAAGCTTTGATCTTTACTCTTACTTTGCTCTTTGATCTTTGCTCCTTGCTCTTTTAATTCTACCATATATACATTTGAATTAACAGTCCCGCGTGTGCCAATAACTCCGACCGGATCTTTTCCAATTCGGTTAACCTCCTCTGCCATCGGTCTTACAACTCCTAATATATTTTCCTTTACTTGTCTTGCTAGTCTTGCTCGTCTCGCTTGTCTCGCTGGAAGGTGCTCCGTCTGCAAACGTCTTAGCGCTTTTGACGTTGCTGTATTACACGCCAAAATTATAAGCTTTAACCCATTATCAAATAAATAGTCACAAGCCTTTCTGGTCAAATCATAAACTGCCTCATCAGATCTATTTCCGTAAGGAACGTGGAGCGTGTCGCCAAGGTACATGTAATCGTACTCAGGCAAGACGCGTTTAATTTCTTTTAAAACAGTTAAGCCGCCAAGGCCGCTGTCGAATATTCCGATCATACAGTCGTCTTAAAGAGGGCTCCATAGTCCTGTTTTGAACAAAGTGAAAAACAGGCTGTGGAGTCCCGTTTGGGAACATATAAAAAGAGAAGCAATGGAGCAACAAATGCTAGGAGAGGTGTCTTTAAATGATCCCTTATTAGGCTCCACAGTGCTTCGCAACTATGGAGCCCCCTTTATAAGATAATGATAACACACCACTAAATTTACCACAAACCTTGACAACTTCACTAAACAATGCTACACTACTCCAATGTAGTTCGTTTATAATAAGCTTAGTTTTTCATAGCCTTGGCCGGAATGTTGCTTTGCAAGGTGCAGAGTAAATGACCGACCTTGGCGATTGCTCTTACTGGCAGGACGTACGGGCCTCTCAGAAGAGCTTTTTGGAGGTGTACCATGAGTGAAAACAAAGTGTCGTATCAAACAGAGGGATGCAAAGAATGTGAAAAGGGTGAACCCAAAAGACCTGCAGATGCTATTACTACATTTCAGGTTCTGACTGCGATATTGTTACTGTTTACTTGTTGTTGGGTAGTGAGTTTAATTGTGGGTGTAGCATTAAAAGGTCAGAGTTTCCTAAACACTGAGCATACCGTTGCGACACTTGGTCTTTGTGTTTTTAGCCTCATGCTGTATATCATCTCAATGATCCTGGAAAAAAATATCTTCGAGCATGTATTCAAACAACACGGTAGTTGGCATACGCATTATGAGGTGCCAATCAGAGAAGGGGATGATTATATCTTTATGGGTGAAAACAAAGGCCGTGAAGATATGATTATCCATGGTCCAATCTTCAAACTGCAAATTTGTGGGTGGGGCAAAATGAGACACAGCACTCTTCAGGGAAATTTCAACGGCTGGGAAATCACCAAATACTACATTGGCGGAGATGGTAACCCATACATAGACCTGAAAAGAGGTCTCCAAACACGTCAAGAAATGGTCTGGATGGAAGCCGCCTACAATATTGTCGGCAATACCTGCGACCCCATTCACTGTCTGGCTGACCATGATTCCAGTTTAATATTCGCCTACCAGCAACTTGCACTTCAGAAAGAAATCACCGACGAAGTGATTACTGATGTGATTGAACTCATCAGACTCTGGAAAAACTCAGAAAGATCCAACGTGGGTATGGGCTCGCGAGTAATGCTCGAAGAGATGATGAAAGCTTTGCGGAAAGACCACGTGGAAAGTCAAAAAACAGAGCTACTTGATGAATCGACGCAAATGCTTCTTGGTAGTGTCCGTGCGGTACTCCAACGGAATATCGCTGCCATTACAGAAAAGTCCGAAAAGGTTCGCGCCTTTGTTGGTAGCAAACCTCAATACTTGCCAAAACCGCAGGAAACTCCTGCTGAGGCCAACGGGTAACAAGACAATCCTGTCCTTCAACTGAAGGACGGGATTTTTTTTCAAGTCCTTGCCCTACCCCGCGCTTCCGTGATAAAATTATAGTAGAAGAAGTAACAATAATGGAGGAACAAGATGAGTCATCCAACAAAATCAGCAGAACAATTTGAAGATTCAATTTTAATAGGATCTGATCACGGTGGTTTTGAATTGAAACAAAAGATCATTGCTTATCTAAATGCCAATGGTTTTTCTGTCCAGGATGTTGGAACTTATTTCGACGAGTCCTGCGACTATCCTGATTTTGCCAAACTGGTTGCTGGACCAATTTCAAATGGCACGCATCGCCGTGGTATCCTAGTTTGCGGGACCGGACTCGGAATTTCAATTGCCGCCAACAAAATCAAAAATGTACGCGCCGCAGTTGGTTACAGTGAAGAGGCCACTCAAATGGCGCGCGAGCACAATGATGCTCACATCATCTGCTTTGGTGAGCGCACCATGGATCATGACACAGTTTTGAGATGCGTGAAGATCTTCCTGGAAACGCCTTTTTCAAACGGGGAGAGGCATGTGAAAAGGCTTCAGAAAATCGAATCATAACCCCTCCTAAATCCTCCCCTTGCTAAGGGGAGGACTTTTAAATTTAAAAGAGGGCTCCATAGTCCTGCCTGAAGCGTAGCGAAAGGCAGGCTGTGGAGTCCAAAATGGGGTCTTTTAAATTCCCCCACCAGGGCTCCACAGTGCGTCGCAACTATGGAGCCCCCGTCAGAAAAAAAACCCCACCTGCTACATTGTAACGGTGGGTCAATGTTTTTATGAAAGTAAATGATTACCAAATTTTGTGCATGACAGCCAAAATCAATTGAGTCTCGTCTAATTATACTGTCTATTTCAATCGATCTTCCAAGTATTCGCGAGAACGATTAATTTCAACCGTCACCGCGTTCGTTGTTTCAAGTATGGGAATACCCCTCGGCACTGGATGCATGAAAATTTCTGTCCAACCCGAGTAGTTGATCCGTCGCAACACTTTTAGCAACGGGCCGAAATCCAGGTTTCCACGTCCAGGCAATTGTTTTAGCTCCTGTTCCTTGGGGAGCTTCACATAGCATCCATCACCATATTGCCAAGCATAAAAGACGGCGATGGCACTGCCAAGTTCTTCTATCAAGGACGCAAGCAAGCCTACATCCTGAGGTAAATGGTAGGGAGCAAAGGCAACAGCAAGATGCTTCGAAGGACGAAGTTCCGCCAACCACTTTAGCGAATCGGGAGACCCAACAAGGCCATTGCCATGATTCTCAATGGCAATCGTTACTCCCACTTCCTCCGCTAGTGCTAGATGAGGCTTCATCTTTTCCAGGAATCTATTTATTTCTTGCTTTAACGCTCTCCCCTTGAGTCCCTTTTTACCACGACTACCGGTTACGATTGTCCGACACCCCAAGCGCTGTGCTAGTCTCATCTCTGCCGTCAATTCAAATGGACCGAGTTGATGCTGAGTAATACAACCCAGGGAGATTTCGTGCTGATTCAGCATTTCTGTGAACCTCTCTTCTCCCATTGTGGCCAACTGTTCTCGCTGATTCCCATGTATTTTTGGCCAAATATCGATGGCCGTAGCGTGGGTCTTGCGTACTTCTGAAAAAATACTGGCCAGTGGTTCATAGCCGTACATGCACGATGCAAGCAGGCAATTCAAGCCACTAGAACTGTTATTTCCACCGATATCCTGATCACATTCAGGACGTTCACTATTGACGAAGTCATATTCTCCCATTAATTACCCCCTTAAAATCGAATAATCTTGACCCTCTAGCAATAAAAGTATCCTGTACCAGCTCCTTAATAATGTTTTCAAATCACTTAGTATTGTATATTGGAAAAACTGTTTTGTCAATAATCATGTATCAAAAAACCCACCACACTGAATCATCCAGTTGGTGGGATTATTTATTTTTTATTTCTGAACTTCTTCACCCAACACCCCTTTACCAACCCAACCGTCAAAGTTGAAAGCAAAAAGGCCACCGCCGGCACAATCGAATTCACAAATGGTTTTGTTAATCCGGCAACAAAGAAAAAGATTACAAAAAAGATATAAGTAACCACGGCAATCAAAATCCGCCGAGTCCAGCTGGTTTCCCAGGCCTTGTCAGCTTCAACGCGCTGATTGCGTTTTTTTATTTGCACGATTTCGTTTTCTATATTCATAATTTTATCACGAATTTCGCTAATTCTCACGAATTACCGCAAATATTAATTTTACTTTTATACTTAATTCAAAATTCATAATTCAAACTACATAACCATCGACTCAAACAGCCCTTCCCCGAATTATTCCCAAAATCTCATCTGCCTTTTCTTTCATAAGGTTTTCAGTTTTTGCTTCTAAGTTCAAACGCAATAGCGGTTCCGTATTACTTGGCCGGACATTGAACCACCAGGCTTCGAATTCAAAAGTGACGCCGTCAAATTCTTGAGTTAAATTTTCACCAAACTTATCTTTGAGCTTGGCAATAATAGCATCTTTGTCCGAAACTTCTGAATTGGTCTCATCAATGCGGAAATATGTTTGAAATTCCTTGATTAATTCTGAAAATGACTCGCCCTCTTCGCTCAGCATTTGCAAAACAATCACGGTCGCAATGATTCCACTGTCCGCCCGAAAATTATCTTTGAAATAATAATGACCGGAATGCTCACCGGCAAAAACTGCGCCAGTTTCTTTCATATCCTGTTTAATATAGGAATGACCAACTTTACTTGTAAATGGCACTCCACCCATTTGCTCAACAACTTCCGGAACGGATTTACTGACAACTACGTTGCGAATTATTGTGGCGCCAGGATTTTTTTCAATCATTTTCTTGGCAACCATGGCTGTGATCCAGGAGCTGTCAATCATCTCCCCTTTTTCGTCAACGAAAAACACTCGATCCGCATCACCGTCAAAGGCGAGACCAAGGTCAGAGCCAGTTTCCTTTACCTTGGCAATCAGATCCAAATTATTTTCAAGCTCAATCGGACTTGGCGGATGATTTGGGAAATTGCCGTCAAGTTCAAAATAAAGAGGAATAATTTCACATGGCAAGTCCTTGAAAACAACAGGAACAATTTTTCCGGCCATACCGTTTCCAGCATCAACCACAATTTTCAGCGGTTTTATTTTTTCTTTATCAATAAAAGTGTGAACATGCTCTGCAAATTCTTCTAAAATCCCATCTTTTTCTTCAACTTGACCCAAAACTTCAGAATCGCTAAATTCGTTTTTCAAAACCAATTCCTTCATCTCAGTTAACCCACTTTCTTTTCCAACCGGAGTTGCGCCGGATAAACAGAACTTGATCCCGATATAATCCTTTGGATTGTGCGAAGCGGTGATCATGACGCCAGCCATCTGGTATTTCCCTGAAGCAAAATACACTGTGTCGGTGCTTACTAATCCAAGAGTTATCACTTTTGCGCCCTGTTTTGTCGCGCCATTTATAAAAGCCTGGCTCATTTGTGGTGAAGAAATTCGCATATCCCAGCCCAAAACTAGCTCTTTTATTTGAAAATGAAGAACAAAAGCTCGCCCGACTCGCTCCATTATTTCTTCGTTGAATTGATCTGGATAAATGCCTCGAAAATCGTAAGCCTTAAAGATTGATTGGTCAATGTCCATATTATTAGAAATTAGTTAATTTTATTCACTTTTGATATTTGCTATCAATGCATAATTATTATACAATAGATACAGAAAAAAAGAAAAAAACTTCTCGCAACAGATTCTTATCTGGCTGTTTTAGTTATTTAGTTATCTAATATAATTGTTATACTGCTTACTGATATATTGTCTTACTGTTGTATTGTCTTACTGTTTAAACAATATAACAATACAACAATTTAACAGTTTAATCTCCATGAATATTTTTTCCGAAAACTTTCTTCAAACCATCAGAACTTCCATAAAAATCTGCCAGGTTAATCATGGCACAGAAATACTTCCTCGACACTTGCTACTTGCCATGGAAAAAACCAAGGGTTGCTTGGCATTTGATATTTTAGCTCAATGCAAACCATTAATCAAGCAAAAAGTTGTTGTTCCGATTATAAAAAACGGCCGCTTGCCTGAATTTAGTGCTGATGCTGAAAGCATAATCCAGCGCGCCGCCAAACTGGCCTTTGAGGCAAATCACCACTATGTTGGAACTGAGCACCTGCTGTCCGCACTACTAGAGCTTCCAAAAGAAAAAATTGGTGCTGTAAAACTTCCAATTGAAAAAATAAAAAAACATTTAACAAGTATTTTAAACAGTAATTCACACATGCCGGATTTTTCAAAAATATTTAATAACCCAGAAAAAATCGGTAATTCTCAAAGTTCTATGCACCAACCCAGTGCACTGGAGCATTTTACAATAGATCTAACTCATCCGGAAAATCAAGCTGACATCAATCCGGTCATTGGTCGAGAAGATGAAATCGAGAGAATCATCCAAATTCTCTGCCGTAAAGATAAAAATAATCCAGTTATTCTCGGACAAGCAGGAGTTGGAAAAACCGCTTTGGTTGAAGGATTGGCGCAAAAGATTTCGAGCCAACAAGTGCCTGCACTATTAATGAATAAAAAAATACTTAATCTGGACATGGGCTTGATTGTCGCCGGGACAATGTACCGTGGTGAATTTGAAAATCGTTTAAAATCAATCATGGATCAAGTTGGAAACGATCCAAACATCATTCTATTCATTGACGAACTCCATAATATCATCGGTGCCGGCTCTGCATCAGGCTCTATGGATGCCGCTAATTTACTGAAACCACTTTTGGCAAGAGGAAAATTAAGATGCATTGGCGCGACTACTCCCGATGAATTCAAAAAACACATTGAAGCTGATCCTGCACTGGAACGCCGATTTCAGCCGGTTCATATTTCAGAGCCAAACAAAGAGGAAACTCTAAGTATTTTGCAAGGAATAAAAGAAAACTATCAAAATTTTCACCAGGTATATTTTACTGACGAAGCGCTTCAGGCTGCGGTTGATTTAAGTGTTCGCTATATTCAGGATAAACTTTTACCGGACAAAGCAATTGATCTGATCGATGAAGCTGCCGCAAAAGTTAAGATTAGGCATCAAAGCAAAGATCCTCTCCTTGCTGAGCAACTTAAACTGGAAAAACAGATTAATTCAATTGAAGAAGACAAAGCGCAAGCGATTTTAGCGGAAGATTATAATCTGGCGGTTAAATTAAAGCAAACCCAACAAGGAGCTTTGAGCAAACTTAGGGAAGTTAAAAAAACAAGAAATCAAAAAATCAAGAAATCAAAAAATCAAGTTACCGAAGATGAGATATTAAAACTGATTTCGCAAAAGACAAAAATCCCAATGAGCGAATTAACAGAATCTGAATATAAACGACTAAGTAGCATCAAAGTTAAATTAAACAAAACCATCATCGGTCAGCAAGGGCAAATTGAGCAAATCATGAAAACAATTTCTCACGCCCAGCTAGGACTGTCCGATCAAACGAAACCGCTGGCCAGCTTTTTGTTCCTGGGATCAAGTGGAATCGGCAAAACATTCACAGCGCGAGAATTGGCTCGCCATTTGTTTAATAATGAAGAAGCCTTTATCCAACTCGACATGTCTGAATTTGGTGACAAATTTCAGGCCACAAAATTAATTGGCTCACCGGCCGGCTATGTCGGTTATCGCGAAGGGAATAAATTTACTGACCTTGTCAAAAAAACGCCTCACTGCTTAATTTTACTCGATGAAATTGAAAAAGCGCATCCTGAAATTCTGGATTTACTTTTACAAATTTTAGAACACGGGCATTTGACTGATAGCGTTGGGAAAAAAATTAATTTCAAAAATTCAATAGTTATCATGACTTCAAATATTCTAGGCGATAAATTTTCCCAGAAATCAATTGGATTTGGGTCAGAAAGCATCCAAAAGCAAGATATTGAACTTCATCTGCCTGAATTGAAAAAACAGTTCAAACCTGAACTTATTAACAGGATAAATAATCTGATAATTTTCAATAATCTTACTCAAAATGACTTACAGCAGGTTATAAAAAACCAGCTAAAACTTTTAATACTAAAACTGGATTCAAAAGGGATTGGAGTTGACATTTCAACTTCGGTAACTAAATTTCTGGCCGAAAAAGCTGGGGAGCAGAATGCCGGCGCGAGAACCGCGCAAAATATTATTATGAAACACATCGAACAACCACTGCTGGATAAACTTATGAACGGTCAGAAAAAGAACTTTTTAGTTAGCAAAATCAAAGACAAACTTATCATTAAATAAAAATGGCAACAGCATCATCACAAACCCCAAGCCCACCAGCAGGAGGATCGACACCTCAGGAGAGTCAGGACAAACGATCTCTTGATAGTGCTCGTTTGGGTTCCAAAAAGAACTCCGCTTTGCCCAGCGCACAGCCCAAGCCAAAGTTTGCGCCACCCCTTGGCGGAAAAACAACCGGTGATGCTAATTTTCAGCAAGGGCAAAAACGAAAGCTTGACCGACAAAAAGCTATTGACAAAAAAGACTCCCCGGCTGGAAAAGTTGGTGATGATAAAGGAAGCAAAACGCCACCAAAGGCGCCGTCTCCGATATCAGAAGATAAAGACAAAAAAAAGCCAAGTATCAAAGACCGAGCAATAAAAAGAGGGGGAAACACAGAAGGTGGCCAAAAAGCCCGAGAGATTGCTAACGAGATAAGAGCTGAAAAAGTCAGGAGAGCAAAGGGTCAAAAAGGACAATCCACGGGTTCGCCCGACGCAAAAAAACCTTCAGGCTACTGGGGCCTTTTCAAAAGAATCTTTTCCGGAAAAGGTTGCCTGCCAGTTATTCCGGCCTTGGCAACAATTGTCAGAGTTGTAATTGCTCTCAAGGGCGGGCAGTACGTTAATGATATAATGGATAAGTCACTGGGCGGAGAAAAGAAAACTGACAAAGTTTATGCCGGAGTGATCATTGCTGCATGTGGATGCAATTGTTGTTTCTGGTTATTACCAGTTATAGCAATTGGCGGACTTATGATTGCTATATTCGGCGCATTTTCATAAATAACAAATATAAAAAAAGTATGCTTAATTTATTCGACCTCAACACGTACAAAACTCTTCCATGGAAAAAAATCGGCCTTGTGGTCGGATTTCTCGTGGTTTGTTTAATTCTCGGCTATTTAATTTACTATTTATTTTTCAAACCACCCGCACCTGTACCTACTGCACCGGGTGATGTTGAATATGGTCAACTGCCAGGCGCTGAAGTAGGACAACCGCCGGGCGTGGGTGTTATCCCAGCAGAAGAAGCACTACTTCCTGAAGTGAAAACACCTATTGTCACTAAAATTCCAGCCGTAACAACAGAACAGATAGATATCATTGCTTCCGGCGGAGTAACTCAAGTCACCGATCTTACTTATGACGCAATTGATTCGGTAGCTCTTTCACCTGATGGAGACAGTCTGATGACATATAATGCTGAGTCCGGTAAATTTTACAAAATTTCTGATAGTGGAACAAAAGAACTGCTCTCAGATCGCATTTACAAAAATGTTCAAACTGTCGAATGGGCACCAAACAAAGAACAAGCAATTTTAGAATTTCCAGACGGTACCAATGTTTTTTATGATTTTCAGGCAGATAAACAAATCTCATTACCAAAAGATTGGACTGAGTTTAGTTTTAATGACTCTTCCTCAAAGATTGCGTTCAAAGACATGAATCAAAATCCGGACTACCGCTTCGTAGCTATTTCTAACCCGGACGGATCTGGCCAAAAATATCTTGAACCAATTGGGTCAAAACAAGATCAATTCAAAGTTGATTGGTCACCGAATGAAAAAATGATTGCTCAATTTAAAAAAGGAAAAACTGGCGACACTGAACAAGTATTTTTCGTTGGTCAATACGGAGAAAATTTCAAAGCGGTTACCGTTAACGGTTACGGATTGGAAACAAACTGGACACCTGATGGCTCAAAACTACTTTACAGCGCCCACAACTCTTTCTCAGACCATAAACCTTTGCTTCACATCGTTGACGCATCTGGCGACAATGTTGGCTACAATCATCACAGTTTGAATTTAAATACCTGGGCCAGTAAATGTACTTTTGCTGACAAAGATACCGCTTATTGCGCTGTACCAAAAAAGCTTCCTTATGGAGCAAATTATGTTCCTGAGTTGGCGGAAAGCATTGCCGATAATATTTATAAAATTAATTTAAAAACTGGCACAAAAAGTTTCATTGCTGAACCTCAGTATGGGTACACAATAGAGCAGATCAAGGTTTCAGAAGACGGCTCTAACCTCTTCTTCACTGACAACGCCAATCATGCTTTGCATAAAATTCAGTTGAAATAACTCGTCAGGCTCGTGTAATTGATAATAATTGGGTAATTCGGTAATTTTATGATTACTACTAATTACGCCTAGCAAATTACAATTAATTACGACGAAGTTAAATTACGCCGAAGGCAAATTACTATAAATTACACTTTCGTATAAATCACATGAGAAATAAAAACAAAACAATTTTTTTAGTATTAATCATTGCCTTTTTCGTATTGTCCCCGGCAACTATCTTTGCGGCAGATACAAAAATAAAAATTACGCCACCAAAAATCAATGTCGGAATTCCGGACTTACCTGAATGGGAAACTCTTGAAGTTACAGCAGGTGAAGTGGGCTCAATGCCCTGGATTGCTGATTATATTGTGGCAATTTATAAATACGCGATTGTCATCGGCGCAATTATCGCCGTGTTAGTCCTCATGCTTGGCGGAATTCTTCTTCTTACTGCAGGAGGCGCGCCTGGTAATGTCAAAAAAGCCAGATCCGTAATTTTCAGCGCTGTCAGTGGGCTTGCTATCATTCTTTTTGCACATTTAATTTTAAATATTATAAATCCGAATCTGGTTGAATTGGGTTCACTGCAAGTAGAAACGGTTAAACCGGTTAATCCAATTAACGAAAGTGAATTCGGAGCATTCCCAGCAAATCTAGTTAACCAAGGAGGAGATCTACCCTACTTTTCTCAATTTGATAAGAGATGGGGTTGCTTTCCATTTACTGGGAATGAATGTAGCTATCAAGTTAATTTTGATGACAATGGGACAAAAAAGAGCTTAGCTTGCGGGACCAAAGGATTTTCAGTAAATTTTAAAGGCATCACCGACCCACCAGAAAAAGGCATCACCGCCTGCCGAAACAAAGACATCACATATGATGGAATGAATTACTGTGAATGGCTCGAAAAAAACTGGAACATTTCTGATATGTGCAACCACTCAAACATGAAAGACTCTGCTTGGTGCGAAAACAACCCTTATGGAATAAATAATTTTGTTGAATATTGTAAAAATGTCTCAGCAAAAAACAAAACCGGTGGTGCTGCCAACTTAAATACTATTCACTCCTCTGGATGCGGCCTGACAAGTTCAGCGATGGTGTTAAATTATTATGGTATTAGCGCCACTCCAGCTAGTGTTGCCAAATGGATAATGGAAAACGGAATCAGATCACCAAAAGTTAGCGATACAACTCCTCCAACGTGTTGTGGTTTTGAACCGGTCGGCTTTGCTGCACTTGCTAAATCTGTGGACCTGAAATTTAAAAAACTGAGTACGAGTAAAGACAATAACGAAGTATTAACTTTACTTAAAAAAAACATTCCGTTAATTTTTCATGTTTCAGCAAGAAATGGCAAAGGCAGTTGTAAATTTACTGATAACGGTCATTATATTGTTGTAAAATCTTATGATGGAAGTGGTACCTTTGGGATTCATGATCCAAGTCATTCACATGAAGATAAAAATGGTGGAAATGCAAGGGTAGCAACAACAGCCCATATATGGGAAGACTGTAATGTCCATACAGTTTCATATTATTATCAAAATTTTGGTGAAGTGCCTAATCTTGTAACAGCCGATGAATATTCGCCAAATCCATCCAATCAATTTAAACCAACAGGTGAATATGGTTGTACAATGATACCCGACTATTCCCCTTGGAGCAACAAAACAGGCTGTTATGGATCTCCGGTCAGAAATTGCTCACCCAATGACATCAGGGAAATTGCTATCGGCTGGGGAAACACTAATATATTAACGGCACCAAATAGTTGCGCAAAAATGACCTCCAGAATTCTAAAAAATGCCGGATGTGCAATACCCGGTGCGACCTGGATTAGAACTTTTAAAAACCAATTAGCTTCACTAAACTGGAAAGCGTTAGTTATTGGTGGTGGAATCGCCAAGGATTACCCTAACCAGATTCCAATTGGAGTGTTATTTAAATGTAATTCAACAGGCTCGCTTCAACATGTCTACACCTCCATCGGGAACGGCGACATTGTAGAGTCAGCAACAACATGGGTTTCTGGTTGTAATTCAAAATGTTCTTTATACTTTAAAAACACTTGTGGTAAAACTAGTTTACCAGCATGCACTTCCAAGGGATATATCCCAGGCCTTACTCCTCTCGCAAAATGCAATCCTGACTGGTCAAAAAATCAATGTGTTATGAAAAAAAATGGCGTTGCCTACAAAGCTACGGTTGTTATCTTCCCAACACTCGGAACTCCGGCAGATGAAGAACTGGGCTGTTGTAAAAGTGACGTCATCGCTAGATCAAAATCATTTAACAAAAAGAAACTAACGAGTGGCATTAGAACCAGTCAAGCAACATGTGACAGTTTAAATGGGACATGGACCAGTGGCGGTAGTAGCTGTCCAAAACCTCTCAGTCCCCTAGATGCAATTAGTAAAAAAGGGTTAGTTACTAATGGACTTTGCACAGGAGCAGCGGATCAAAATTGGATAAAATAACAAAAAACCAATAAACAAAAACAATGAAACACCACAAACATAACATCATCTTCATCTCAATCATCGCCTTTTTTGTTTTATCTCCAATCATAATATTTGCAGCTGGCGATCCTGTCAAACTGGCCCCACCAAAGATACAGATTCCAATTCCGGAACTGCCACAATGGTCTGCTGTCGAAGTAGTCCCCGGCGAATTAGGTTCAATGCCCTGGATCGCGGACTATATTATCGCTATCTATAAATACGGTCTATTGATTTGTTCCATTGCTGCCGTGGTGGCCATGATGATCGGCGGAATTCTATATATGACCGCAGGCGGAATTCCGGGTAATGTAAAAAAAGCTCAATCGCTAATTTTTGGTTCCATCACCGGCCTGACAATTATTCTTTTTTCGCACATGATTTTAAATATTATAAATCCGAATTTAACTGAACTGGGATCACTGGAAGTTGAGACCGTTATCAAATTAGATCTCGATGTTGATCCTGTTTATGGTGAAAAAGGATCGGGTGAGGGCTGGACCACAGGTGGCGATAGTGGAGTATGCAAAGCGCCTAAGAATTCTGTATTAGAATACTGTGGAGTTCCAACAACAAAAGCTGCACATCCAAACAAGCCAGAATTAATACAATTATTCAAAGATTTTGCTGCTTGCGGAGATTTTAACTATAATATTATTATGGGAATGTGCGAACATGAATCCAGTTTTAGGCCCGGCCTGGTAAACTGTGCATGCTTCAAAGGTTTATTTCAATTCAAATTTGATACTTGGGCAGCTTCAATGCGTGGTTGGCCTGGAGGAAAGGATACTTCCTACTACTTACAACAAATCGGCATTTCATCTAATCCCATCGTAAAAAATGATGCTCGTCTAATTGATCCTAAAGTACAAGTAATGGGGGTCACCGGCGCCACATTACTAGCAAAAAATAAGATTATTTCACTCTGCAAAGGAGATATTAGCAAATTAAACTCTTCTGATCTTGCGACCTTAATTTACTTATATCACAATAGTGGTCCAAAAAATCTAAGTAACACACTAAAGTTAGGTGGTTGTAAAGGTGGAATCAACATTGAAAAAGGTCTCACCGAATCGTGGAAGCAAATAATAGTTGGTCGTTGCATAAAAAGAGCCTTTAATAAAGGAAAATCAGAATGTGCCGCTGGTGATGGTGGGTATCAAAACAGGAATTGGACTGGTGGAAACTACAAAACAGTAGCTGAAGCAGAAAAAGGCGGAGAAATGTTTGGTGCAGGCAAAGCCATATCTGTACGAAAAGCAGGAGCGCAAAGAATTGTTGGAAAATACAAAGCAGAAAATCTATTTAGTGCAGTCCCAGGCGCAGGTACTTGTCCAATTAAAACAAAATAAGCATGACTAGCCCCAAAAAAATCTTCACCTGCACAAAATGCGACGCTCAGTTTCCAAAATGGGCCGGTCGCTGTTTGGGTTGCGGAGCTTGGGGAACGGTAGAAGAGTCAAAAGTCAATAGTCAAAAGTCAAAAGTTGTGGAAAGCCAAACTTTTGATGAAAAAAAACTGGTGGACTTCAATCAGATATCTTCGGAGAATTTTCAAAGGACAAAATTAGGTTTAAATGAAATAGATCAAATTTTTGGTGGTGGAATTGTCCAGGGTAGTATCACTCTCATAGGTGGTGAGCCCGGGATCGGTAAGTCGACACTAGTACTACAAATACTAAAACAATTAGAGGGGGGAGAGACTCCCCCCGAACCACACCTCGATAAACTCGGTGGGTTCAGGGCAAGCCTTCTTTATATTTCTGGAGAAGAATCTGCACAGCAAATAAAACTTCGAATGGATCGACTAAAATACAAGGCAAATACTCTAAGATTCCTGGCAGAAACAAATGTCGAGCAAATCTGCGCCGCAATTCGGGAGTTGAAACCGAAAATCGCCATCATTGACTCTATTCAGACCATTTATTCGAGTGATGTTGAATCAGAAGCTGGAAATGTAGGCCAAATTCGTGCTTGTACTGTTAAATTGCTTGAAGTGGCTAAAACAACCAACACGCCAGTTATCATTACAGGACACGTAACTAAGGACGGCTCTGTGGCCGGCCCAAAGACACTTGAGCATCTTGTTGACGTTGTTATTTACCTCGAAGGAGATAAATTCCACGGCTACCGAATTTTACGAAGCTCAAAAAACAGATTCGGCTCAACAAATGAAATCGGTGTCTTGGAAATGACGGCCGAAGGGTTAATTGAAGTAAAAGATCCGACCAAAGCTTTTCTTTCTAGCTCTAGCCAAGATATTCCCGGCTCAGTTATCAGTTGCTTCATGGAAGGAACCCGAGCGTTCCTAGTCGAAGTGCAAGCACTGGTCACACCAACGGTTTTTGGATTTCCGCAGAGAAAAACTTCTGGCTATGATTTGAATCGCCTGCAAATGATTGCGGCCGTTTTGTTCAAGCGTGCCGGATTAAATTTAGGAAATCAAGACATTCACCTCAATATTGTCGGCGGATTCAAAGTTACCGAGCCCGCAATTGATCTCGCTGTCGCCATGGCCATCATGTCTGCATTGAAAAATGTCGCTATCGCCAAAAACACAATTATAATTGGTGAGCTCGGACTTGGCGGTGAAGTAAGAGTGGTTTCCAATATTGAAAAAAGAATTATGGAAGCGGAAAAACTTGGTTTTGAAAAAGTTATCATTCCAGATGTTAAAATAAACAAAACCTTCAAGATTCAAATTCAAAAAGCGAAAAGTATAACAGAGTTAAAATTGAATTAAATCAAATCAATATATAAAAAAAGCTGGTCACACGTGGATGACCAGTTTTTGTTTGGCTAAGCTTCTTCTGCAGAAGCTCTTTGAATGGGGATAACCTCTGCCATTCCGGATTCTTCAACTTCTTCAGCCGGTTCTTGGGGAAAACATTCCCGCATGATGTCGATTACAAATTGCTGGCTTTCCGGGCGAACTGGAGCGCCTTCACTCATTTTCTTTTCCGCTTTTTGAAGCGCAACGCCGAGACCGTCCCAGTCTCGCAAATCACGACCACGTAAGCATTGGATCATTTCTGTATCCTGGTAAAACATGTTACCAAGCAAATCCACAGTAGTTCTAATTAAACACTTCGTGTGCCATTTTTTCCCACGAAAAATTCGAAACCGACGTTCGTCTTGTGGATGGATATATCCACCACATTTTTCATAAGCACAGAAATTACTCCGATCGAACCCCATTCTACGGACCTCCACATTGCCCTAGATCAATGAACAAAAAAAGACTATGACGATATTCTAGCATAGTCAGGGAAATGTGTCAAGATAAGTAACGGTCTCATCCGCTTAATCCGCGTACAATCCGCATTATCCGCGTCACTCAAAATGTAAACTCAAATTTAACTTATCCACAGCCTTCTGCAATTCTAGAGAAAAATTGCCCTGATTAACTAGCTCCAACGCTTCAGCCTGCGCAACCTGGATCAACGCTGCATCGGTTAAACTGGCAATTTTCAAATCCGGCAAGCCCGATTGTCTAGTGCCGTAGATTTCACCAGCTCCGCGTAATTCTAAATCTTTTTCAGCCAACTGAAATCCATCTCGACACTCTTCGAGATATTTCAAACGCTTTTGCGTTTGAGGTGCATTTGATTCGCTAAAAAGGAAACAGTACGACTGATGCTCTCCTCGCCCAACCCGACCGCGAAACTGGTGCATTTGAGCCAGACCAAACCTATCTGATCCTTCGATAATCATGATCGAAGCATTTGGCACATCGATTCCAACTTCAATCACAGAAGTTGAAACAAGAATGTCCAATTTTTTATTTGAAAAGTCGAGCATGACCTGCTCTTTTTCTTTTGATTTCAATCGACCGTGCATTAAACCAATTTTCAAATCAGGAAAAATTTCCTGATCAAGTTTTTCAAATTCCTGTTTAACAGATTTGACACCAAGCTTGTCTGACGGATCAATCAGAGGACAAATTACAAAAACCTGCCGACCTGTCTTTATTTGCTCAGCAATAAATTCGTAAGCTTTCATTCTTTGCTGCTCATAAACCACTTTTGTAATAATTGGCTTTCGGCCGGCCGGCATTTCCGTGATAACTGACAAGTCCAGATCGCCATACAAAGTTAAAACCAGAGTTCTTGGAATTGGTGTAGCGGTCATGGAAAGAAAATGAGGTATAAAATCCTTTTTATCTCTCTGAACTAGGGCTTTTCGCTGACCAACACCAAATCGGTGTTGCTCGTCAACTATGACCAATCCTAAATCCTTTATCTTGACATTATCCTGAATCACAGCGTGAGTTCCGACAACAAGATCAAATTCGCCCTCTCCCAATTTTTCCAGAAGCGCATTCTTGCTCACCTTTTCACCATCCACTTCACGTTTACTTCCTGTAAACAAAGATATTCCAAGCTTCTGCTTCGCAAAAAGATTTTTAAAAGTTTGATAATGCTGAACTGCCAAAATTTCAGTTGGCGCCATCATCACTACCTTGTAGCCATTCAAAACTGCGTTTAAAATTGCCAAAGCAACGACCACCGTTTTTCCTGAACCAACATCTCCTTCCAATAGACGATTCATTGGCTGATCTTTTTCTAAATCTCGAATAATTTCCCAAGAACATTTTTTTTGTGAATCTGTTAGCGTAAACGACAGTGAATCCACAAAATCTTTGGTTTGTTTTTCAAGAAACTTTATTTTCAGCGCTTTATTTTCCTTCAACTGCTTTTTTATCTTTTGAATGGAGAGCTGTATCAAAAACAGCTCGTCAAACTGCAATCTTTTTCTGGCAGAATCGGAATTCAATTGACTTGAAGGAAAATGAATATTATATAACGCCTTATTCAAATTCAGAAACTTATACTTGTCAATAATTTCCTTTGGCAAATAATCCTCGATCTGCAAGATCACTTTATCGGTCTGGCTGATTAAAAACCGGAGCTGTTTTTGGGTTACGCCCAGCGTCAAATGGTAGATCGGAACTAACCGCGCGGTGTGAACTGGCGATGTTCTTACTTTTTCATAATCCGGGCTAACGAACTGCAATCGGTCTTCATCAAGTTTTCCTGATAAATAAACTTCATCGCCTACTCTCAGAGTTTTGGTTAAATATGGTTGATTGAACCAGATAACCTTGACGCTTCCGCTCTCATCGGCAACCAGGGCCTCAGTTATATTTTTTCGCTTCCGAAAACTTCTTCGATTGGCTATCAACTGAATCTTCCCGCGAACTGTAACCGGTTCATTTGGAACTAAGTCGTCGATATTTTTAATTAAACTAAAATCCTCATAGCGAAACGGAAAATAAAAAATCAGATCTTCAATTGTTTCAAGACCGAGATTTTTTAGCCGCGAAGCGGTAGTCTTACCCACTCGGGTTAATTCGCTGATAGGAGTTTGCAGATTCATAACTATATTTTAGCATTATATTTAAAACAAAAAAAGCTGAACCTTCCAGCTTAAAAAAATGGCTGCGCCATTCGAAGCTCTGACAAAGTACAGAGCGAAGAATGGTGCGCCCGACAGGATTTGAACCTGTGGCCTCTTCCTCCGCAAGGAAACGCTCTATCCAGCTGAGCTACGGGCGCTAAAATCAAACATAATTATCAAAAGCCCCATCTGGCATTTGGCATTTGTCATTTGTCATTTGTTCCCTAATGAATATTCATCATTCGTGAAAAAACCTCACTAAACTCTTCTTCATCTTTTTCTAAATCCTCATCCAAATAGGTTAACAAAGCCTCACGAATTTTCAGTGGATTTGCATTTTCCAGAGGAATCGGTAGATTTCTTTTAAGATTACTATGAAAACTCAAATATAAATATTTCACATCCGGCGGTTCATAAATGAGCCAAAAACTCTTTATAGCCTTATACGGAAAAAACTCACGATCGATAATTATTCCATCCTCTGCAAGTACTACAGGGACCGATCGCGGTGCTTCAAAATATTGGTAAACAACTGTAAAAACTCCCAGAACTAAAATTATCGCAAAAAGATAATTACCAATCAATACCGCATAAAGAATTAATAGAGCGAGAATTACTGATACTGAAATATACCAAGCTTTGCTTCTACGCTTTTCAGTATATTCCGGAAATTCCCAATTAACAAAGACTTCACCAACATCACTTGGGACATTTGGCGATGCTAGATACTTAAGATAGTTTTTCATATTTTTGTATTTTTATTTTTATTATATACTTTCTACAATATCTACTTGTTTTTCAATAACTACATCACCTTTACCAAAAACAAACTTAGCTTGTAATAGATTTTCTTCTAAAACTTGAGGTACCCAAAATTCATCATCTGGCCACATTTCACTATAAGGTATATCCTTGGCATCGAACCATTTTGGATTCATTTCTTCTGTTTCAATCGGTTCTCCTTTCCAATCATCAGTAAAATATACATGTACCATTTGATTCCATAAATGATTATGAGGAAAATAAAATGATAATTCAGCTACTTTAATAAGTTGATTCACATCAACACCAATTTCTTCTTTTGTTTCTCTTTTAGCTGCTTGTTCAATTGTTTCATTTGTTTCAACTTTACCACCGACTCCATTCCAGCGATTTATACCAAAACCTCGTTTTTTCATAGCTAGACAAATCTCTGTTATTCGATCATCCGTTCTTTTTATTAAAAAGACTAAAGTTGCATTTCTTAGTTTTTCTAAAACTACTTTAGACATATTTTTTTCATGGCGGAGAGAGTGGGATTCGAACCCACGGAAGGCTATGAACCTTCAACGGTTTTCAAGACCGTCGCCTTCAACCACTCAGCCATCTCTCCACGGTTTTTTATCTCTTACCTTTTCAGGATTAGGATGTCCATGCTTGATCAAATTTTCCTTCTTAATTCGACTCCATCTTTTAACCTGTAGCTCTCTTCTTCGAGCTTCAATAAGAGTATCATATTCTTCAAGATAGACTATTTTTGCAGAACCATGTTGTCTAATCCAGTGACTTCCTTCACCCCTATTATGACGTTCTATTCTTTGATTCGGATCATCAGTACAACCTATATATAAACTATTATCAGGACAACGAGCAAAGTAAACAAAGTAACTCATATTGATAATTTTATCCCTGCCTTTCGACTCTCTTCGTTCGCTCAAGGCACTCGACTCGCTTCGATATTTGGTCGAAGACCACGAGCGAGCGAAGCGAGTCGAGTGGCGGAGAGGGAGGGATTCGAACCCTCGAGACCGGTAAAGGTCTAACACCTTAGCAGGGTGCCCCTTTCAACCACTCAGGCACCTCTCCATTAATAATTCTTTTAAATGCATTCCCTCCTTTATATGACTTCACCTTTTTCTCTATCAACCGAGCGTCTTTTATTGTTTTACAAGAAAGATAATACAAAGGCTCCCATGGCCCATTTATTTTTGTATACAATCCGCCATACCCGTTATTATGCGCCTTAAATCTATTTGTAAAATTATCGGTTGAACCAATGTAATGTTTTTTATTTTTTAAACTCCTCAATATATAAACTATCGGCATATCTTACAGGGTGTCCCTTTCAATTCACCCCGCCATCGGCGGGGCAAGCTCAGGCACCTCTCCATAATTTAAATGACAAATGCCAAATATCAAATGACAAACTTCCGTAATCAATTCATTGTTGCTGCTCTAACTTAGCAAAAATTCATTAATTTGTCAACCCGCTAAACTTTCAAATATCGGCCAATTGCAATGCCACTACTGACCACATTGAGTAAAACAACCGCGCCCAATTCTGCAAAGAAAATTGCGAAAAAATTACTGTTATAATATTCAATTAAATTAAAATTATAAGTCTCTAAAAATGAAGTCAGGTATGGCCCGATTGCGCCAAAAATTAGGTACAATAAAGCAAATGCGATTAAGCATGAAAAAATTGAGAACAAAATACTTTCTACCAAAAATGGAGCGCGAATAAAAGAGTTGCTGGCACCGACCAGACGCATCACGGAAATTTCTTCCCGATGAGTGTAGATCGTAACCCGAATTGCATTAAACACGATCAGAACGGCAATCAAGGCGAAAATAATTGTTAAACCCAGACTCACATTTTCTACTTTTTCACTGAGAAGATTAACCCGACTAATAATTTTTTTGTGATCTGTATAATTCTGATATTTAATAATTTCTTGATTTTCCTGTAAATTTAAGACATTCAAAATCTGATTATAATCTTCTATATTTTGCGCTTTGACGATCAAGGCGTCAAGCAAAGGATTTTTTTCAACTTCCCTCAAAGCTTCCAAAATAGAAGCGTCATCTTTGTGTTTTTCCTTGAACGAATCAAGTGCCTGCTCCTTTGAAATGAAAACTGTTTCTTTTACTTGTGGCATCTTTCTAATTTTTTCCTGAAAATTATCAACCTGAGCCTGAGGTACATCCGTCTTGAAGAACACACTAACATCCACCTTGTCTTTGACAGAAGTTACAACGCTGTCAGAAATCGCATTCAGAGAAACCAAAATATTAACTGAAAGTAATGCCAAGACTAAAACCGTAATTGTAACTAAAGACAACCAGATATTTCTACCAAAGTCCTGAAATGCATATTTTAGAATCCGAAACGATGAGTGCGTCATACTTTATTTTTAATTTTTATTTTTGTATGTGGTTTTTCATTTTGCATTTTACATTTTATAAAACGTACCGCCCAACCTTCTGATCACTCACAACCTGACCATGATCCAAAACAACCACGCGTTTCTTGAGCATATTAACAACGTCTCTATTGTGAGTAACTAACAAAACGGTTGTGCCAAGTTCGTTAATTCTTTCCAGTAATCCAACAATTTCTTTTGTATTTGTTAAATCCAAATTCCCAGTCGGCTCATCAGCGACTAAAATCTTTGGTCGGTGAATCAAGGCACGGGCAATACCAACTCGCTGCTGTTCTCCACCGGAAAGTTGACGCGGATATTTCTCAGCTTTGTGGCCCAGATTAACGACTTTTAATATTTGGGGAATTATTTTCTTTATTTTCTTGCCGGAAGCACCGCAAGCCTCCAATGCAAAAGCAATGTTTTCAAAAACCGTTTTTTGCGGTAATAATTTATAATCCTGAAAGATGACACCAATCTGTCTTCGTAATATCGGAATTTCGCGAAAATGAATATTGGAAATATCCCAACCACTGATCACAACACTTCCTTTGGTTAAACGTTCTTCAGCAGTTAAAAGTTTAACAATTGTTGTTTTTCCACTTCCGCTTTGGCCGATAATTGACAAAAATTCACCCGGTCGAATATTAAGACTAACCCCTTTGAGAGCGTAAGTGTCTGGATGGTAAAATTTAGTTACATTACGAAATTTAATCATAATTTTTGCTTTTGCGTAGTTTCGCGTAAAGTTTCGCGTTATTTCGCGGAATAGACGTCAACGCTAAACAGCGCAAAATAAAACGCCAAACAACGCTAATTAATACTACTAACGAGTATATTCTTTAGAATGCCCCAGCTCAAATGGCCAAGTTCCTGGAAGGCAACTTTATCGAGATCAATCACGCGCAATGGAAAAATACTTCTATCCGGCCCGTAATCATTTACAGTTACAACAATTTCTTTGCCGGTATCCAAATCCTTTACTTTTAGTTGTGTTCCTTTTTCATAATCAGGAGACGCGGCACACATACACCCCTTGTACCCGTACCAGCTGGCATCGCCAATCTGCAATATTTCTGAATGTTTGAGGACAACCATTTTGGCATATGGTAAATGAAGAATTGACTTCATTGTTTCCACATCGCCAACTTCTGACGGAAGTTCAACCCACTCGTTGATTACACCATTCCAGAAAAATATTTTTTTCAAATGAGTTGTTTCTTCCAGGGTTTTAATCCGAATCTTGAGTGGCAAATCATCTTGAAATGCGTCTTTATTATAAATATCAAATTCATAAATGTCGCTAATCGGACTCCAATTTTCAGGATATTCAAAAAGACTCTTATCGTACTGTTTTACAATTACTCTGGTCTCTTCAGCTAAAACTTCCGGATAAATTCCCAGACGAAAGTTCTGATCACCACTGACAACGGTGTATCCTTTGGAAATCGTTGCCTGATCAATATAAATGTCTGTAATCAAAGTCACAACCTTGGCATTCACGCCACCAGCCATAAACAAGCACACAATTAATACGCCAACAACTACTAATTTATGTTTTCTCATAACTATTTTATTTCTTCTGTATTTCAACTATATTTCTATCTATTTCAATTTATTTCCTTAATCCAAATCTACAAACTTCCAGATTTTAGCTTCATCCATATACTCAGCCATATATTCGTCAAAAGAAGTCGGACTGATCAAAATATGTCTAGCGTGAACCATTTCTTCCATTCCTTCTTCTGCCTCATCAAATTCTTTTTTCTCTTCAACCTTTATAATATGATAGCCAAACTGAGTTTTAACTAAATCTGAAACAGTGCCCACTTCCATTGCAAACGCGACATCTTCAAATTCCTGTACCATAACACCCTTTGGAAACCAACCCAAATCACCACCTTGTTCACCGCTTCCAGGATCATCACTAAATTCAATAGCTAGATCTTCAAAAGATTTATCCCCACTATTAACAAGTTTTAAAACCATTTTTGCCTCTTTTTCGACCGCGGCCTGTGCTTTTTCTGATCCTGAGATTTCACTTCTTAATTTTTCTTCAAGAACAATTGGATAAATAATCCGCTCACTAAAAACATTCAGATCCCAACCAAACAGATCCTTGATTTCCTGCTCTAATTTTTCAGGACCTTCTTGCTGATCTGCTAAACCATTTATTTTTTCTTGAAGATCTTCTTCTGTTACTTTGACATCAAATCCTTTTGCTATTTTTCTAAGTATGATTTCCTGAGTTAATTTATCGAGTACACCTGCCTGTATTTCTAAAACATCCGCCTCGCCAAATCTTTTTTGATTGAACATCACGCCGGCATCAGTCTCAAATTTCCAGTCATGATAGGTAATAATCTTTCCATCGACCATTGCTGCAGGGTATGGGATAGCGCTCATTAAACCATTTGCAAATTTATTATCCCACCCAAATTTATAAACTCCGAAGCCACTGATCCCCAAGGCAAAGACAATAAGCACGACAATACTCACAACGATCAAGAGAACTCTTCTATCCCAATCTTTGACATGGGTAACAGCTTTCCTAGCTCCATTTGCCGCTTTTTTGCTACCTGACTTTAGCTTTTTCTTTACTTTTTCTAGTTTGTTTTTTTTCTCTTTATGTTCATCCTTTTCCAATTTGTTTTCACTCTCGTGTAAATTTTCCATAAATCTTATTTTATTATATTAAATTCAATAATTAAATGCTCACGCTTTTTCACCAAAAAAGTATTCCCACCAGGCTAGTGCATTTTGTACTTTCATCTTGCCTGCGTCGGTAAAGCTATTTCCATTCTCCGTCAAATCATCGTCTCCTTCCTGCAGATCAAGCCCGGAAGCTGGAATAACTGCAACCATTTCTCCTCCTTTTTTTAAATTAAATTTTTCCCGTGCTTCTTGTTCAAGAAAAAAACCGCTTTCATAATTTTCAATGGATTTTAAAAAGTCCTTTTTTTGAAATTTTAAATCCTCAAGCTCAGTCACCAATGTGTTTACTTCCTGATCAAGTTCAATCCGCTTCAAATATTCACGTGCAATTCCTGCGAACAAAATCACTAAAAAAATAATCACAAAAACTAACATAAAACTCGAGAAAAAACTTTTATGGGTTTTTCCTTTTCTACTCATAAGATTATTATATCACAAATAACTTGTTTACAAAACATTTTCTGTCCCCTTAGATAGATGTTGCTCTATTTGTCTAATCACCTCCTCTTTTTGGCTTTTATTCAACAATTCAACCTCTGCCATGACCATTGAAACCGGGTCTACGCCGTCTTTTGGCTTTTTAACGGCCTCCGCTTTGTTTATATATTCATTGATGATGTTCTGTAATTTTATTGGTTTGGCGATTTTAAATAATTCAAAAGGGCCCAAATCCTGAGATAAAATCAATTTCAGATTTCCATAACGGAAAAGAGTTGGGCCAATACCTTTGATAACCGCCTTGGACTCATGAATTTTTAAAAATGGAAACTCATTGACAAATTTCTCAAAAAAACCGGCCTGCTCAAAGTCAATGATGCGCTGATTTGTAATTATAAATTTATTTTTGCGATACAGGAAAAATAAGCGCAACATGTAAAATGCTAATGCTAAAATAACTGCGCCGAACAAAATTACCCCCCACCAGCCTTGTAAAAAAAGGTAATACATTAAAAAGAAATCCAAAATCAAAATTAACAAACTAATTACCAGATCAGGAACAACCACAATCGGGTGATGAAAAACTGTGTGTTTGATTTTTTCGTTTTCTCGTAATTCGAAATCTTTTTGTTTCATATAAATAGGTGATAAAAGAGATAAAGGGGATAAAGGAGATAGAACACCCTACCGATTATTTCCAATCTTCTTTAGCCTTCTTAATCATCTCAACATACTTTTTATTCGCATCTACGGGCATCATGCCGGCCATATTATTTCCCAGTCGCTCCAAGCTGTTCGGATTGGCGAATAAATTTTTAATAAGTGCTAAAAATTCATCAACTGTGATTTTCTCTTGAGCCAATGTAATAACGGCATTCTTGCTATCAAAATAACGAGCATTTTCTTCCTGCTGGTTATTCGGGATTGGAATCAAGACGGTAGGCTTTTTGAGCGCTGAGAGCTCGGTCAAGGTTGACAGGCCGGCGCGACAAACTATCAAATCAGCTATAGCATACACATCTGCTAATTCATGGAACAGATACTCATATTGATGATAACGTCCAGAGTTTTCAAATTGATCTTCATCTTCCCATTCCACAATATTCCCTTTGCCAACAATATGAACAACCTGACAAATATCAATTAAATCAGTGATTGATTCAACTACAAATTTATTTAATTCTTCTGCCCCTAAACTTCCACCCATGATAAACAAGGTTGGTAAATTCGATTCCAGTTTGAAAAACTTAATTGCATTTTCTTTATTTCCGTTAAAAATACCTTGGCGAACCGGATTTCCAGTCAAAACCGTCTTTTTCTTAGAAAAATACTTTTTTGAATCTTCAAAAGTCACAGTTATTTTCGAAGCAAACGGCGCCATAAACTTATTAGCGAGACCTGGTCGAATATCCTGTTGATGAATAATTGTCTTTTTGCGCAATATCCAGCCAGCAATAACAACCGGGACACTGACAAAACTGCCGGCCGACAAAATATAATCCGGATTAAAATCTCTAATGATTTTTATTGATTGAAAAATTCCTTTCAAAATTCGAAATGGATCAATGAAATTTTCCTTAGAAAAATATCTTCTAAATTTGCCAGATTTTATACTAAAATAAGGAAAATTTTCCTTCTCGATAATATCTTTTTCAACACCCTCTTCAGTTCCAACCCAAATAAAATCACTATTTGAACACATTTTTTGTTCAACCAATTCATGCTTAATTGCGAGCAATGGACTGACCGATCCGATCGTTCCACCGCCTGTTAGGATGATTTTCATAAAACTTTCTCCAATGCAGGAGGGATTTCTTTTCTTTGTATAATTTGTTCTGTTTTGGTAACTAATCCTTCAAAATCAAGCTCTAGTGCCTTTGTTAGAACTTTTCGGCTTAACTTATCTGAGGCAATAATTGCACAAAAATCTTCTTCCAGATCAACACAATTCAGAAAACAATAGTCACTTTTTTCCTGCTCCTGAATATTCTTCAACGCTGCAGCTAACTCATATAAATTCTTTTCAACAAACCCTTTCACCTGTAATATTTCTAACTGAGCCATAGCAACTTTCTTGTTTTTGATATAGACGGTTTTCAAGTCTTCACGTAAAACGTCCGCCAATGGTTTATCAAATTCAGATTTATAAACAAACATCTGGTGAATAAAATCACTTGGAATATTTATTTTTGACTTTAGCCAGGAAGCCATTTCTCTATCTCTCTCAGTTGTCATTTTTCCTTTGAAATTAAAAGTATTTGAAATAATGGCGAGATACAGCAAAGTTGCTGCCGGTTCACTGATCTCCACTTTACTTTTTTCAAATCTCTCAGAAATAAGAGTTGCAGCGGAGCCGACCATTTCTATTTTAACTTCAGCGTCTGGATAATCATCAGTATGCGAAGTTATTCTATGATCAATTACTTCTAATATTTTTTTTATGGCTACTTTTTCAAAAACCCGCTGAAGGTTACTAACGTCCACCAAAACAATTTCGTCATAATCATCAATTACTGTTTCTATTAAAACTGGTGTTTCAATCTTAAGCCGATCCAACACGTAAAGCACTTCCTTTTGCGGAACACCATGAATTGCGCATTCAGCTTTTTTGCCAGTTTCATTTAAAAATTCCTTGTACGCAATCATACAGGCAATGCCATCCAGATCAGGCCGAGTATAACTTGTGATTAACATTTTGTTCATACTTTTACATTTTACATTTTCCCTAAAAACTAACCTATCCATGACAAACCGCCACGCAAACAACTTTCTGAACGCCGGCTTGCTTCAAGGTTTG
Organism: Candidatus Kuenenbacteria bacterium; assembly: GCA_013202715.1. Taxonomy (GTDB): domain Bacteria; phylum Patescibacteriota; class Patescibacteriia; order UBA11705; family JABHMO01; genus JABMRF01. Next base: position 40,922 of record JABMRF010000046.1, read on the forward strand.
TGCCGCTTCAGCAAAAGTAACACCAGTTGTTAATACATCATCAATCAGGATTACTTTGCCGGGAACCGGCTTCTTAAGGTTGAACTGGAAAGCCTGTTTCAGGTTTTCGAACCGCTCTTGGCGGTTTAATTTGGCCTGCTGATCTGTATTTTTTACTCGCAAAATCAAACCGTCCTCTAGTATACAATTATATTTCAAACTGAGCACTTTTGCAAGCTCCTCAGCCTGGTTAAAACCACGCTCAATTAAGCGTTTTTTGTGGAGCGGTATTGGTAACAAAACATTGTTCCAAAAAACGCCTGCCAATTCCCTGTTTTGAATTTGCTGATTAAGAATTTTCGCCAAGGTATGTTTCAAACTCTCAATGTAATTATATTTAAAATCCTCTACCATTTGCCCAACGAGATTGTCTGTATATGTAGTTGCGACTATAATCTGGTCAATTCCGGTCTTAGAAGAGCATTCTGGGCAAATGCCGATCTCATGATCCCCATTATTGCATACAAAACAAGGAAATTTTTCTATGAAACCAATTTTATTAAAACAAGAGGAGCACAAATACTCCCCCTCTTTTCCGCAATCAGCACATTCTTTCGGAAAAATATAGTCAAGTAAATTTTCCCAGTATTTTCTTAATAGCATGTTTTAGGAATTCAAGCGAATTAAGTTAATTAAGAGATTGAGCGAATTTTTAATTAACTCAATTCACTCAATTCGCTCAATTAACTTTCCCTATCAGTTTAATCCGCGTCTTCACTGCCAGTATGCCGCATCAACCACCCAATTATCCCCCCGTTTAACTAATTCCAGTATTACATCCTGTAAAAACTGGGTACTTTCCTGATCAGCTTTTTTCTCCACTCTTTGAGCGGAAACTTTTACTTTTGCAGTTGACGGTGTCTGTTCCATGACATAAGCCACAGGCGCTAAAGTTGTAATTTCATAATAATATCCATCCGGATCATGCTCTTTTATTAACTGATCAAAATATGTATTTTCAACCCAGGCAGCCATTGAAGACGACATCATTGGAACTAACTCCTTGATACTAATATAATCACTTTGATTTGAATAAGTACCAAACCTTTCCACAAAATTTTTCGAAAGAAGTTTCATTGAACCCATTTGTTGTTCCTCTGCTGTCGGAGCCGGTAATTCAAGTTTGCTTTCTTCTTCAGTTGATATTTCAACTTTTGCAACCGGAGCTGTTTCATCCTCAACTGCATCAGGTTTCCGAGCTTGCTCTCCTTTAATAAAAAATATTAAGATCACCGCAATTACAATCAAACCGGTAGCGATAATTATAATTAATTTTGTTCTGTTTGGCATATACTGGTTTATTGGTTGATTAGTTTATTGGTTGATTTGATAATTGATCTCGCTTACATACTTTCCTTAGCTTAGGCCTGATCATCTTCTTCCTGCTTGCGCTTTTTTTCCTGGTCTAAAAGCTCTTGCGGATTTGTAGTCACAAGTTCTTTTTCTAATCCAGAGGCAACGATTTTGATGGCGGCATGACGATCACCGGCAAAGAAAATTCCTTCACCAATACCTGATTCCAAAAGTAAGAACTTTTCTCCCTCAGTCAGCTGGAAAGTTTTTTGAATAAGGTCGATAGAGGCGGAAGACTGTTTCAATAATATCTTCAAGGCTGAATTGGTAATAATAGACTGACCGTACTGGGACAACAAAAAGTCGTTCACGTCCTGCGTAATGGTCGTTACACCAAGGTAATATTTTCGACATCTTTTAACTAAAGCATAAATAAACTTCGCTGAATCCTCATGTTGCATGAGCCACCAGGCCTCATCAATAATCAAAATTCTCTTCTTTACTTCTGAGCGAACTACGTTCCAAATGTAATTAATAATGTTATAAATCGCCATCGGCCGGAGTTCATCTTCGAGGTCTCGCACACTGAAACAAACCAACTGATTATTCATATCAACATTTGTCGGAGAATTGAACAAACCGGAAAAAGTACCTGAAGTGAACTTTTTTAATCGTAGAGCGAGATCAGATCCACCCTCCATACCGTCCAAAACATCATAAAGATCCTGCACAATCGGCGGTTCAACTTTAGTTAAATCTGCGTCCGGAGTAATATCTTTTTTTGCGTAAGCTTCTTTCAGCGCCTGATCCATTAATGAATCTTCCTGAAAAGTCATCTTACCAATCATGATTTTGAGCAGACCTTTTAGAGTGATGATAGCACTTCGGAGAATATCAGCTGCATCCATGTCACCAACTTTACGCGGTAAATCAAAAGGATTAATTTTACTTTCTGAATTTAGGGAAATATTAACATAAGTGCCTCCAACTGCATCACATAAATTTTTGTATTCTCTTTCTGGATCGATAATGATTACATCAGTCCCAAGCATCATACTTCTGAGCACCTCAAGTTTGATCGCGAAACTTTTTCCAGCACCTGAAGTCGCAAAAACACAGGAATTAGCGTTTTGCAAAGAAAATCGATCGAATAAAACAAGGCTGTTGTTATGACGGTTAATTCCAAACAAAATTCCTTCATCAGTTGTTAATTCTGAAGAAATAAATGGAAAAGATGCGGCGATTGGTGACGAATTAAGATTAGTTGTAATCATTAATTCATCATTACAAAGCGGGACGGTAGAGCTAAATCCTTGTTCCGCTTGATAAAAAACCCGCTTCGACATAATTGAACGCGTACCGAGTACGGCCTCAATATCTTCAGTTAAAATATCCAAAGCTTTATGAGTTTTTTCGTACAAAGTCAGATACAGACCATATTGAAAAAACTTTTCCACGCCCTGAGTCAAATCATCACGTAATTTTTCAATATCTCGAAGGGCAGTTTCACGCAGAGGATCGCGCGGAGCACCTTTTTCAACATCAGTATTAAGTTGCGCCTGCAAAACACCTACCTTGTTTTTCAATTGTTTTAATATTACCGGCGATTCCATTGGATAAAAGAACATACTAACATCCAATGTAGCGTTAAAATTAAGTATCGGCGAAAACCATCCGACGCTAATGTAACGTGGATAAGTCATAACAAATAAAGTTCTCGCATAGAGAGGCCCTACTCTCACACAATCAGGTTTAACTTCAAAAGCTTCAGGCGCAATTACATCCAGAACCGAAGTGATTCCACGACGATAAACTTTTTCCTGTTCTAAAATTTCCCTCTGCTTTGCCGAGGTTTTTTTTATTTTTTTAATCTTTTGGGCTTCTACAATTGGTTTCTCTTTCTGTTTTTCAGAAGTCACCGGGGTTTTATCAACATCGCCAGGTTTAAACATATTTTATAATTAATAAATTAGAAATATAAAATTATCCTTCAATCCGCAACTTTGATAAATCTACCAATTTCTGGTTTTTAGCAATCGCTGGATTATAAACATTATAATAAAGTTCAATTAAACTTTGGGTGTCAAGCTTGACTACAGTTATTCCCAATGAAGAAATGTTCATTGTCACATGTTCTACTCGTTGGTTCAGTTCATGAGAATATTTTTCAAATCTATTTTGTTTCAATTTAACAACCTTGGCTGGTGAAAAAACTGTGCCCACCCGACTAAAAAACCCTCTTTTTTTATCTTCAATTGCACTATATGGGACTACGATATAAAAATGCTTAGTCATAATATCCCCGCCTTCAACCAACTCTTTGATATAGACTTTATAATTTACAATCACTTTCTTTAATAATTCATTTGTCAATTCCCTCTCTGCTGACTCAATTCTTTTTATATAATTTTCAATGTCAAGTTTTCTGGATTGAATAATAATCTGAATCGGAAAATTAAGGTAATTCAAAAACGTTACATATGACGAAACCAATGCCTCCTGCTCTTCTTCGGATTTTAAAGCAAAATTAATACTGGACGCCATCAAAACCGACCTTAATGTTCCGTCTTTTAGAATTACTATATCATTTTTAATTTCTGCAATATCCAGAAACAACTGGGTTGATTGTGAAATTTTGTTGCCTGCTAATTTTGCGCTATGCATATATACATTCTTAATTCTTAATTCTTTATTCTTTATTTTTAATTCTTTATTTTTTAAAAAATCACTCTTATTTTTCGTCAATATGATCAGATATTTCCTGGCCTTCGTAAACACCTCCAGTATTTACCATCAGAGACAAATCTCGTAATCGAGAACCGGAAACTGGATCTTTTTTCTTGTGTTCTACCTTCGTTTCTTTGAGCCCACTGGCAACCTCGCGAACCACATTGATATATGCCTCCCGATTCCAGACCCTTAGCTTTGATCTTTTCAGTGTCTGTACAAAATTTAATAAAAAGTAATGAATCGGACGTCCATTTACCTTGGCAAAAGCTAAAATTGACAAGATCGTTGTACTAAACACTGCCGCGGCTATAAAATAAAGAAAGGCAAAAACCTTGTAACAAATAAAAGCAACCAATAATGCAGCGAGCATAATTACAAACTGACGAGTCGTAACCGGTCCGATAATTTTATCTTCTACGTCAATAAATTGTGGTACTAGAAATTGATTCATAAAACTTCATAGTAATTTGGCTTCGCCGTAATTTAGTAATTAATAATGATTTCTCAATTACCTAATTACAATCAATTACTATCAATTACCTAATTACCTAATTACGATCAGTTGTTCAGTTGTTCGTTCAGCTTACTAAACATCTCGTATTCACTCAAACTTAAACTATCCTTGTTTTCTCTTTGTCTTTTTTCTATTGTAGCTGTGATTGGTTTTTTTTCTCGAATCGCCTCGAGTGTCATGGCAATATATAATTTAAAAACAGATGACTTTTTCCAGGCATTAATGCCCTCAAGTTTTTTTCCCAAAGATTGTCCAGCCAGCACTTGAATTTTTTCCATAATTTCTTCCATAATTTCTTTTTCATCTTTTCCTAGAGTCCGCAAATCTTTTAGATTCATAAATTCCAACTCTTCAACCGGGCCAATTAATTTACGGTGATGTTTAATATTTTCCAGGCCAGGCTTAGCCTTTCCTTCCGGGACAAGGTTCAAAGTTGGCCTAACAACTTTTTGAAAAGGCACTTTTTCCACCTCTCTTTTAATTGGTTTGCTCCTAGCCGCAACAGCAGCCAGTTTCGCGGTCGGAGTTTGTTTATTATTAATGACCGCAGGTGGAGGCGGTTCCAATCGGTGTTTAATGTCGATAACTTTTTTAACGGAAGTATTTCCACCATCTCTTCTTTCTTTTTCCATCAGTTGAGCCTCTTGTTCCAAAAATGCAACAATTAATTCTGCTTTTTCTGAAGGTAACTCAAGGCCACCACTTACTCTGGGAACGGTTAAAATATATTTCACTTCCTTTGGTTTTCTTATCCCACGAAAATATGTAACAAGTATATTAAAAAATCTATCTTTAATTTTCTGATCACTAAACTCAATTTTTAATTTATTTATAACGTGATTAACTTTTTCCTCGACCAACTTCTTGTCTTGACCACGCCTCTGGTTCAATTCCGGATCATGATCAATTTTTTCCAGTTCAATTTCTTCCCGCGGAACAAAAACTATTGGCTGGCTTGCCTCTGGTCTGGCTGTCGGTTTGAGCTGCTTAACGTGGTTAACTGGTTTAACTGGTTTATCTGGTTTAACTGGCTCAACTGCTTTAACTGTTTCAACTGGTTTAACTTGATTTCCGCTTTTGGCGGAAACTTTTTCAGCAACAGCTTTCTTTTTTGATTCAAAAGTAAAAACAGGACTTAATACCTTTTTTTGTGTTTCACCAACTTGTTTTTCAACGTTTTGCTCTTTTTCAATTTCTTTAATATCAAAAAACTGGCCGTCTTTGTAATATTTCAACTGGCCGTCTTTGTCTTTGACTAACATGTAACCTTGGGTATTAACCATAATTACTATTAATTACAATCAATTACTATGAATTACCCTTTTTAGCTCCACTTGAATTGACTATCCGATAAATCCAAATATGCCAATTGAGAATACTCCGTAACGCCTTTTTGCTGAAAAATATTACTTAATTTTGCTGCCTGACGTGCCCCTTCATTCTCAGACATACCTAATCTTTCTAGAAATACAAACTTCAAAAAATACTGTACATACTTAGTCTGAAAAGGATTTGACTTGAAATCTTCTTCTTGGCCTTGTAAATTATTTCGCTTCAGATAACCAATTTCAAAAGCCTGATAACGAGGGTCCTTTGCAAATAAAGTGTCCAGTGCTCCGGTTTCAGAGAGAACTTCCAAACAGGCAATAATTTCATGTTTTTTTCTACGTAATAAATAATCTTCCAAGAGATCTGCCACTTTTTGATATTCTTTGCGTGTTTCTGTAATAATCTTTTCTTTATTCTGATCAATTTTTTCCCGGTCAGCGGATTTATCTTTAATTAAGTCCATAATATCTACCGAACCTTCTTCTTTGGCGCCTGATGCTTCTTCTTCCTCCTCCTCCATCTTTCTTAAACTTTCTGCGTACTCAGCGCCTTCTTCAGCGCTAAGCGGGAAAATAGATATATCCTCTATGCTCATTTTTTTTGAAGTCTCGTAAAATTTCTTAATGGATTTATAAATTTCCAGTAAATCTGATACAACTTTTTTTTCTTCCGGTTTCAGGGCCTTAACATTTTCCGCTTCGGTCAAATAACGCGCTTTTTCAATTGAACTCATTATATTTTCAATTCCAATATGACTTATATAATCTTTGATCCAGTTCGCGGCACTTGGAGCCACTTTTTCATTTTTAAGTTTAATTTTATTTTTTGTAATCAACTCTTCGCTATGCTCCAAAGTTCCCAACAGTTCTTTTTGATATTTCTGTGATTCATCATTGATCAATAGCATCACCACTCGAGCGGTAAGGTCAAGTTTCAGTTCATAGCCACCAATTTCTAAAATTTCTTTCAGCTGTGTAGTGAAAACTATTTTTAGGCCCTTGTATTCTTCTGCCGGATTGCTGATTACCAGTGGCACCTTTTTGTCCACCGTCTTATCTTCTTTTCCTTCAGCTTCTTCAGCCGCTAACTGCTCCTTTTCTTCTTTGAGCTCGTGTTCATATTTTTTGATAAAATCAGCATATTCGCCAGGATTACCGCCAAGCGCTGTAATTTTTTTTGCAACTTGTCCTTCAAACCAATCTTCATCCAAAATTAACAATCGCTTTCCGCAAATTTCTAAAGCTAATTTTTTCGCTTGTTCCGACTCAACGTCAATAAGCTGGCTAATTGATTTTTCCAAATCAGAAATTTCTGTTTGTTTGCGATAAACTTTTGAAATAAGTTTAGTTAGACTGACTATCTGGCCAATATTCAATTTAAAAGACTTACTAATTTCAAAATTAGTTTCACTGCCAAATTCAGATTGCAAAGTATGCAAAACCTTCGGTGGTAAATCATTTTCAGCTTTTTTTGTTGGTGTTGTTTTATTCATGATGGTTTATTTATGGAGCAAATGCTTTCATATCATCGGCAGTTTGTCCTTTTAGAGCATTAATAATCTTATCGTTAGCTGCCATTCTGCCTAATTTTTCTTTGGCTACATCCTGCTTTTTCTTTTCTACTGCGTAAGTTGGAGTTGCCGGAGCTGGAAGAGACGCCCTTACAGTTGTCATTAAATGTTGAGTAACTTTATCAATATTATCCTCGCTATGCTCTTCGCCTGCATCTGCCATTTTGGACATCTGGGAAACTGAAGCGTGTTCTGATACAGCCTGAATAGCCCGGGGACTACTTAGCTCTCGTTTGCCCAAATCTGCTCCTTTTATCTTTGGAATTGCCGTATCCAAACCGGATGAATCTGAGCTCACTCCGTCAACCGGAGATGATGAGAATACATCCCTTTCAACAACTCTTCCTCTTGAATCACGAGCGCCAAATCCTTCTTCAAAAGAGTCTGTAATATTTCCGGCTATAGCGCGAAATTCACTAGCATCCTTCTGTGTTTTAGCCAATGAAGCTGTAGCAAGAGTAACTTTTTGAGCAGCTTGAGTTCTTTCATTTGTTGATGCAGTTGTCGGCAAAGCTCTGACCGCTCTTTGCGCACTCAGAACCCCGGCTCGGCCTTTAGCAAGATATTCTTCGTGATCTAACATTTTACCGCCTGCAAACTTTTTATTTCCTGTTTTGACTGCCTCTTTGTATTCAAGCCCTCTGTTGCTGGCTCTCTCCATTGTAGCTTGGTATTGTTTCGGTCCAGTTACCTCATAAGCTTGTTCTAAGAAATCCTCATTTTTGTATGCTTCAGGTTCTTGAGCCGCAAGATCAAATTCACCTCGATCAGCAGCCCCACGAAAAGCCTTGGCTTCTTTTTTATCAGTCAAATCATAAGCAGCATATGCTTGTCTTTTTTGCATAGTTTCTTTATGAGCCTTGAGTCCTTCTTTATCTCCTTTAAACAATTCACGATGCTGCCTTGCTTGATCAGCAACGGTAGAAACCACATTACCATTAGCATCTTTAACATCCTTGTAACCTTTTTTTGCAGCTACCATTGCTGCGGCCTTTCGCATATGCTTGCTATATCTTTTACTACCGGCAACTTTTTGCGCTTCTTCCGGTGTAGTGACGTCCATACCCTCCAAAACTTTGGCGGCTTCCTTTTGTTTATTATCTAAACGAGCTTGTTTCATTTGTTTTTTTGCAGCAAGATCAGCTCTACCAGCAGTTCCATGTTTCATTTGGTATGCGCCACCTTCTCGTGCACCAGAAACCATAGCACTTCCTGCTGCTTTAATTCCTTTACCATCTTTCACAGCTTTTCCTGCTGCTGCAAGTCCGCCAGCAGCGCCACCAATAACCACTGCGGGAGCTTTTTTAATTGCAGCCTTTGCGGAATGCCTGGCCTCACGAAAACGCTCATTTTGCCAACCTTTTTTAATCCCGCCAGGAAGAGCCTTGACACCAGAGCGCGCAGCGCTATAACCCGTTCCATGAGAAATAGCTTTCTTGGCAAATGATGATGCTTGGCCGGATTTCTTTGACGCGGCAGATCCCATCGCTCCGCCCAATTCACCGGCTATTGATAAACTGGCCATAAGCATCGCGAGAGCAATCGCAAACTGCGCTAAGTTATCCACATAGGAGATATTAGAAACTACACCACCTTCTGATTTATTTTCAATTTCTGTATGTTTATCAGGATACATTCCGGCAGGATCGGACATGATTAATAAACTCAGCCACAGGAAAAAAGCCATTACCGGACCAATCACTACTGCCGAGGTAAATTCTCCCCACCATTTATCTTTCATTTTCTTCCCCATACCATCAGGGAATACATTCATCGCAAAAGCCACTGGAGACAGGACAACCAAAATCCAGAGAGTTACGATTCTCATTACAAATAATCCCAGTACCATAACCGTCACAAAAATAGCAATAACAAGTAACATTGCCGCTAAAAACAGGGCGATAAAAATACTAGTATGGTCAACAGGATTCTGTATATCTGATGATTTCTCGTTCAACTGCATTAATTTATTAATGCCAAGTCCCTGAATCAAATTTGCACCAGCAGTTGCCTGGTAGCCATTTACAAAGGTCATCATCACAACCTGCGCGAAATCAATCATTAGGCCACAAATCAATTTACTAAAATTTACCAAAACTGCCGCAATAATCAATTTGGGCAGCATTTTCTTTACAGGATATTTTTCTACATTTAAAATTTGAGCAAAAGCTATTACCAGAAGCATGACCACAAAAAGCATGTTACAAACATCACGAACCAGGACCCAGCCCTTTGTTACGGCTTTTGAGACTACAAAATCATTGTAGGAACTAATAATCACAATCAAAGCAAAAATCTTCATCAAAACCCAGCCTAAACCAGCTACAATAAAAAACAATAATCGATTCAAAAATTGTACAATTGTTGTGGTCATGTCAGGATCACTTGCGAAGGCAAAATTACCAACAACAAAAATTCCGACTAGTAAGGTACCTAATAAAACTACTTGGAATTTTCTATTTTTTATGGAAAACAAAACCTTAGCATGCTTAATAACTTTTCTCAGCATACTCGTAAAAATAAGCCCAATTTGCTTCAATTGACTTTTCATTTAGTCTGTTTTAATTCAAATTTATTATACCATATTAATTTGGTTAAGGGTAAATTTTATGCACAGCTGGGCTTCTAGTCTAGAGTCTAGAGTCAAAAGTCAAGAGTCATAACTCCAAAAGAGGTGCGACAAAAAAAGAAGGGTTATATCCCCTTCTTTTTTTGATTCTTTTTCTGTAATGTTTTAACACTAGCTCCAAGCAACCTTGATATTTCTATCACTTCGCATAAAAGAGCTTTTAATTTTTGTTGATCCCCTTTATTCATATCACGAAGCAAAACTAGCCAAAATTGAGTTTCATTTGCAGATTTCAAGCAGTGCCTTAAATAATTCGCAAAATCCCTATCTGAACCGCCTGCAATTGCCTCAATATAATTTGCTCCAATACTTGTTCCACTTCTTATGAATTGTTTTTTGATAACCTGACAAACTACATCTTTCCAGTCATAATTTTCGCTAAATTTTAATAACTCTAAAATAAAATTGTATATTCTTTGCTTAAACTCTTTACTAAAATCCTTGTTACACTTTCTCATATTGTTATATCATTATTTCTATTCAATGAGTTTCAACTCTAGACTTTTGACTCTAGACTCTTGACTTAACCGTATATAACCATTGATAAACTTGTTAATCCTTTATGCTTTTGACAATATTTCAAGCTGTCAATAATAATTTTAAAATATTTTGGTTTTGTAAAAATATCAATCCACTCGATGATTGTCAATGTTAAAAAGTGAGTTACATTTTCGTTTTCTTTATGGATTCTGAGTACTGGCATATAATCTTCCCGTTTTTAAGTATCCTCATTGTGGACTCCATAGCTATTCCCCGCCTTACGGACGATGAATAGACTATGGAGCCCCCTTTAATTAAACTATTCAATGAGTTTCAACTCTAGACTTTTGACTCTTGACTTTTGACTTAACCGTGGATAGCCATTGATAAACTTGGCTTTTCTTCTGCCACAATAAGTACAGATTACACAGCATCAAAACCACGAATCCGCTAAGCAACAACCAAAGCGTGTTTTTCTTTTGTGAATTAGTACCAACCTTACTATCACTGTTTTGAGCCGAGCCAACAACCGGTTTTGCTTGCAAGGTCAAGTTAACCATATCAGCCTCGCTTCTTGGCATAAGCCGATATTCATCATCGTATTGACCAACGATCCCGGTGATTATGATTTGATTGCCAACATCAAAAAGCTTTGAACTGATCTTTGTGCCACGCTTTAAATAAACGACAAACTCACCAAATTCATCCGCAAAAATTAGTCTACTTGAATCCTTTTCAACCAGTTCTCCTTGAACCTGAACAAAAACGCCTTCTTTTTCCTCATTAAGCCCAAGCGAATTAATTGTGGGCGGCGTTGCCACCTCTTGATTTTCCAGAATCGTTAAATCAGCTTTTTCTTTAATTAAGATTCTTTTTTCATTCCGACTTTCAGATAATGTTCCATTAACCTCCACCAAGTCGCCAACTTTCAATTCAGGCCAGTCAGCTTTTGAAAAATAGATCTGGATTCCATTTAGATAAATAAGGCTCTTGCTAAATACTTCCGGTAAAACAACCACCTGCCCTTTAACTTTAACCTTTGACCTTAACGGTAAACTTCGAACTTCTGCTAAGCTATCCACCTCCATTGTGTCACCCTGAGAGAGGAGGGACGACGAACCGAAGGGTGTTGTTTTTTTACTGCTCACTACCAAACCCGCCGTCTGCATAGCCGGCTTTTTATTTTCCGCACCAGGTGTTGACTCCAATGTTTCCAGCCAACCGCCCTCAAACCAGGAATTGGAATAATCTTCTTTTGGGTTTTGATAATCAACTGAACTTATAATCTGACCATTTGGATCAAGAAGATTGATCTGGTCCGATGAATTGTTTAGGACCAATCCAGTTTCTTCTTTATTAAAAACCAAATAATCATTTACTTTAATTACAATCTGATCTTCCAACTTGAACGGTTTACTTCCGCCTTCTGCGTCATCCAGGCTCCAGCCCAACAAGTTAACGTCAGTTTCTCCGGAATTATACAACTCAATCCATTCAGCATTATCACTTCCCAGCGGATCAGCCAAAAATTCATTGATAATAATTTTATCTGAAAATTGATATACTGGTTGGACTTCTTCCACTTCTTCCACTTGCTTGTCCTCGGTAGTTTCAACGAAGGAGGATTCAACCTCTTCCACTTTTTCAACCTGCGTGTCCTCCGCAGTTTCAACGAAGGAGGGTTCAACTTCCTCAACCTGCTTTGCCTTGAGCTTGCCTCTCGGCCATGAGCTCGAGGCCGAATGGTCGAAAGGCTCCTCGGTTAATTGAAAAAAATTAATCTGACTTGGGGTTGCAACTTCTGTTTCTTTGTATTCATCGTCAAATAAACCAATTGAATTGCCTGATTCACCGGCCGGAACATTTGAGTCTTCCCATTCGCCGTAACTAACTTTATCAATTTGGCTTCCATAAGAATCCTGCAAAATTACACAATCGCCACCATTATTCAAACTACTTTTGTCAAAAACAAGATAACCAAGAGGTCCGATGGAACCGGTTAATTGTGTTTTTTTGCCGGCGCCTTCGATCAAATTCCAGCCGGACAAATCAATCGCCTCTGCAGTCGTATTATACAGTTCCACCCATTCCGGATCGCCAGAAATCGGAGCGGCCATTATTTCATTAATTCGAATTTGCTTTGGGCCAATGATCGGTTGAAAAGTATCCAACTGATCTTCAACTACATTCGCTTGCTCAGTTGAACTGTTTTCTTCAATTAAATTATCTTCTTCAAGTGGTTCACTTTCCTCAGTTGAATTATTTTCTTCAACCACCTCCGTTTCCTCAGCTAGATTATTTTCTTCTATGGAATCATCTTCACTCGCTTCCGGATCCTCAATCAACTCCGGAGTTTCAACTGGCTGTTCATCAACATTTTCCAATAAATTTTTTAACCACGATTGACATGAATCATCTGCGCAGCCAATAACAATGTACTGGTAAACCTGACTGTCAGAAATTGTATTGTAAACCATCGCCGCCTTTGCCTGGCGAAAAACCACATCAAAAGGAATGGTCAACAGACTGATCAATAATATTCCAAGTAAATATTTCATAATTTTTTTTTGTTGGGGCCAATGGGTCGTTTGCGTTTAACAAATAATCCATCAGCCCCATATTAATTAGTTAGATAACTCTGCTCTCGCGATGAGCAGAGAAAACCCGTGCGTCGCCAAGGCTATGCACGGGTAAACTAAACTAGGCTATTTGTAATGTTTGTTTAGCCGGAACACTTGCATCTAAACGTAACTTTAAAGTGTCAATATCCTGAAGATCTTCAGATAAATAAAGATATGGATATTTTTCAACTGTTTCAACCAATTTCCAACGTTCAGAAAGCGGTGTACCCATAATCCGATCTGATTTTTCCTGTATTGCTTTATCATCATTAATTGGCAAGGTGTATGTTTTTGGAGTCCAAACTTTATAGCGTTTGTTTTCTTCAAAATTTTTAGCCTGCGCTTCAAATGTCCACAATATTTTCTGCGGAGTTGAACGCATAACTCGTTCATTTCCTTTGAACAATTCAAATATTTCATAAGCGCCGTCTTTAATTTCAGCACGCAAATTTTTCATAATTTCAATTGCCACCTGACCCTTTACTTCAGCCAGGATTTTCCCAGGATTATCCTGATTTTCAGGAAGCTTAAACAGCCAGAGAAAAAAGTTTGGCATTACCACATAAGCTAAGTTCTTAATGTCCATTTTTAATTCAGCCAATTTAATCGCATTAGCCACCAAGTCCATGTATTCTTTGGTTACAAAAACATTTTTGCGGCCGATAATTTCACCATAGTGAAAGTAAGTACCGCCGGCCTGTTTAAAAGGCTTGTCAAACTTCTTTTTTCCTTTTGTTTTTTCCTCTTTTTGACCACCGTCATTGCCAGTGGTCTGGTTTTTTTCTTTTGTCATAGATTTTTTGTTAATAATTAGATATAGCCCTAGTTAGTTTATAGTTAATATGTAAAAGGTAAAAGTAGCTTATTTCTTCTTCTCTCGTAATGACTTTACAATTGATCCAAAGATCCGCGCAATCTCTTCAACCTCCAGCAACAAAGCATCCAATTCCTCCAAATCTCCTAATTCAGCCTCTTTTAAAAGCAATAGCCAAAATTGAGATTCATTTGCAGATTTCAAAGAATGATTGTTAAAATTCGCAAAATCCTTCCTTGAAGAGCCAGCGATTGCTTCAAAATAATTCGCGCCTATACTTGTTATGCTTTTCACCAGCTGAAACCGAACAACCCGCGCTAGTGGATTTTTCCAATCCAAACATTCACAAAATTTTACAACTCTTAAAATCAGACAAAAAAGCCTTGCTTTAAACTTTTTACTAAATTCATTATTGTTCATAATATTACATTACCTTTTGTTTTTTTACTTTTAACTTTTACATTTTAACTTTTACCTATTTCTATTATCTCAACCAGAACAATCCCCCTCAACCAAATCCTGACGACCCACCTCGTCAAGATTTCACCCAAATTTATCAAGGTAATTTTTTTAAACAAAAAAAGTTGACGACCTAGGTCGACAACTTTTATATGACTGTGGATAACTCCTATTAACGCAAAATCGCAAAATATGCAAAGACGCAAAAAACTCTTAAAAATTTTCTACTACTATTTCCTTCACTTCAAGCTATTCAAGAGCCTCTCCCTTAGTATAGTCCGTGTAGAAAGCTTCAGGCAACGACTTTACAAGACTGCCCCAATCATCGCCAAAAAGTTCTTTTGCCTTAGATTCACTTTTCAACCAACGGATAACGTGATTATCTTCAACTTTATAAACCTTGGCAATAGTTGGAGTTTTCATTAATGTTCCGGTTTTGAACGGGACATTATCACCAAATGTATAATCCTCTAATGAGTTTACGGTTTCAACAAAGGAAAAATCATTTCCAAAATAACTTTCCCAAACTGCTTGTGTCGGATAAGGATGAAGAAGATTGTTTGTATCTATAAAATAAACCGCAGTTTTATCAGCCAACTTCAGCCAAGTTCCATTTGTATAATCAACGGTTGCGGCGGGTGAGGTAACTGCTACAAAATGAACTGTGAATTGCGCACCAACGTTCTGTGAATCTGAAGTAACTTGATATACAACGTCCTGAGCCGTTGAACTTGAAATTTCAAAAGTCTGCTCACCATTGTCACCGCTTCCTTTTGAACTTACAACCACAAGCCCTTCGTCTCTGACTTCATTTAAATAAACAATCTGACTTGGTAAAACATTATTCTGTGTATCAAAAGTTTTTACTGTTACCGTGATCTTACTCGAACCGTCAGCATTAACGGTTAGATTATCAACTGACACAGATGAATTTGTCGCTGAAAATTCTCCGGATATCGCCACGGTAATTGTAATCGGTCCAGAATTTGAAACCTGACCAACCCAATCCCGAGACTGAGTTTCAATAAAATATGTTCCATTCTCAATACCTGTCCAATCATACTGCCAAGTCGCATAATTTTGAGTCAAAATTTCTACATCCTCCCAGTCAACTGTTTCTCCTTCTTTATATATTTTTATTTTAATGTATTCAGCTGATGACTTTCCCTGATCTCTTGACTTGCCGGTTATTGTGTATGAATTTGTGCCAATAGTTTGGCCATCTTCTAAATTATCGAATATCACAACCGGCCCGGCCTTGTCTCCACTATAATAACTAATTGTTTGATTGGCAGCATTGGTAAATTCAAGATCAGTCGGACCGTCACTCTCTGATGCCACGAAAACTCCGGCATCGCCAATATCAAAAGCGCCATCCAAATCATTATCAATAAGTCTTGGCACCTGCAATTGAACCGTATAATTCACATTTGTTGCGGGCGCTGTCTCCCACATTTCTGCGCTGACAAACAGACGCAAGCCGTCAACAGGAATCAGCTGACTTAGATCGTCCCAATACCAACTATTAGTGGGGCTGTAATAAGTACCGGCGCCAAGGTCTGTGTCAACTTGCCAGCCCTGAAAACCGACTTCACCGGCATCGGCCCATAGACGCATAGCTTGAATGCCATGAGTATAAATCGCATTGCCTTGATTTTTTACAGTTACGGCAGTCAAGGTGTCTTCGACTCCGTCATTATCAGGAACAACAAAATCCAAAGCTAATTTGTCCCACTGACCGATATACCATGTATCAATCGGAATTTGAGTAAAAGCAAAATCAGAATTTTGGGATGCTACTGCAGGAAGAGCGAAGAATAAGATTAAGAGGAAGATTAGTGTTTTTTTCATAACTGCAAACGCAAAAACGCAAAAGACGCAAAATCGCGAAAAAAAATTCCGATATTACAC
>JABMRF010000047.1 GCA_013202715.1 Candidatus Kuenenbacteria bacterium
CTTATATTCCCCTCTAAAAATAAAGAAAAAGAAATTTGAAAATTTTTTAAAACAATTGGGCGATAGCCCAGAAAAGAAAAGGAATATTTCAGCTAACTCCTTTTATGCGACCTTGCTGGGGTTCGTATAAAAGATGTGGTATAATTAGAGCATAAAAGGAGTTGGTGCACGCCTTTTTAGCTATTCATACATACCCTATGATTATACCAAATCAGAACATAAAGTCAAAACAATTGGATTCGTTGATTAATTTAAAAAATCAGCTAAAGTTCCGCAATTATTCACCGAAAACTTGTAAGGCCTATATTGATATTAACCTAAAATTTTTGGAATGGACGAGAAAATCTCCGCGCGAGGTTACTAATAACGATATCAAAAGATATTTGGAATCGAGAAGACATGGAGGGGCCGGCGCATCCACTTTGAGTGTAAATTTGAATGCTCTGAAGTTTTATTATCAAAAAGTGCTGAAAAGAAAGTTTTTTGTTGATATACAGCATCCGAAAAAAGCATTAACTCTGCCGGTTGTTCTCGGCTTGGGGGAGGTTTCCCTATTATTAAACAGTATTGATAATCAAAAACATCGGTTGGCATTAAGTTTAATGTACGGCAGTGGCCTTCGCGTGGCTGAAGTTGTTAAATTAAAAGTTGGAGATCTGGATTTTGAACGAAAAACAATCCATGTTAAGTCAGGAAAGGGCAATAAAGATCGGATTACTATTTTGTCACCTAAACTGGCGGAGGAATTAAAGATTTTTTTAAATAATAAACAAGTGAAGGATTATGTAATAGGCGGAAGAAATGATAAGATGTTAACTACCAGATCCATTCAAAAGGTTTTTGTTAAGGCGTTAGAAAAAGCCAAAATAAAAAAAGCGGCAACTTGCCACAGTTTGCGTCACTCGTTTGCTACTCATTTATTGGAAAATGGAACGAATATTCGCTATATTCAAAAATTGTTAGGACATAAAAAACTGGAAACAACGCAGATTTATACGCAAGTGACGAACAAGGCTTTGCAAGGGTTGGTTAGTCCGTTGGATTTGATTTAGTTATGAATACAGTTGACTGTGGTTGCCCAGTTTAACAAAAATTATTTCTTGCGTATTAAGGTTCTTATAAATTGCTCGCAGGTCGCCGGTAATGTTAATGCTGCGGTAGTCAGTATATTTGCCTTTTAGTGGATGGTTATTTAAAATCGGATTGAATGGATCGTCAAGAAAGATTTTTATCCGTTGTTTAGTTTTTAGTTTTTGGCTGGCGTTAAGTTTTTTATACTGCCGATTAAAATTTTTGTGAAAATGAATTTTCATAAAGAATCAAGATGTTCATCTAATTCAGCTTTTGTGGATATTACTTTGGAAATATTTCTATTTCTTTGAATGTCAAATTCTACGCTTTTAAGTTCGTCTTCTAGCTCAGCGGACATCTGAGGTGCGATACTAAAATTAACAGCTTTATCTCGGACAAACTGTTTTAAATAGGCATTAATGACCGCGCTTAGTGATAAGCCAAGGTCTTTGGCTATTCGTTGCGCGTTTTGTTTGACTTGTTTTTCAGTTTTAATATTGATGATTGTTCTCATATATCTAAAGTATATACTATGGTTACAAGAATGTCAATAGTCTGATTAATTGTGGATAATTTTTATATACAATTACCTAATTACTATGAATTACAAAAATAAAAAACTAAACTGATGTTAGAAAGTTATCAGAAGTTTATATCAATTAAATAAGTGGCTTTTATTCAGTTTTGTTTTATGCTGCTTCCTTTAGAGTTTTTTTGGCATCTTCAAGCGCCCTAACAGCTCGACAATGACTACCGTAGGCAAGGTCCAGAGCGTCTACACTTGCTTGTCCTGTTTGCATTGCTGCGCGAGTTTCGTCTGCTATTTTTTCTTTTTCCTTGGCAGATACTTCTGCTTCAGCAACTCTAGATTTTAATTCATCAATTGTTGGTTCTTTTGTTGGCTCTTCAATTCCCATAGTTTTGTAAATTATTACTAAATTATTTATTTTACATTTTTCGTAATTATACTATGATTTTAACATAAAAATACGAATAACTCAACGGAAATGGACAGTGGCGTTTATCACACCCACAAAGAAAAAAAATATACATTTCATAATTTGAGATTAGCGAGTTAAGAGGTTTTGCTATCGCAAAGGGCAGATCTCTTTTTTTTTGTAAATTTAGCTAGCTGCTTGCCATAAACCTGACACTTGCCCTGTACTTGACGAAGGAATAGTATAGGGAAGGAATGGTTTATGGTTGACAAATATTATATTCCATGATAACATGAACTGTTAATGTTGATCTTTGAATAAACCTATGAAGCCCTTCTTCGCTCTATTTCATGAGCTTCGAAGGACGCAGGAGGAAGAAATGAAAAGGCTTGTTCTCGTTTCAATTATTGGTACACTTCTTGTCGGACTTTGTTTCAGCTGTTCCGATGAAGAAAAGCTTTCGGATAATCGCGCTGGATATGGCGACACCTACAATACCAGAAATCACTACAACGATGACGATGAAGGTTTTTTTGGTTCGATATGGGAATCCACCAAGCGGACGTGGAAGGGCGGTTGGTTTGACAAGGCAATTGTTATCGGTATAATTGTATTCATCATAGCTCTTGTCTTCTTGCTTTGTATCGGTCTGTTTGTTGCTTTTGACTCTTGGTTTTTGCCAATACAAAAGGCACCGGGCGTAGTGATTGGAAAAGATTATACACCACCTTCTATGACCCCTATCACATCTACGGTTAACAATGTTACTACGACTACCTATATTCAAAACCCAGAAGTTCATTCTCTTTGTATCCATGTTGGCGATGAGTCAGGCTGGCTATCAGTTTGTCATGACTTTTACCATGAAGTTTCAGATGGAACAAAGGTTACCGCCGGGTATGTACGCGGACGGTATTCAAAAGAAATGTATTTGAAACAAGTTTGGGGATAGGGAGGTCTCTTATGGAAAACGCAATTCAGGCGGTTACCGGAATGGGCTGGATGGTCAGCGGAATGGTTGCCGGATTGTCAGTTTTCATGCTTGGAGTTTTGATTGCTATGCCGATCGGTTGCTGTGCTCCAAATGCAAATTTCACTTTGCCGATTATCAATCGGCAGTGTACTGGCAAGAGTATTTCAGACGCAGTCATGGCCGGCGGATTCCTCTTGGCTATGGTTCTGCTTGCAATCGGAGTAATCGTTGGTGGCATTTATATGCTGATGAGCATAATCTAAGGAGGGTTAGATGGCTAATAGGATTTTTGCAATTACCGGAACTGACGTGGTCAACAATGGCCTGGTTTCATTCAAATTCATGTTTGATTCAGGTGCACCGCCGAATAAGATTCTTACTTACGGCGAATGGGGAACGTTGCATTTGCGGGACAAGGGCGACGACGAAATTGATCCGTTCAAGCTGGTTCGCGGAGAGCCGGGTGCAGTCGGACCTGACGGAGTGCAAAAGTGGCAGTTTAACCTTTTCAAGTCAGGAACAGGCTCGACCCTGACCGCTCATGTCGAGGAAGCTCCTGATGAAGAAGAAAAAGGCTTGCAGAGTATTTTGAAAGAGGCCAATAACTGTGTCGTGCTGATGAAGCGCGGTGAGTTTGACCGCTTTGAAGTTGCCTGCCTGGCCGCTGGAATTGAGATGGACTGCCATCACTTTGACGGTTCACTGAGTACCAGTTAGAGTTCGAAACAATCAACGATTATCAAATGATAATCGTTGTTTTATTATTTAAAGGATTCTTGACAGTGAAAAAATGGTGTGATAATCTCTTTTGAAGTGGAGAGTGTTTACAAAGGAGGATTTGCCGTGCGTGGAGATTGGTTTGGTAGAGTAGTGATCGGATGTGTTGTGCTCATATGTGTTGCTTTAGTTGGATTGCTCATTTTTATTATCGTTGACCGTATCGGCGGGACGGTTGAAACTGATAACGGTTATGTTGTTGGCAAGAAGTTTGTTGAGGGCGAATGCACAACGACTATCCAATATAGTGCTGCGACTGAAACGAGCTCACCAGTAACAACTTGTACCAGTGACGAATGGACAGTTTTCGTGGAAGTCCCTGCCTTTGAAGACAATGAACAGCACGGCGTCAGCGTTCGTCCGGACACGTACAATGCTGCGTACCCTGAGCAAAAAGTTGTGGTTACCTACACCGTCGGTGGAATGTCTGGTGATCGGTATTTGACTAGCATTGAATTAAAATGAAAACACAAAATCAAAACAACCTTGGTCTTTACCAGGTTGTTTTTTGTAAAATTACACAACACTTGACAAAATTAATAAAATGTATTAAGCTTATTTATTCAAATGGATCGTTCTTTTTTAATTTAGGGAGGAAATCATGAAAAAGACTTATTTACTAATGATGATCCTGATGCTTTGCGTTTGTGGTTGTGATATTATGAAGAAGCAAATGCCAAGCCCGGACCTGGAAGCAGTTGTTCCAACAAGGGGTTCAATCATTCTATCGAACATGGGCGAAATGTCTCAGATTCATCGGAGCAGTGCTCGACTGGAGATGGTCGGTCCAAAAGCCGCTGTGAACAGTCAGATTTTAGTGCGGATAAAGAAGCAAGGGCACGATGTTGTCCTTGAAGTTTACCTGCAGGATGCTGACTTTGTTGAAAAATATCAAGAAGGTAAGTTTATCGACAATTTTTACGATGATAATGAAGGACAAGAATTCGTCGGAGATCCTGCCCTCGGCTCCGAGCCACGAGGCTCTGCTCGGGCTCGAGGAGAATGAAATTGAAGGAAACAAACTGGAATTCAATAATCTCTCGGCTTCGCTCGAGATCTACGAGGAGGATGAAATGAGAATATATGCTTTACTCGTTTTCGTTTTGATGACAACTCTGGCCTGTGAAAAGAATGAGAATGTGCAGTTACCTCCGCCTATTCCATATCCGGCATTTGTGATCACGATGCCGGTGAATGGAAATATGACCTGTGACACGCCCTCAGAATATCTTTCCGTTCTGCATTCTGATGGAGCAATTCTGGACTTTGCGGTCAACAACGTTCCAAATGGTTCTCAGTTGCTCGTCATTATCAATAGAAACAGAGAAATGGGTGATGTGGAAATCACAGGATATATTGCCGATTCAGAGTTTATCTCCGCCTACCGTCAAGGCAAGTACAATGCTGAAGATCTGGCTGCACAGGTTGAGTCAACTGGCACGGTCATCGACGAGCAGTCTGCAAAGCTGAAGGAGAAAATCGAGCAAGTGCAGTCTTCTGAGGCAAAATAATGTCCGGAAACGGAGTGATACCACCGGACAAGTCTCCCGTAATCGAATTACCTGTTGATGACCTCAAGGTACGGGAACTGCAAGCAAAAAGGGACGACTATCTGGAGCGTCTGAAAACACACAAAAGTGAACAATACCGCTTGGATTTGACCTATCGAATAGAATTAATTGAATCACTGCTTCGAGAGAAAAGAGTTGAGACCTGGGATTTTTGCCATTTAATTGTAACAAGAGAAGGTTCAATCAATGGTCAGGCTTTTGACAATGCCTGCGCTGTTGTGGATGATTATTGCAAAACCGGTGGCGCTCAAACGATCCGCGGGAGAGGTTTTGGAAAGTTCAAGCTAACTCAAGAGAATTTTCAACGTTTTCTTGGCGGTCAGGTTCTGGCTGACTATGATGACAATATTTTTCTGGCGCATATTATGACCGTTGAAGTTGACGGTGACTGGCTACGGATGACCTTTGGCTGGGTAGTGCGCCAAGAAGAAGATGGCTGGGTAGAAGTTGAAGACAGTGATCTTTGCGCAGAATGGTATTTGCGTGAAGTTATGAAAGTTGGTAGTCTCGTCGGGGAGAGGGTTTGTCTCACAAACCTGAGCGAGGAAATGTATACTTTCATTCCGCCCGGTCCTGACTGCATTGAGTGGACAATACAGAGAAAAGCAGAACGAATGCATTGATGCACTCCAAACCAAAAATCCGACTTGCAACTGCAAGCGGATTTTTTTGTTTAGGAAAGTTTTAAATTATACTGAAAAGTTTTCCGATAAATAGGACATAAAACAATACCAACATCCATCCTTCCCACTTTGTGATTTGTCGATCTTGAGTGATAAAGAAATAAAGCAAAGTGGCCATGAGCATGATTGGTAAACTGAAAACGATAATGCTGTGTGGAATGATTAGCGTACCGAATAAGGCCGGGATTCCCATTACAGCTAAAGCATTAAAAATGTTAGAGCCAAGCACATTACCAACTGCGATTTCCGGTTTACCAGCGCGAGCAGCAGAAATTGTGACCATTAACTCAGGAAGTGATGTTCCGAGCGCGACTGCACTGACGGCAATAATTTCTTTTCCAATGTTCAGCAATTCAGAGAGAACGATAATTGAGTCAACTGTATATTTCGCACCGATGAAAATAAAGAATCCGCTGACACCCAAAATGATTATCGGTGTCCATTCAAATTTCTTTTTTCTGATTTCGCCTTTCATTTCTTTTTTTATTTCTGTGTCATCTACTTTTTCTGAGGTTACGGTATAAAGTAGATAAATTACAAGTCCGACGAGGCAGATGATCCCCTCGGCAAAGGTGAATTTCCCATCCCAGACTGTGATGGCTAGAATAAAGGAAGATCCGACCAGGATCGGTAGGTCAACGTTGATTAATTCGAATCCTACTTTTAGTTTTTTTCCAATAATGGCCGCAACACCCAGGACTAGAAAGATATTTGTAATGTTTGAACCGATCACATTACCGGCCACGATTTCAGATGACCCGGCGAATACTGCGATGATAGAGGATACAAGCTCGGGCAGAGAAGTGCCAAGAGCAACAATGGTCACACCGATAATAAAAGCCGGCATGCCAAGGACACGGCCGATTTTTTCAGCTGATTCGGTAAAATAATCAGAAGCTTTTACTAAGACTGCTAGACTGGCGATGAAAATGCCCAGCCAGAAAATAATTTCCCACATAGATTTTTATTATTTTTTACTCCCGGTCTAAAGACACGGGGGTAAGTAAAGTTGCGCCGTCGAGCCTCCGCCCTTACCCCGCGTCTTTAGACGGGAGGACAGCGCAGTCAGTTATTATTTTATTTCGTTAAACACAAAACAGCCCAGCTCATTTTTAATCGGGCAATCATTATAATCTTTTGAATAATACATTGTGCTGATTGTAACATTGTCCCCAATATTCAAAGTGAAATATGCCGGATCGTCCTGTAGTCTTGTAAAATTAATTGCAATCTTGTTTTGTAGTTCTGCCGGCGCGTCAAAATTATCAGTTAAAAAAATATATTTATCTTTGCAGTCCGTGCAGTTTCTTTTGTAGGAAATTGTGCCCTTGATGTTTACGGCCTGGTTCATGAGGTTATCTTTTTCTGCTAGTAAATCCGAAATTGAATAAACTTTGTCTGCAGGTGTGCAGGCAGTGAGTAAAATTAAAATTAGGATTAAGGGAATTAATCGTTTCATACTTGTAGACGCAAAATCACAAAACTCGCAAAAGCGCAAAATGTTCTATTTATTGCACTTTTACTTTATTTTGTGTTATTTATTATTACTAATTTAATTCTAGCATAATTTAATCGGAAGGAAAAGAAAAATCTTAATGAAAGGGGGCTCCATAGTTGCGAAGCACTGTGGAGTCCTGGTTGGGGCATTAAAAAAACCGCCCAATATTGAGCGGTTTCTTTTTTTATTTTGTCAAGTGATTTTGTTGGCTAAATTTTTTCCTTTTCTCCTTGTTTTTCGTCCTGTTTGGCTATAAATTGAGGCCATTCTGGGTCTTTTTTCATTTCAGCCAGGCTGGGTTCAATCTGGTCAATTCTTTCTTCATATTTTCTTTTTAATTCCGGCAATATTTCTTTATCTTCTTGAATTTTAATATATTCCAGTACCGCTTGATACTTGTTTAGTGCCCCCGTCAAAAAAGTGTGCAAGCTTTTTGTTTGTCGATTTTGTTGTGTTTGTCCTTCGACTTCACATTCATATTCTGGTGCTTTAAAGTACTTTTTTTGTTCCAATAACTGCAAATATGCTTCAGTCATTGCTTTGTAATCTTCTTTTCCGTGAATATAAGTTATTCTGGGTTCATCAAGGTCAGCCAGCATCTTATTAAAATAGGTGGATAATTTTTCCTTAACTAATTCATGATTTGGTTCTTGTGGCATAGCTGGGCCAGATTCATTTGACATAGCTTTTTTGTTAATTTAAATTACAATAAGATTGTTTCAGTTTTCATTTTAAAATCAAGTTGAAGATTGACAAATTCGTTTTGATAGTCTAACATTACCTATTGAAGAGAACTTTAATAACGTAGCAGAGTAAGCCCTTCTTCGCTCTGTTGAGCTACGAAGGGCGCTGGAGGCTCAAATGTTCAAGCAATTCAACCGTTGGTATGACAGTTTGCAAAGACAGTTTCGAGTCGTATTTTTTATCATTGTTATTGGCGTTCCGTCAATTGTTTTGTTGACCAGTGGACAACAACGTCTTGTCCTGCTTGGTCTCGTGTACTTTTGTTTTTTTGCTTTACTTCGTCTGCCGGTTTGGTATGCGAAGGCAATATTGCAACGCAGGTTGTGGGAATTGAGAAGAAATGAGTTTCAAGAGCCTGAGACTGTGGAGCTGATAGATTTCAAAGCTGAGGACAGAGGAGAGAAAGATAAAGAGCCAAGGCCAGTAGATTAATTCTAAACTATGTTTTGTTAATTTGTATTTAATTGGCAACCAAGGAGGTGGCTATGAGAGCAACAAAGCTTTATACTGAGAAATTGATTGAAAGAGTTATGAAAAATTTGATCGGTTTTGTTTGTAATGATGATTTGGTACCAGGTCAAATTGCCTTATTTACAGCTAATGAGGAAAGTAGAGGTTGGTACGGGTTGGTGTTTCTAAAGTTGATGCCTGAATTTGCTGATGAATACCGAAAAAAATCACAAGAATTCATGGTTATTGAGGATGAAAATGAACGACGGCGACAGACTTTGCTTTGGTTGTCAGAGATGTTCAGATTACATGCTGACTTTTTGCCGAAGTAAATTCATTTAGCGTTAGTTACATTGCTAACGCTTTTTTATTTTAGTGAAGCTCTTGACAGAATAGTATGTACATGCTAATATTTAGTGTCTGATGAATTTTTCAGATAACTGGAAAAAGGGAGGATAGTCATGCCCAATAGAAGAGAAATGTTTTGGATTCTTGTTGTGGGTTTAACACTTGGTACTGGCACTTGCGCAGTTGGAGCCGTTCCTTTCCTTCAGGATCTTTTTCAAGGAAACCCAAGTAATTCGCTCGATATTGCATTTATTTGGAGCGGGGCACTCATTACTATGATCACCGTAATTCTTGTTTATTTATCCAGGCCAAAAGGGGGGGTGGTAATAGAGGAGATAGATGAAAGTCAGGGGGGTGATTGATATGAAAAAGCTTTTGCTTGCGATTTGTCTTGTTGTCTGTGCCGGTTTCTTTATCGGGTGCGTTAAACAGACTCAAACCCCTGTCAAAAAGACAACTCCTGCTGAGAAAGTGGCAACGAGTACTCCGGCTGAGACAAAAGAATCTGGCGGGGAAAATTGGAGTGTTCGTAAAAGTCCAATTACCGGAAACTGTTATGAAACAGTTTTTTTGAGTCATCAATCGCACCCCAATCAATATTATTCAACGGGTTACGGTTTTATGGGCATGAGTAAAATTGACTGTGACAAGTATGAGGAAACCATGCGTGCTCAAGCCAACGAAGGTAATTCAGCGTGTGAATAGAAAAAAGCCCCCCGCAATGCGGGGGGTATTTGTTTTGAAAATGTTCTTATTGAACAACGATGTTGACTTCCCTCGAGCTTCTTTCGAAATCTGCAAGCTCGGGTAGCCGTTTGTCAACAAACTGGCGAAAGGCAGTTGCCTTTTCGATCAGTTTTGCTTGTAGTTTTTTAGGATCTTTTTCCGGTTTTGGGCGATAAAGCTTCACCATCTTAATTCTCCTTTTGTGTCATTTCGAGTGAGGAGGAGTGACGAATCGAGAAAGACAAGTAAATCCAGATTATATTAAATATCAAAAATGAGCAAGTGAGTGATTAACGGGTTTTGAAAATTTACATATACAATCCCAGTAAATTATTTCGGTCGCGTTCCCATTTTTCAGGATTTGATTTTATATATTTACGAATATTATCCAGTGCTTTTTGATCAGGAACAATCGTGTCATAAAAACGGGCTTGCCATTTGAACATTTTATGATCATTATTATTGGCCCATCTTTTTACCGTCCCTTTGTATTGATTTATAATTGACGATAAGGATTTTTTTATTAATGGCCCGAAACGATTTTCGAAATGGTTATCGTTTTTGTTGGTGTGTTGTTTTGTGTCGTGTCGCCCCACAAGAGGTAGCGACGCGCCATGGCGCGTCGCTACCTCTTGTGGGGCGTGCGGGTTTTGTGGGGCGTGTGGCAATTTTCCAATCCATAAATTCCCATGCACATGATTGGGCATTATTTGGTGTCCGTTCAAATTCACATGCGGAAAATGTTCCGGAATTTCCAGCCAGCATTGATTGGCTATATTTCCCAGTTCATTAAAGATCATTTTCCCATCAACAACTTCGCCAAAAACATGCTCACTTCCCTTAACGCAAATCGTTACAAAATAATATCCCGGCCAGGCATAGTTCCAATTTTTTCGACGAATTGATTTGATACGATACTTATTTTGGAACAGTTCGTCCATAATTATTTCAGTAAATCTTTTGAGTTGATTGTTTTTCCAAACATTACCGGCCAAGTATATTTTTTAGTAAAATTTTTCATATTTTTTGACTAGGGAATTATTAATTGACATTATAACTCCATTATACCAGCTTAAGAATATTATTCAATTGTAATTTTCTTGCTAATTGGTGTATAATTAAATTAGAATTTGAGATAGGATTTGACAGAATTTTGCAATCGTGCTATAGTAGGGTATTACTTGACGCGAATCGCGAATATAAAAGAAGTTACTATTCGCGATTCGCGTCATTCGTATAAAGATTCGTGTCATTCGCGTTACATATATGAAAATCGCCTTTGTTGGACAAAAGGGAATACCAATGAAGTTCGGCGGTGTTGAGAAACACGTTGAGCGGTTGGCAGTGGGCCTGGCAAAAAAGGGCCACAAAGTTTTTGTTTACACTCGGCCGTGGTACACACCGGCAAGTTTGAAAAGTTTTATGGGTGTGAAGCTGATCAGTTTGAAATCAATCAGAACAAAAAACCTGGACGCGATTTCGCATACATTTCGAGCAACTTTTCATGCCATTAGAAAAAAATACGATATTATTCATTATCACGGCGTTGGACCGTCTCTATTGTCCTGGCTTCCGAGAGTTTTTTGCCCCAAGACCAAGGTGATTGTCACTTTTCATTGCATTGATCGAACTCATCAGAAGTGGGGTTGGTTCGCGCGATTATTTCTATATCTTGGCGAATTAACTGCAGTTACGTTTGCGCACGATACGATTACGGTTTCGAAAATTTTACAAATGTACTGTTCAGAAAAATATAATGCAAATACTATTTACGTTCCGAATGGAATTGAACTGCCATCAAAAACTCCGGCCAAAGAAATCAAGAGTAAATACAAATTGAAAAAAGATGGTTATATTTTATTTTTATCTCGCTTAGTCAAGCACAAGGGCGTTCATTATTTAATTGATGCTTATAAACAAATTAAAACTGATAAAAAACTGGTTATTGCCGGTGGATCTGCATTTACAGATAAATATGTGAAGCAATTAAAAAAACAAGCTGGTGATGATCCGAATATTATTTTTACAGGTACGGTTCGTGGTGGCTCAGCTCTCTGGCGTGAGTTGTATTCAAATGCATATCTGATGGTTCATCCGTCTGAAAGTGAAGGATTGCCGATCGTGGTTTTGGAAGGAATGAGTTTCGGCTTGTCAGTATTAGGTTCGGATATTCAGGAGAATATGGAAGCGATTTCTGGCGGGTTTGGGTTTTCATTTAAAAATAAAGATGTCACTGATCTAAAAGATAAACTTCAGTATTTGCTTGATTGTCCGGACTTGGTTAAAAAAGTTGGGGCGGATGCGCGCAAGCATGTTGATAAAAATTATAATTGGAAAGATATTGTAAATTCTGTTGAGCGGGTTTACGAAGATGTTTTGGTGGATCATGTTCATGGAAAAGCAAGTGCAAATATAAAGTGCATTAATTGTTAAAAAACGCGGATTAACGCGGATTGTACGCGGATTGACGCGGATAAAAAAACTGTCGGAAGGCTTGCCATGAAGTCATGTGCTTGTCCTGTACTCAAGCGAAGCAAGTAGTACAGGGAATAGAGAGAGCATGTACTTCATGGCAGCTTTTTTGTTTGTAAAGATTGATTATTCATGATAATCTCATATATAGTTCTTTATTAATTAGGGAGGATGCAATGGTTGATATTTTTGGTGGATTATGGTTAGAAAGATTGCTTGAGCAAGGGCCACAGTACGACTTTCTCTGTCGCTTGCTTGATCAAAAGATTATTGATGGAATCCAACTTCGTGTTGCGCATCCTGATTTCACACCAGCATTTACAGACACTGAAAGTATAGGTCATTTGTGGCCTGGTAAAATGTTGGTTCATGTTGGAGCGGAAAATACCGGAGTTGATCCAGGTGAGAATTTTGACGAATTTGCAGAATATAAAAGTCGCGCCAACAGCAGAAGTTGGGAAACCTGGAATAGACAAACAATTGACTGGGCACTGCGAGTTGCGAGCGTATTTAACGCTCAATCTTGTATCCATCCAGGATATGGTTTCAGTGCAGATGATCAGAGAGCTAGAGATAAAGTGATTAGCTTATTGTCTCAATACAAATCTGCTCATCTTCTTTTGGAGAATGTTCCACCGGTTGTGGACAGTCGATATTATTCTGGGGCCGTAAAAGAAACTTGGGATCGCAATTCATACTGGGGATTTGGTGGCGTGCCACTAGAGATGAAAAGTTTGTTGGATGAACTCGGTCCAGAGTTTCAGTGTCTGATTGACTGGTCGCATTTGTTGGTTACAACATATCAATCCCAATATTTTAACAAGCCAGCGTTGGTTGGCTGTGATGATCTGGAAACAGTCATTGAAGGATTTTTAGCTCTGCCACACTCTGATATTTGTCATTATTCTGGCTCTCCTCCCAGGGCGACCGCACTAGCCAGTCACAAACATTTTGCTGCTGATCATAGTCCGGTTCTAATCCAGACCATGAAAGAACACATGTCAGCGATTTGTTTGGAAATCGCTTTCAGTGATTTTACCGAGTTCGATAGTGTCACCCGCAGTTTGGAACAGTTCCGTGAAATACTCGCGTAAATGACAATAACCTAAAACTGACTCGAACATTCGAGCGGTTTGCCCCCGTATTGCGGGGGTTTTTTTGTATTGACATATATTTATAGATATGATAAATTACACAATCAAGTTGAAGTGACTTTGTTTCCCTTAACAAGGAGTAGAAGATGAAAATCAAGAAACAGCCCGAAACAGAGATGGAGTATTGGTCGGTAATTGAAGCGCTGGGGGGATTTATTTGGCAAATGAATCATAGTCTTAGCCACGGTCGAATTGAAGATCCTGACGGTGGAGTTGAGAAAGATATCACAAGTAGCCGAGAGATCCAATTGCGATTGGTCTCTGAAATCGTTGAAAAATTCGGTGTGATTGCTCCGCAAGATTGTCCCAAGGTTGAGTTTGGTGAAGAGTCTCCACCAGCACCGGAAGGTAAAATCTACTATTGGGACTGGTACAAGAAAATGAAGGCTGAGTCATACCAAACAGAGTATGATGGTCTTATTTGTTCTGCTTGTCCTTTTAGTGAAGGAGTGGAGAGGATGATCAGCCTTGGTGGGCAGATTCCTTGCGGAGTCTTTAGCGGTTCGATAAGTCGTTTGCGAGCCCCCCATCTTTGTGCTATGGTAACTTTCGCTGATTGGTCAGAGGATAATCTCCGGGTGGAAATGGTAGTCAACCACGGAGAGGAAGCTTTTGTCGCTTTTCAAACAAGAGTGGAAGAACTCAAGTCTCCCCCAGCTCCAGCAAAAGTTGAAGCTTGATTTAGCGGGAATGTTTAAAATTTAGGCTGTCTTTACATTGTAACGGCAGTTTTTTTGTTTTATAAAATATTTATTGACTTTTGGAGATAAAATGCTAAGATAGACTTGGACGTAAGGTTATTTAGAACAAAAAGCCCTTCTTCATTCTGTACTTTGTCAGAATTACGAAGGACAAGGAGGTTAGGTCATGTCGGAAAATCCATTTAAGCTCTCTGTGAAGGAATTGGTTGTAAAGATTCAATTTGCGAATGCTCGTTCTTGTAGAAATCTTCATATTTATCTTGGCGCCTTGGCCGCTCGCGCAGAGGGAGTTGATCCTCCTTTTCAGCCTGGCGACAAAGTTAAGTCAAAAAGTGATCACATCACTGCTGTTCATTCCCCTGGAGATTTAAGGATTAACCTTACCCAGAATGAAGAAGTTGCTGAAGTCTGGTTTTGCCCGACTGAGCTTAGTGAGCGAAAACAGTGGGTAATCAGTCTCAAATCTTGTTGTGGAAATGGAGATCTCTGGTTTAGCGCCAATGATTTTGAGCTTTGTAAATAGTTCTTTTGAAAACCAAAGACCACTCAAATATTCGAGCGGCCTGCCCCCGCAATGCGGGGGCCTTTTTTATTAAACTAATTTATTTTAATTCCAATGTTGGCTCGATTGCGGCCTGTGCACTTTGACAACCAATCGGATTTCCAGATCCGTCGTCAAATCCGCTTCCGCAAGAGTTTACAAAAACCAGCCACTGGTCGTTCAACATTTTCGGATAAAAATTTCCGCCGGCAGCGCAGATGTTAAAATCTCGATTGAATTCTGCCATAGAAGTGTATCCAGGTTTGTTTGGTACTAGAGTGACGACAAAGGTGTCGGATTCCTGGCTTTTTTTTGTGTATTTGAAATTGTACGCGGTTTGTTCTGTGTTATTAAACTTTGTGGCAATCTCGTTAAAATAAGCTTCCGTTTGTTTGTTTCCACATTCTTCGGCAATTGCTGCTAATTGTTCAGCGGTAATATCAAATGACTTTGTGTCTTTTGAAACTGAAATGGCTGAATCATCATTTGAAAAAGACAATGGATCTACGTCCTGAACAGTTTTTCCTTGTTGCCAGAAATAAATTCCGACAATTACGGCAATGACCAGAATAATAACCACCGTTCTTTGTGAGGTACGATTTTTTGACATAAATATTTTGTTATTAATTATTTTTTTGAATTATTTATTCTGCCGCTTTCCCCGCGTACAAGTTTTCTTTTCTGGAAGATGTTCTCTTTTGGACATGTTTGTAAACTTCGTAAGGTTTTTTGACGTTATTAAATTTATCGTATTCTACTCGTGACCCCGAATCTCTTCCACCGTGACTTATTTTTCCGGTATCAATTAGAATTGATCCTGTTCCTAATATTTTTCCAATTAGCCCCACTTTTACAAAAGAAGTTTTGATTTGGTCATAATAAATAGAAACCATGTCGGCACCAATTAGCCCTGATTTGAGCAGTAATCTTTTTTCCGTGATCACGTACTTTGTTACCCGTTGATACAAAAATGCCAGGATTGGTGAAGATGCTCCTAGAATCATGATTAAATAGGCGACTGCGTTTGACCAGAAGTTGCAGTCTGCGCTCGGTCTTACTGTTCCTCTGATAGTGCAGCTTCCAGTACCGCTTGAGAAGAGTCCCTTGATGATAAATGCGAACAGGATGAGGAATACTGCTGAAATAATACTTGTAATCATGGTTGCCTTTAGGTCTTGCTTCCCTTCCCAGACAATTTTTTCATTTTTTTCTAAAATACTTTGAATTTCTTTGCTCATAGATTTTGTTAATTAATAAATAATGGAAACGATAAATAAAACTAAGGAAACAATTAAAAATATTATTCCGAGGATGATTACCGTTGCTCTGGAGTCAGACGCTTTGATCTTGAATCTTTTAGTAAAAAAAGATTGCGATTTTAAAAGTCTTTTTGAAAAGATGATCATGAATAAACCTGCGACAAGGAAGATACCTGCTCTGATTGTGTTGAGGTCCATAGGATTATTTTGTTAATTTGTTATTTATAAGATTATCTCATCACCATCACCTAATAGCTGAATTTTTTCGTCTTGAACAAGGATGGCTTGATCATCGCTCAGAGCTCGAAGTGGATACTCTAAGTGATTTGCTTTTTCTTTTAATGACTCCTCCGTGTCCGGAGTGAAGTGCGCTTTTATTAAAAAAGGTACCAAGTTCATTGCTGTGTAATCTGTAATCCCGCATTCATCAAAATTTCGGTTTGACCAAGTGGCCATTATAATAGACGGGCAGGCGATATAAGAGCCGGCGCTCGAGCCGATGTAGATCACACCATTTTCGATTAATTTGTTAATGACATTATCAAAACCACTTTCTCGAACAGCTTTTAGTAAATAAAAACTGTTTCCGCCTTCAACCAAAACAATATCGTATCCGTCAAGCTCTTTTTGTAGTTCTGCTTCATTTTTTTCGGCAATATCAAATTCCGTGTAGTCGATATTGAGCTCGGTCATTTTCTGGCGATGTCGATCAATATAGCCGGTATCGGGAACTTTTTTCGAGCCTGTGATTATATATGCAATTTTGCAATCTGTAAGTTTCTTTGGCAAAAATTGGTCTATATTGTTATTGGTAATAAAGTTACCGCTGGAAGTTAGAATTAATGTTTTCATATTAAGACTGAAATTTATTTTTGCGCAGGTTTTTTTATCCGTCAAAATGTAAGGGTTCAAAATTTTGAACCCTTACATTTGTGCGTTATCATCCCCAGCCGCATACCCCGTACTCCACGCAACCTGCAGATTATACCCGCCGGTCGGACCGTCTATATCAAGAATTTCGCCGGCAAAGTAGAGGTTGTCGATTATTTTCGATTGCATTGTTTTTGGGTCAACTTCTTTCAAATCAACGCCACCAGAAGTCACAATCGCCTTTTCAAAACCAACCAGACCTGCGACGTTAAGTTCAAATTCCTTGAGAAGTTTAATCAGTTTCTTTCGTTCTTCTTTTGTAATTTCGTTTATCGCTTTGTCAGGTTTGATCCCTGATAGTTTAATTATAACAGGAATAAGTTTTTTTGGTAGTAATTTATCAAGACTGTTTTTGAACTGCTTATTTTTTTGACCTTCAAAATCGCGGAGAATTCTTTTGTTTAATGTTGGAAAATCAAGGGCCGGTTTGAAATCTATTTTTATTTTCATGTTTTTGCCTTCGTTCTCGTTGATTTTTTTACTTAAATTTAGAACAACCGGTCCGCTAAGTCCATTGCCGGTAAAAAGCGCTTCACCAAATTCAGAATCCAACTTGCGCTCTGCCCATAAACTTACTTCTGCGTTTTTTAAGCTCAATCCTTCCAGTTGTTTAACTATTTTTTCTTTGATAATGATTGGAGTTAATGCCGGTTTTGGTTCAGTTAAATCATGTCCAAGTTCTTTTAACCACTTGTAAGCGTTGCCGGTAGAGCCAGTTCCTGGATAAGATTTTCCGCCGGTGGCGATCAGGAAATTCTCAGCGACAATTTCTTGGCCATTTTCTAAAATTACTTTTTCGATCCGTTTGTTTTTTGTAATAAATTTTATAACAGCGCTGTTGTATTTTACTTCCACTTTGTTTTCTTTCAAATATTTCTTCAGGCAATCAAGCACATCCTTAGATTTATCTGAAACTGGAAAGACTCGGTTCCCGCGTTCAACTTTTGTTTTCACTCCGCGATTTTCGAAAAATTCAATTACATCTTTATTTGAAAACTTATTCAGGGCTGAATACAAAAATTTTCCGTTTGGACCATAAATACTGACAATCTTTTTCAAATCATCTTCATTATTAGTAATATTGCATCTCCCCTTGCCAGTAATGAGAAGTTTTACACCCAGTCGCTCGTTTCTTTCAATCAAAACTACGCGGGCTCCGAGTTCACCTGCGCGCGCTGCGGCCATCATCCCGGCCGGTCCGCCGCCAATTACAGCTAGGTTGTATTTATTTGTTGCCATAAGATTTTATAATTGTCTCACTTACCATCATACCATCTACGGCAGACGAAACAATGCCTCCGGCATATCCAGCCCCCTCTCCGGCTGGGTAAATTCCCTCAATATTTGATTGCATGGTCTCCTTGTCCCGAGTGATTCGAAGTGGGGAAGATGAGCGACATTCAATTGCAGTCAGTACCGCGTCAGGGTGAGCAAATCCTTTTAGTTTTTTTTCCATCTCCGGTAGCGCTTCGCGCAGACTTTCAACTACAAAGTCAGGCAAACATTCGTCAAGTGCAGTGGGAGTGACGCCGGGCTTGTAGGTTGGCGTGATGCTTTTTATTTCCACCGATTTTTGTTCATTCAAAAAATTTCCTACGAATTGGATCGGAGCGTGATAATTACTTCCGCCAACTTCAAACGCTTTTTTTTCCCATTTCCTTTGAAATTCCATGCCGGCCAGAGGATGGTCTGATTCAAAATCTTCTTTTTCTACGTTTACTAGCAGGGCGGAGTTTGAATTGTCACCGTCTTGCGCGTAGAGGCTCATACCATTTGTAACAATGCATCCTTCCTCAGAAGTTGCCGGTACGACATATCCGCCGGGGCACATGCAAAAGGTATAGACACTTCGGTTCTCATCACTGTGGCTGACAAGTTTGTATTTTGCGGTTCCAAGTTTTTCATTATCAAAAAAATCAGCGTACTGCGCTTTGTTGATCATCTCAGCTTTGTGCTCGATGCGTACGCCTATGGAAAATGGTTTTTGTTCGATGTTTAATTTTCTATTGAACAGCATCTCGTATGTGTCGCGGGCTGAGTATCCGATTGCGAGTACAAGTGTGTTTGTTGCTATTTCTTCGTTATTATTAAGGGTTACGCCGGTTACTTTATTTTTATTTATCTTAATGTCAGTGAGCTCGGTATCAAATCGAACTTCTCCGCCCAGTTTAATAATTTGCTTGCGAATATTTTTGGCAACTTCGCGAATCTTATCAGTGCCAATGTGAGGCTGAGCATCCCAAAGTATTTCCGCTGGCGCGCCGGCTCTGACCAGCTCGTCAAAAATATATTTTATACGCGGATTTGTAATTAGCGTATTCAGTTTTCCGTCCGAAAATGTTCCGGCTCCGCCCTCACCAAATTGGATATTTGACTTGGGATTTAATTTGCCGGTACTCAAAAATGTTTCAACGTCTTTTGTTCTCGAATCAACATCGCCACCGCGCTCGATTACGAGCGGTTTCAGTCCGGCCTTGGCAAGCAGTAAGGCGGAGAACAATCCGCAGGGGCCAGAGCCAACTACGATTGGGCGCTGATCTGTTTTCTTTACATCAACTTTCGGAATTTCGTACACATAAGGTTCTTTCATTTCAATTCGATAACGAGGAATGTTTTGCTGGACAGTTTTACTACTCAAAACTTTTTGTTCGTTTTCGACATTAACATTAACAGAATAAACAAAATGAATCATCTGCCTTTTTTTTCGTGAGTCGATCGCTCTCTTTGTAATGGTGAAGTCCTTTATCTCATTAACTTTTAAATCTAAAATCACTGCAATTTTTTCTTGCAGTTCATCATCGGTGTGGGTGATTGGAAGCGTGATTTGTTGGATGGCGATCATCTTGGCTTTTTGGGGTTATTTTAGTAATATTCTGACAATTGTATCTCCATGATATAATAATGAAGCCTATTCTACAAGGGGCATGGCATTATAAAAAAAAAGGGTCTTTAACTTGACAATTTTTAATATGAATGCTAAGCTGATCTCTTAGCTAGAAGAGAACTGCAAACTTACTGTTCATTTAGAAGGAGTGGAATTATGAGACGTGTAATTGAACTGGTTGTTATTTGTGTGATCAGCATTACAATTGGTCTTTTTCTCTACGAAGCGCTTTTGGGCTCTTTTCGTTGGAGCGTCGCATTTGAGCGAAGCTATTTCTCAGCTGGAGGGTTGATTATTTTTACGGGATTGATCTACAGACGTGTTCGTATCGGAAATATTGTGATAAAGGAAGTGAAAAGAAAGGAGGTCGGAAGATGAAAAGGAATTTCGAATTTATTGCATATTTGAGTTTCTTTATGGCTGTTGCGTTGGCTTTGTTTTCCAATACCGAGATGGGCATGAGGCTCGCGAGCTCGGAAATTGAGAACGCGGAAATGCTGGCGACTTCGATCCATGAAGTGATTCAGCATCCTGATGCAGACATTGAAAAGGGAATTTCTTTTTTCGGAGACGGCAACAAGCCCATCAAGATTTGTGGCCGGACGATATTGGTCAAGATCAATACGGTCGGCGACATTGGCTGGCCGACGGTGGTCAGTTCAGTGACCATTTCGTTCATTCGTGACGATGACTCGCGAAGCCCGGAGTATCATTTTAACATGCTCATTTGAAACATTTCAGGTCCGTTAATATGCGGGCCTGTTTTTTATTTCGATAATTTGTCTAATTATAGGTAAAATCATGGTGTCTTGATTGACAGATTCTGAAAAGCATGCTTGAATGGAGTTAATCCTTGGTCAGAGCTGGTGGCGGCGTCTGATGACCAGGGGGTTGTAACTTCAGCCATCGTGGTGTTACGAAAGCCCGTACTTCATTGTGCGGGCTTATTTTTTATTCTATTAAAAAAAGGAACCATTTCGGTTCCTTCTGTTTTTAGAAAAAAGTTATTTTCTTTTTGAGGAGGCTATTCTCCTTCTTGTTTACATTCTCCAGAAAACTCATGACAACCAAAGAGGCATTCTTCGATCACGACTTCGTTGGTCTGGCATACGCCATTGTCGCATTCTGGGAGAGATTCATAGCAGATGAATTGATCCTCCTCGGGAGGACAATTGCACATTGTTATTTCGTTTATGCAGTCTGCATCGATGAGACAATGGTCACAGCCGTACTCAAAGCCATTTGCGCACGATGAGTCTTGACTGAGCCAAATATCAGTCGTGCACGGATTGCCGTCATCGCAGATGTTGACGCAGTCTACACCCTGGCATTGCCAGTTGCCAGAGTCTCCGCACAAGCTACCGCTCGGTAGCGGTTTTAGCGCGCAGTGATGGTTTGGGCAAACAAATTCTTCACACGGATAAGAATCGTCCTCGATGCAATCGTTTGCCTCAATGCATTCATTGCATACACTAAATTCAACATCGCAACCAAATGTACATTCTTTTTTTGTTTCCTCTTTTTTACAGATTCCGTCTGTACATTTATTTTTGAAGATGACACAGTGTAGCTCGCCTTCATGGCAAGAGCAAATGTCCTCGAGATTGCAAGCCAGATCATTTGAGCATTCATGGCAATTTTCATCAGCCATGTTGACGCATTGGTCCAATTCAGGGTCGAAGTAATCAACTGAACACGGATCATCGTCTTCACAAGTGACGATGTCCTCGCTGTTTTCGTCCAGTGGCGTGTCTTCTTTGCCATCAGCTGTCAGGTCGATTTCAGGTGTAAGTTCTTCAACAGCATCGACGCTCACTTCTTCCAGATCTTGTTGTTCTGTGGAAACATCCAGGATGTCTTGCGTGAGCTCCTCGCTGTAATCTTGCGTCCTAGCCTCGACGTCGAAGCCCTCGGTATTGTTCTCTTCGGAAGGATTGCATCCAAGCATAATTGAAATCATCAAAAATACATACAGCGTTGTTTTCATTGTCTACCTCCAATGTTTGTTGTCAATTAACACATTCACTGTGTTCCAGTGGATATTCAAGTATACTAAATTTTTATATATTGTCAAGTTGGGTTAATTGTTCGTTTATAATCTATTA
The DNA here is from genome assembly GCA_013202715.1 of Candidatus Kuenenbacteria bacterium. Classification (GTDB taxonomy): domain Bacteria; phylum Patescibacteriota; class Patescibacteriia; order UBA11705; family JABHMO01; genus JABMRF01. The sequence goes on from JABMRF010000047.1 coordinate 21,826, forward strand.
GCTATAAACTAATAAGCTAGCAAGCTAGAAAGCTAATTCCTACTTTATCTCAAACTCATGAACAGCCGTCTTCGTAACATCTTGCCACAGAACCGGTTTGTTAACGATGGCACTAATAAGAGACGCTTTGATTCCGTCATGGCAAACAATTAAAACGGTCTCCTCGCTGTGTTTGTTTTTGAGTTCATTAATAAATTCATCCGCCCGTACTTGCATATCTGCTTCGGTTTCAATGTCTGCCGGCAAATTTTTCCAGTCAAGATCTTTTGGAAAAGGCTTCCCTTGAAGTTTACCAAAGAATCTTTCTCTTATTCTTTTGTCTGTTTTTAATTTGAGAGTTGGATAATACTTCAAAATTTCTTTGGCAGTATCTTTGGCTCTTTCCAGATCGCTGGAATAAACTACTGTGATTTTTTTGTTTTTGAATTTTAACCCAAGGGAATTGGCATCCTTTATCCCTTGTTCTGATAGTTCACCATTCAAATGACCGGTACAAATCTTTTTTGTGTTTTGAATAGTTTGGCTATGGGTTGTGATTATAATTTTCATGAATAAAGGGTTATTTTTTATTATCATCTAAATATTTTTTTGCAGCTTGAATAAATGTAAGGTCTCGATTATTCATTTCAATTTCGAACCGTACTTCGCTTTTTACATTTTTGAATAGCTCGATCGCTTCATCAAAAGAGACCCAGAGTAGTTTGAATTTATTATTAATTTCTTCTGGAGTGAAACTTAATGTATTGTTATCTTTAATCTTTCGAGCCAAAAAACAAACAGAATTGTTATATATTCCGGATCCTTTTGTGCTTTCAAATTCTATTTTACCGGGAAGCATGGTTATTATTTCGACATCACAAGAGCCTTCCTCGAGTGCTTCGCGCAGGGCTGCATCTTCAGGTCTTTCATTTTCTTCAATGCCACCGCCTGGGATTTTATGATAATCTCCATTCATGGCTTCGATAATGGCGATTTTGTTTATATCTTCGTCAATAATAACGGTTCGGGCTCCTCTTCTGATTTGTTTTGTTATATGTTCTCTGTTATGTATTTTTTTCTAATGTTTTGGCTAATTGTAGGTAAAATATAGGTATTGTAATTGACAAATTTTGGAAAGAGTGCTATACTTCTACATTCACCTAGATGGTGGATTGGTGTGGAATTACCTGCACCATACTCCTTGGAGGGGTAGAATGTCTGAATTTAATCTTAGTAAAACAAAGGCAGTTGTGATCGCGCTGATGAACGCTTGTGTTGAGACGCTTAAACTGGGCAAGTTCATGTATCAATTGGATGTTGCGTCGCCTGTGTCTCCTCATTTAGAAGGCAGAAAGTTCACTACATTTGGTTACACTGACACGGGAATGGAAGTAAGCGCCGATGTGCTCTGGACCCCCGTTCCGGAGACAGAAATTCTCAACCACAAGTTCAAGGTTGTCTTCACGCATTCCGTAAATCCTTGTGATATTCATACCTTCAAGTGGTGGGAGTTGAAGCTGGAGCATCAGGCCGATGCTGGTTTCGTGGTGAAGGATCAGAAGGTTATCAAGTAGTATTCAAAAAGGCATTGTAGAAATATAGTAAATTGACAAAGATAAAGGAGACGATCATGAAAAGTTGTTGGTGGCAGAGCACTTGTATTGTGCATTGCGGGTATCGAGTCGAGTACGAAGTTGAGAATGACTACACCGCCGAGACTCAGACGTATACCGGCAAATCTCGCTATGTGCCTGCTTGATGAATTGAACCTCTAAAAGGAGAATGCAATGACAGACGACATGAACAGAATCAGTTTTGAGTACGAAGGCCGGAAGTACACGGTCGGCATGGAAGCATATGAGGATTCGCTTCCGATCAAGCTTCCGGACGGTCGATTCCTGTTGGCACTTGGCTGGAATGAAGCGTATCCGCCTCAGCCGGGTGGCTTCAAGCCGTACAACCCCGATCGTTTCACCGAGGCGGTTGACGCCGAGACGATGGATTCACCGGACGCGATCTTCAAGGCGCCGGAGGGGATGCTCCGGATCACATGCGAAAGCCCGAACAGCGAGGTAGAGGTGGTCGCTGATTTCAAGAGACAGGGCTTCGCAATGGCATGTCTCACGCACTTGCGTGGTCTCTTTCCTGACGACGCTTTCCTCGTCTGCAACAAGGAGGGCGTGATCGATTAAGATCGCGGTCGCCGTGTAGCACAACTCAAACTCCCGAGGATATTATTCTCGGGCTTGCCCTGGACCTGACTTCGAGAGATCGAAGGAATGGTTCAGGGCTTTTTTTTTATTCCGCCAATTTATCCAAAGCCTCCAGCGCATACAGCCGGACGTCTTCAGCTATGCCGAAATCATTTTTTGTAATTTCTTCTTTTGTAAACCACTTGCACCCGTCCGTCACTTCTGTTTTACATAATGTTAATTCATCTGAATTTGCTTTTGCATAATAAACAAAGACGATATGCTCGTGTGTCTCGGTCATATTGTGTCTAACTAAATGTTGCGGGCAGATGAGTGATTGATAATTGTCTTTTGCAATAGTTGGTCTTTCTTTTTCGCAGTATAGCTCGACCTCCAGTCCAACTTCTTCGAGCACTTCGCGCACCGCGCCCTGATTTGGATCTTCGTCCAGTTCGATGTGCCCGCCGACGCTGAGCCAGATTTTCAGTTTGTCATGTTTTCGAAGCAGAACTTTATTTTTATAAACAATAAATGTCTCTGCGCAAAAGTCAATTTTTTCGTGAATGTGGGGCATATATATAGAGATTGAAATTGTTAGTTAAGGATTTATTTTATTTTTGTTAAAAATCGCCATAAATAAAAAATTATAAAACTTTCCTTTGAAAAAGACTTCATCCTTCATCTC
>JABMRF010000048.1 GCA_013202715.1 Candidatus Kuenenbacteria bacterium
ATCAGGCTCTTCTATCGGATCCGGCTCTTCAATAGGATCCGGCTCCTCAATTGGATCTGGCTCCTCAATTGGATCTGGCTCTTCAATCGGATCCGGCTCTTCGATCGGGTCCGGCTCTTCAATTGGATCAGGCTCCTCAATGGGATCAGGTTCTTCAATTGGATCCGGCTCTTCAATAGGATCCGGCTCTTCGATAGGATCCGGCTCCTCAATAGGATCCGGCTCTTCAACTGGGTCCGGCACTTCAACTGGATCCGGATCTTCTACCGGGTCGGGTTGAACTGAAGATCCACCTTGAACCTGCAAACTACCGTTCAGGCATTGCTCACTAATCTGAGTTGTCAGCATCGGCCCGATATTTGCAAAACTGCCGAAAAATTCATTTTGATCAATATGCAATACCGGCAAATGATCATAATCAAGATTGTAAAAAACGTCCCATGATTCAATTGGCAAAAGTTCGCCGTTGTTTCGGGCGACAAAAACAATTCCCTGCCCAAATCCGTCTACCGGAAAATCTGGCTTGATCAATGTTCCGTCACGAACATACAGGATTCCGGCGTTATCGCATTTGGAAAAGTAATGTTCTTCTGCCTGTTCATAATTCAACTGCGCAATTTGCCCTGGAATATTCCAGGAATTTAGACTCAGCATTGAAGAAAATTCGTAAACCGCGCATGACACCGACTGCGTTGACACTTTTTCCATTAGATAATATACATCATCAACGGAAAACAGTTCACGATACGGAAGCCAGTCAATCACGCCACCATTTTGATAGCATTGCAGTTCTTGTTTTGAAACATAAACGACTTTTTGCCAAGCAAAACCGTGCGCATCAAAGATCTGTTCATTCAAAATCCAGTAAGCTTTGCCATTTACGAGAACATAGATCTCGCTATCACCGGAAACCTGGATTAAAGTCCCGTCAGGATGCCATTTGTTTGTCGATGTATCCACCACAATCGAGCTGTGACCGGACGTTGCCCAGGAAGATTTAAAATCATCCAGGTCATACGTAATGTAGTCACCACTACTTTTTCCAGGGTCATTGACAATGACTTTGTCGTCATCAAGACCAACCACAACCATGAAATGACCGTCCTTTTGCGCATTCATTTCAATGTTCACGCCAACAATAACAGGGTTTCCCTTTTTCAACTTGTCCCTTAGCATAGAAATGCTGTTTTCGTTTCTTTTTTCAACGATCGACAGCTGATAATAGCCGGACAAAACGTTGGCGAGCTGTACCGCTGTGGTCGCATTACCATCATAATATTCCGCATCGGTCTGCGGAAAAATGTAATTCATGTCGTACAGCCAGTCAATGACATTTTTGATGCCATCGGTGGAAACTTCTACTTGATCATCGTAAAACCCAGCAGTCATCAGTGCCGAGGTCGGACCGCAATTCATGTTTTTTGTCCAATCACCTGGTGGCGACTGGGATTTGAACTGCACATCATTCAAAATAATCTCATTTGCCACCACTGGGCAAACACAACTGAGCAAGCAAAACAAACTAACTATAATCAAAGTCAGAACTCTCATTTTGTCTCCTTAGCCTTCTTCCCCACTTATAATACAAGGAGGAAGAAGGACTTTTTGTTGTTAGTTAAAACGAAAACTTCGCAATAAAGCCTTTGAACAATTCTCGAGCTTCTGCGCCATCAACATTACGGCTAATTAAACTGAATTCGTAAAATAAACCGTTATGTTTCGCAAAGAACCTTGACTGACCCGATGTTAATCCTGCCACTTCCAATGGTTCAACTCCCTCAATCTCCGGCTGATACGGAACTTGAAAATAATCATACAAAGTAATTATTTCCGGATAAACTGTCTGAAAAAACTCCAGCCAATCTCTTTCCGCTAGCCCAACAAATACATCCACTTGAAAAACAATGTAATCATTGGCATAAAATTCTTCATTGACAATGTTCACACCATTTTCTGCCAGATAATAATCATCCGGCGCAACACCGCCTGCAATGATTTGCTTGGTGGTGCTTCTTACCCGTAGATAATAGTTTGGTTTTGAGAGCTCATCGCTCCCAGCGGTCACACTCACAATCCAATTTTCTGGATATTCGAACGTGAAATTTTCATCCTGATAACTTTGCCAGAACGGATCCTGATTATTTTTCTCAGTGTCAAGTTCCTCAGCCATGGCCGGCTCAAAATTTATCGACTGTTCTTCGTAATCGTCCTGATTATCAATTGTGCGTACACAACCGATTGAAAAGAGAACATACATGGTCGCAACAATAAAAACGCACAACGTTGCTAATACTTTGTCTAGAGTATTCATATCTTTTTCTCCTTGCCCTGAAGTCATACGACTGTAAGGAGTATGTACTTCAGGGCTTGCCCGAATAATTTATTTCGGGCGATTAATGGTTAATTGAGAGTAAATGCCCGCCATGGGAATTTATTCATGATTTGGTTGACGTACGTTCGGCTTGTCCCTGAATAGAGCAAAATTATTTCGTTAACAGTCCCTCCATATTGAGCCAAGATAGTTGGCGAGTTCCAATAAAAGTCAGCATTCCAATTGAGCTGAATTACTTCTCTCTCGCCGATATCCACCCGGCGATGAGAATAATATTTCGAGCCATATTTTTTTTCCAAGAATTTCATCCAAACGATCGAGCCTTCGATCTCTTCAGTTTTAACTAAGAACAAATTATACTGCGCTGAATTTTTTCTTTCATCCGAACTTTTCTTTTCTTCAGGCCGAATTGAACAGAACAGCATCGATCGCCCGACATTCTTGACAATGTAAATATCCTTTTCAAGCAAACGCGGATTTTTCAGCCAAAGCAGTGGATAATGAAAATTCTGGATCTGCGACTGCTCCCACTTTCGCGGGTTGTAGCCAAACGCGGAAACGCTGACATTATTATCTGCTTCAAGAACAACATTTTCATCAATTACAGCGATCTTCTTGTAATCCCAGGGCCGACTTTTGGCTTGAAAGGGAATATTTGTGGCGGCAGATGTGCAGCCGAGCAAGACGACGGACACGGCGAGTGAAATAAAGACGTTTTTCATGGGACCTCCATTTAGTTAGGGAAAAACAACGGTCGAAGTGACCGAAAAGATTTGATTGTTAAAGAACTGGGCTGCAAAATGTAAAATGAAAAATGCAAAACCACAATAAAAATTAAAAAAAGAAAATGATCTTATATCGCTTTTTTCTTGCCTTTCATTGTTAAAATACTCGAGGCGAAAATATTCGCAATTTCGTTCACCTCAATTAATATTTGTTTTGCTTCCTGTGTATCGCCCAAACCGCAATCAATCACTATTGAAAGCCAAAACTTGACTTCGTTAGCTGACTTCAAACTATATGAAAAGAAATTCATAAAATCCTTTTTTGAACTGCCGGCTTGCGCTTCAAAATAATTCGCGCCGATACTCGTCATACTTCGAATTAATTGGTCTTTTACTGTTTTTGTTACAGTACCGGTCGGCAAGGAATCCACGAACTTTATTGTTTGTACAACGGCTCGAGATATCCTCTGGCTAAACTCTTTTTTGAATTGTTCTTTTTTCTTTTTTTGATAGTCCATACATTTTTATTGTTTATTTTGATTACTAATTTTTCAAAACCAATTTTTTTTATTTAGGATTTTGACTGTGGTTCTGCATTCCTGCCTGCCATTCGGTCTGAGCTCATGGTCGAAGACCGGTAAGCAGGTTTCATTTTGCAATTAAATTTTCGTCTTCATCTTTTTCTATTTTAGTTTTTGACTGTGGTTTTGCATTTTTCATTTTGCATTTTCCCGCGCTCTCTTTCACTTTCATTATATTCACCCAATTAACTTTCCCCTAGCAAAATGTTATCCCCACTCGTCAAGATTCGACCAAAGCTGTTTTTCCTCATAGCAAAACACAAAAAATCTTGACGAGGTAGGTCGACAAGATTTGGGTGGTGGTTTTTGGTAAAGAAAATTAATTGTAACTTGAGGTGATTTTTTTAAAAAGAAAAGAACGCCCCTCGAATTTCGAGAGACGCTCAATGTATTTGAGTCAACTACGCATCCAACCCTGCGGCCGTTGCCCGCTTTTGTAGCTCGCCATGCGCCATCAGGCTGGTTAGCACTTCATTATCAGACATCTTCGGTCCGCCACGCTTGGCAACTTCCCTTTTGATGTCTTCAATCAACTCTGCCGGCCAGCCCCGCAGACGCATTCGCGCATACACCAGGTCAACAGAAATATTGTGAATGGTATGAAGCGATCGAACCATGGCCGCACCCGAAATAGTCCTCATCGTCCGATCGGCCTGCTCCATGACTTCACGCAACTCTTCTCCTCTCTGTGCGTCGGCGATCTTTGCGCGATGCATCTTTTCCAAAGAAGCTACCATTTCCTTCACTTCTTCATGCGACCGGCACGCTCTTTTGCCTTTATACTTCTTACCAAGCGGCTCCAACGACAAGGTTGACCGCTTCGAAACTTCACAGCCACAACTTTCGCAAATCACCATTTTGAAATTCTGGCCCATCATTTACTCCTTTTGAGGGTTTAGAAACATCTAAAGATCAATTACTTTACCCCGAATAATAGCATGATTCTTTATAATTGTCAATCCTATTAGATAATATTCGCTAAATTAAGACAAAATAATAATAATTAAACGACCAGTCGATCTAATCGATCGGGTCGTTTTTTTTGTCTTGACAATACATTTCGACTGTGATATATTGGAGGGTGTTAGTTTTGGTGTCAATTTGTGGACAAACTCGGAATGAGGAGGAAAAATGAGCACCGAAGGAACGAAAACAACAGAAAAAAGAAAGCCCGCTTTTCCAGGAACACCCTGGTATGACAGGTACGAAGGGATTGTGACATCATTGTCCAGACTGCCTGACCTTTTGAGGCTGGTAGCCGAGAGGAACAGGGCCTACTATGACAGGGGTGAGCGACTCAGTGAATTTTATGTGATGGGTCGATACTTTCTCGACTCTTGTGGAAATTGTGGCGTTGCAATGGGCACAATCCCGAAAGAAAAATTTCCCGAAATTCCCAATGTTTTGACGAACGACGAATTCTGGAGTTATATCAAAGAAAGACAAGAAAGTGAATCCAACACAATGATGTACTCATTTGCAATGTCTGGCACAGCCTTGCCGGAAGCAAATGTTCTTTGCCCAGTTTGCGGCGAGGGCTGGACCATTGAAAATTGTCATGACTTGGTTTCTACTCATCGAACAGATACCATCAACCTGGCTGAGTTTGTTGGGCAAACGCTCAGTGAGGTCAAGACGGCTTTCGCTGCCCGCACCGATGCTTCTCACTGGATGCAGCCGGATAGGCTGATCCAGAACGACAGGTTCATTGACCTGAGCCCCAAACATCTGCACCCCAAAAACGATTGGGAAAAGAAACGGGTCGTCAATGGAAACGGTTGGGTATCGAAAAGTGACGGCGTGATTGACAGCTATGTCATTCATGACGGAGATTCGGCGCTTTTCAACATTCGCTATTATTATCATCAAGTCTGCAACAGAACACGGCTTAACAGCAATGAAGAACAAGGATTCAGGAAGATTTTTGAGGCCGCAGGGTTTCGGGATATTGGTATGAACAGAACTCCGAACCAGTATTGTCCGTGTGATGTCTGCGCAACCTGGTTCAATGTGAACACTAAGTTTGGCTCCATCCTCGTTGGATGGAGAAAACGAGTGATTGTCATTGACTGGAAGAGTATGCAGGAGACCCTGGTGGCCTGCGGAGTAATGCCGGAGCAGGGGTTCCACTCCCTCTTCACTGAAGAAAAGGTGACCAAGGACGGAACCATGATCCACGCCTGGGGCTGGGACAAAGCTCAGGACTACCTGACCCGTATCCGAAAGCTTCTTTCTCCAGACATAGAAAACCTTTAGAAAAACATTTGAGCCCCTCCACTTTTGGAGAGGCTCTTTTTTGTCTTGACAAACTCCAGCAATAATGTAAAATTATATGAGTTCACTGGTTCCTGTTTTAATTATCAAAAGGGGGTGTCATGCGCCAAAGACGGTTAATTGAAAATACCTGTCCGTGTGATTTTGATTTTCACGACAAGAGCGTACAAACAATTGCTGACGCCAGAGCAACAGATCGAGTCATGTGCTCGAACATTGAACAATGTAATGCTCGGAATATTCAGTGTACTCGAAGACTTGCGCAACAAGTTGCAGAATTCATCATCGATCGACACGAACCATACGCAGAAGCGGTTCAGAATGAAAGACGGGACCTAGAGAGGGATCCAACTCTAAATGCTCCATTCTGGGTTTTTCGAGATGGCGAATGGAAAGTTGTTCAAGGTGGTCAGGGCATTGTTGACGAAATCATGGCCTTTGCCGAAGTGATCATTGATTTCCAACTCGATGAAAATTCCCCGCCAACGCGCGACATGGAAAATTCACACCCTGCTCCTGCCTAATAAGCAATCCCAAGTGCCTGATCTAAAATGATCGGGCATTTTTTTATCTTGACAAACTCCAGCAATAATGTAAAATTATATGAGTTCATTAGTCCCTGTTTTTAATCCTTAATAGCGGGGATTTCATGCGACAAAGAAGACTGATTGAAAATACCAGTCCATGCAGCTTTGATTATTATGATAAGAGTCTGCAAACCATTGCCGACGCCAAAGCCAAGGGTCAAGTTAAATGCTCGAATGTTCAACAATGTAATGCTCGGAACGTCCTTGAAGAAATTCAATGTACGAGGCGACTCGCACAAGAAATCGCATCATACATTATCGATCGACCTGAGCCATACCCTGAAGCTGTTAGGAGAGAAAGACTGGACCTCATTAATTGTCCAATGGAAGGAAACTTCTGGGTTTTTCGAAATGGCGAATGGGAAATTGTTCGCGGTAGTGAAAACGTTATTGATGATATCATAGATTTTGTAGAAATAATCATCGATTTTCAATTCGATGAGAAATCGCAATCGAAACGCGGTATGGAAAAGTCACATCTTTCTCTTACTAGATAAAAACTAAAAAAAACTCCCTCGCAATACGAGGGAGCTTTTTATTTTGATCGCTACTTTGTCTATACTCTGATTTTTATGATTCTCTGATTAATTTGATTACGAATCATAATCAAGTAAATCCGTAAATCACAGTCAAGACAGAGGGGGTTACTTATTCTCCAACCCAATAAACGGACTAGCCTGGCCCCAATAAGTTGGAACTTCACCATTCCATTTTTCAATCCAACGCAGTTCAACCACCTTTGGATTAGATCTCAGAGCCTGAGCCTCAACTTGAATAGCCGCGGCCTTTCCTTTTGCTTGTGCCACTTGTTGCTCAGCTTCAATCACAATTCTCTCTAAATCTCGATCTGCTTTTAGTTTCAATTGCTCAGCCGTTACCTTGGCTTCAATGGCTTCGTTAAATGCTGGAGAAAAACTGAAGTCGATAATATTAAATTCATCAATGATAATTGACCGGTCGGATACGCGTTCCGCCAAATTCACTTTGATCTGATCTTTGACCATTTCACGTTTGGTAATTAGCTCTTCTGCTGTAAACATGGCAGTAATTGCTTTTACTGCTTCCTGAATTGACGGCGCAATAATTCGGCTGTTATAATTTTTTCCTACTTCCTGCCAAATTTTATTTACTGCATTTGGGTCTAGATGATAATTTAAAGCAATTTTCGAGGTAACAACCTGCAAATCCTTGGAAGATGCGCTGGCTGCTACTTCATCTTTTTGGATTTTGACATCCATAACTTCTACTTGTTGAATCAAAGGGATCTTGATGTAAAGTCCTTCGTCAAAAATCTTGTCTTGAACTGCACCAAACTGCAAAAGTATGCCTCGCTCTCCTGCGCCGATTGTACCGAAACTGCCAAAAAGGATAATTAAAATAACAATCGCGATAACAACGTAAATTCCGAGTTTACCCGCTTGTTTTGCCTCTTTCATCTTGCTAGGTGGGATGATTTCCATAGGATTGAATTTTTCAGTGAGTTATTTATTTATACCTATACCCTACCATACATACATTTGCGCGTCAAAACATTAACGCAAAAGTCACCCTCGCATCGCGGGGTGACTTTTTTGCTACTTTGTCTGTACTCTGATTTTTATGATTAATATGATTTATTTGATTATCAAAGCGAATAATTTATTTGGTTATTTGATTATTGCCTTTATAGCTTTTATATTTATGGTTTTTGACACGTTTGAATACTAAACTACGTGCGCCAAAATTTATAAGTAAACCAATTTCTAAATTATAAGCTTCCAAATAATTAATTGCCTGGGCCAAATGTACGTCTTCTAATAATATTACTGCCTTTAATTCCACCATAATACAATCTTCAACCAAAAAATCCACTCTTCTTGTTCCAATATCATAGCCTTTGTAATAAATTTGCATTTCCTGTTCTCGAACAAAATCCAGTCCTGCCTCACGCAGCTCAATCGCCAATGCGCGCTGATAAATAACTTCCTGAAATCCATTTCCAAGTTCTGCATGTACTTTCATGGCACAGCCGATAATTTTTTCGGTGATGTCTGAGTGTTTGTATTGGTCGTTGATCATATTAATCAGTTAATCGCTACTTTGTCTGCACTTTGATTCGTCTGATTCTCTGATTATTGATTTGTGTTGGGGACAAAAATCTCCAGTCAGTAATCATTATAAATCACATTAATCATATTAATCACATAAATCACAGTCAAGACAATGGGGTTCGAGCTTCAAAATAGTGACTGTCCTAAACAGTCCTCAGTATATTTTTATCTAAATTTACAAATAAAACGCGCAACACGCTTGACAGTTTCAAGAATTCATGCTATAATGATTAGTTATACAGTAGTTTCTTTTCTTTCAACAAGGAGGGTTCCTATAATGAGACAGAAGATCATCGACACTGTTCGCGAGGCGCTTGCGGGTTCCCGCAAGGTGAAGATCACGTTCAAGATGACAGCGACGGGTGATATCAACTACCTGCTGGGCATGAGCGAAGCGGGTATCATCATTCTCAATCCGAGCGATGAGATGGTCATGATGGCCGTTTCCCGCTCCGGTGACTGGGACGGCGATGCAAACCGTTCGCTGGAGGTCACCCTGTCCTACAAGTTCGACGAAGACTGGTTCGTGGGGCGGATGTATCGCGCTCTCGAGAAGATCGAGGGCGTGAACTAAGGAGAGTCAAATGGAGCTTAATAATGTGCGGAACGGATTACGTGTCAGGGTTGCCAAACTGGAAAGCGCCAGAGGCATGCTCGTCCATGGGCGACATCTGAGTGTTCGTGAAGTTGGTGTCACTGGCACTATCCAGGGACATGTACCTGGTCACGCTGGTGACGTCTTGTGGGTGGAGCATGACAACAGCGATGACGTTGGTGCATACTGTTCCACGGAAATTGAGAAAGTCTAGATTTCCTTTCTACGGCCGGCGAGTACACACACGCCGGTCCTTTTTTTATTATTTTAATTTCACAAACCAATCCACCACCCTCTGATTTTCCGTAACTCCATCATCTTCAGTAAAATGCCCTTTTTCATTATCAATAAGAATCTCAGCGTTTATTTTTTCCGCAAACAGTTCTTTGTTTTTTTCAAGCAAGACAAATGGATCATTATCAGAAAACTGGCAAATAAAATTTTTAGTTTTGTTTTTTAGTTTATTCCAGTCTAGCGGCGCACTTTCCCATTCTTTTTGAATTGCACTCGCCTCTTCACCATCCTCGGCAATCGCTTCATCGTCCAGGAACATCCATGGTGCTATTAAAAATACACCGGCGACTTTGGTTTGCTCGGGCAAAGTTGTCAGATAACGCAAAACTGCTTGACAGCCAATACTGTGACCGATGAAATAAGTTTGCTCATCAGGAACGCCGACAACTTCCTTCATCTTGGCGAGCCAAGGCTCTATGTGCGGAGTTTCCGCGCCAGGCATTTTTGGCACAACAACTTCAAAGCCCTTGTCAGTTAGTTTTTGTTTTAGCCAGGCGTGCATTGGCTCGTCCGGCGAGCCGTCCCAGCCGTGGATTAGGTAGATTTTTGGCATAGGTTAGGGATTAGTGATTAGGGATTAGTGATTAGAGATTAGAAATTAGCAATTCGTCTAAATTTACAACTAAAAAGGGGTACTACGCTTGACAACTATCACAATCCATGATACAATCCTATGTCGATTGATTATCCATAGATAGGAGATGTCATGACAGTAAATCTCAGTATAGCAATCTGTCAAGCAAAGTATGGTCTCGGAATCTTGCACATAACATTCAAACCCGAATCGTTCCTTCTGCTTTCCATACTGATCAAACTGATTATCGCCGGCCAGGTTCAAATGCGCGAACGCGATCTGGTGACCCTAGCAATTATGGGGCTCCAGAGGAGATGGGGTAAGGACAACTCGAGGACTATGAAGATCAGGATGACTGAGAATTTTGACGAGGAATACTTCATCCGCGTCTTTGGCAAAGCCTTTGAGGTCATCGAGCCTGTGACGCAAAATATGCTCGACAGAGATCCGATCAAAGTAACCGTTTACTCTGGCTTCTAGAAAGTCAGGTACTCACATCGCCCCCGCATCGCGGGGGTGTTTTTTTGTATAGATTAGCGACTAGTGACTAGTGATTAGTCTATAATTTTTCCCTTGCTTCAACATAATTACAATAATCACAATCCGAATCAGCCTCCGGCATTTTACTGGAACACAAACATTTATAGGCGGCTTTGATCGCTGGCTCGACCCAGTTATCATTACCTTTGTACGGAATTACGGTTATGTCAAATTCCAGCTTACCATCAAACGCTTTGGCGTCTCGTTTGCCGTTGCAATAAACAAAGTAGCCGGTGCTTGAGACTTTGAATCCGTTTTGGCGCATCAGCCATTGGTAGATTTCCATTTGGCGTTTGTATCCGTCCTGCCAACCCTGGTCCAGCTTCTCTATTTTGCCGTCTTTTGAGGTAGCTTTGTAATCAACGATAATCAACTCCCCTTTTTTATTGATCCAGACATCGTCCACTGCGCCGGTGATTGTAAAATTAGTTGGTTTGTGATGGAATTGCACACCGACAAAGTTTTCTCGCCATTTGTCCATATCTTCGTGCGCGAATGGGATTGCTTTGATTTTATATGCTTTCATGAGTGGATGCGCTTTGCCTTTTGCCCGGTGCATATCAAATTCTTTTTTTAATAGATGGTCAACCGCGGAATTCAAATTGAACGGATAGCCCGGCGGTCGGCCGGTACCAAGTTTTCGGTCGATATAAAAACAGCGCGGGCAGTCGATGAACAGATCTATTTTTGAGCGGGAGAGCTTGAATGGTTTTTTGGATTTTTTGTCGAAGATGTTGCGGGTGCGTTTTGGGTTGTAATAGTTACTCATATATTTGGGCTTGCCCTGAAGTCATACGACTAGAAGGAGTATGTACTTCAGGGACATAATTATCCACAGTTATTTTTAGTAAATTTAGATTAAAACATACTATTTTATTGACATTTTATATAATTAATGTATAATGTATATATCAAGACAAAAGGGTCCCGGCGATCGCAAGATCAAAGGCCCCCTTTTTTATTTAAATTTAATTCTGTGTTTTATATTTAGTAAATAATCATAGTAAACCCTGGTTATTTTTTTGTACAATGAAGAAGCAAATTTCTTATTTGGGAATAAAACTTTTTCAAGTCTTTTTTCCTCAATTAAAAAATCAACCAAAGCCTTGTAATCTCCATCCCCAGAAACAAGAACTATTTTATCAAATGGTTCTTTTTCGTACATTTTTTTCATTATTGTAAATATAATATCAGAATCAACATTACCTTTCTTTTTTCCTAGCATTGCAGAATTATGCTGACGAAAAATCAGAATAAACCCTGCGTTTTGGATTTCTTCATACAAATCCTGATACTTCTCGTCAACAAAACCTAAAAAATAGTATGCTTTTTTTACATAGTATTTTTGTAACAAGTATTCTCGAAACTTTACCAAGTCTCCTTCAGGC
>JABMRF010000049.1 GCA_013202715.1 Candidatus Kuenenbacteria bacterium
AAAAAATAAAATTTCCTTTTGAGTTACCCAGCCGATAATATTTTTTTTCTTTTGTTTTTTTTTATTTATTTTTTCCATATATAAAAATAAATTGACCTAATTGGCCTAATTAAAGCCCAATGCATAAGCCCCAAAGGTTTATTTGAAAGTTGGGATTTGGTCATTTTTTTGAATAATTAGTATAATTAGAATAATTTTTACTCGCGAGTAACGCGTAAAATTTCATCAATCGTAGTGACTCCCTTTAACATATTTAGAATTCCATCTTCGAGCATCGGTAGCATGCCGAGTTCAACAGCTTTGTCTTTTATTTTTTCAGCATTAGCTTTGTCCATGATAAGTTTTTTTATGGTTTCATTCATTTGCATGATTTCGAAAATTCCTTGTCGGCCTTTATATCCAGTCTTTTGGCATTTGGGGCAACCTTTGCCATAGTAGAGAATTAGGTCTTGGTTTAGTTTATACTTTTCAATAATTCCCTTGGAAAGTTGTTTGTTGATTAACTCTAATGTTTCAGCGCTGACTTTTGTTTTGTAGCGACAGTCAGGGCAGATTTTTCGAACTAATCTTTGAGCAATCGCAATATTGATAGTTGAGGCAACTAAAAATGGTTTAACCCCCATGTCCAATAGCCGTGGAAGCGTTGTTGCTGCATCGTTTGTGTGCAGTGTTGATAGAACTAAGTGACCGGTCATGGCTGAATTAATCGCAACACTGGCAGTTTCTTTGTCCCTAATTTCGCCGACCATAATTATATCTGGATCTTGGCGTACAATGGCGCGCAGACCTTTTGAAAAAGTTAAGTTTGTTTTTGCATTGACCTGAATTTGATTTACTCCTTCAATATCGTATTCGACCGGATCTTCAATAGTGGAAATATTAACTTCTTTTTTATTTAGAATTTTTAGAATTGAATACAAGGTTGTTGTTTTTCCGCAACCGGTTGGGCCGGTAACCAAGAGCATTCCCCACGGCTTTTTAATGTTGTTTTCTATCAGTTCCAGATCTTTTTTATTGAAGCCCAAGTTTGCCAGATCATATTGTCGGGCTTTTTCTGACAATAAACGCATGACAACTTTCTCACCGTAAATAACTGGTACAATGGAAACGCGCACATCAACTTTACCTTTTTCGATTTTAAATCTTAATCTACCGTCTTGAGCGGCTCTGTGCTCATCGGTTCGCAAACGGGAAAGGATTTTTATCCTGGTAATGATCAGGTCGTGTAGATTCTTTGGAATAGCGGCAATTTCATGAAGAATGCCGTCAATTCTAAATCTAATGAGAGTCCTTTTCTCATACGGTTCGATGTGAATATCAGAAGCTTTATTGCTATATCCAAGCTGGAGCAGTTTATTAACGATTTTAATAATTGGCAGATCCTCTGCTTTGGAAAGCTTGTTGTCAATGGTACTAATTAAATCTTCCAGTTTAGAATCTTGGGCAGAACTTGGATATTGCTCAAGAACTTTTTTAATGCTTTCCTGGTCAGCAAAGTAGGTAATAATCGGCTGATCAATTCGTTTGGAAAAGTTTTCAATAAATTCTTTATTGCTCGGGTCATTTATTGCTAGGTGAGCCCCATTTTTATCTTTGTCGAAAACAATCGCCAGATTCTTTTTGGCCACAATTTCCGGTAGGTTTTGTAGAATTTGAGGGTCAATTTTTAATTCTTCCAGATTAATATAATTAACATTAAAATGTCCGGCTATAATTTTAGCCAGCTTTTCTCTTTCTATGATTTCTTGAGTAATTATAAAGGTATACAAAGAAATATTTTCTTCCTGTTCTTTTTTCGTAAGTTTTTCAAGTTTCCCTTGGCGAATAATTTTATTGGCCACTAAAATTTTTCCTAGGGTTCGATCAGAGAGTTGCATATCGAGATATTATGAATTATCTAGTTAATTATAGCATGTTTTAAGGGGTAAGGAAATGTTTTATTTACTTTCATCTTTTTTGTAAAATTGTCAAAAATCTGTTAAAATTAAGTTAATCATATAAAAATAGAAAAACCGGACTAAGTTGGAGATTTAAAAAATTAAATTTATGTATGATCGTTCAACAGAGGAAACAAAAAAATTGATTCGCCAGTTTAGTTATGAGGACGAAGAGATTCAGAGGATTTTTGAAGAAGTGATTAGTTAAAAAGTTAGAAAATTGTTATGCAAGAACCTATTGATCCCACAACTAAAATAGCGATTTTTCGTCAAAAGGAAATTCGCAGGACTATTCATAATGATGAGTGGTGGTTTTCGGTTAATGATGTTATTCAGGCTCTTACTGGCTCTGTTGATCCTGCTCAGTACTTTAAACGTATGAAAATGCGTGATGAAGAATTACGAAAATTAGCTGAAAAAGGAGGGGTACAATTTGTACCACCCCTTATGTTGGAGATTAATACTGAGGGGGGTAGGCAAAGTGCCTATTGTTGGAATACAGAAGGTATTTTTAGACTTGTCCAGTCAATTTCCTCTCCTAAAGCGGAACCTTTCAAGCGCTGGTTGGCGCGCGTTGGATACGAACGGGTCAAAGAAATTGAGGATCCTGAATTAGCCACAAAACGAACCAGAATGTTATATAAAGCAAAAGGCTATCCTGATTCTTGGATCGCTAAGAGAATGCGCGGAATTGAAATTCGTGAAACTCTAACTGATGAATGGCAGAATCGTGGAATCAAACAGCAAAGAGAATATGAAATATTAACGGCAGAAATTTCCAAGGCAACTTTTGACATGACGCCAGGCGAGTATAAAAAGTTTAAGAACTTGAAAAGAGAAAATTTAAGGGATCATATGGATGATTTGGAATTAATATTTACAATGCTCGGAGAAGCTTCGACTACGGAGATTGCGAAGGTTAAGAATGCACAAGGTTTTCCGGAAAATAAGGATGCCGCTCAAAAAGGAGGGAAGATTGCCGGCGGTGCCAGGAAGAATTTGGAAAAGGAAACAGGGAAAAAAGTTTCAACTAAAAGGAAGTTTTTGGAGAATAAAAAAGAATTGGAGTGAAAACATATTGCTATATTGTCATATTGTTTAAACAGTCTAACAATATAACAATTTAACCATGAACTATAACTCGCTGTGATCGTTAAGTTCACGGCAAGCAATGTAATTTTATATGCAACAAATAAATTGGAACGATTTTGAAAAAGTTGAGCTAAGAGTCGGCACGATTACAAAAGTAGAAGATTTTCCTGAAGCAAATAAACCAACCTATAAATTAGAAGTTGATTTTGGTTCAGAAATTGGAACAAAAAAATCCAGTGCCCGGATTGTTGAATTATATTCAAAAGACGAACTGCTGGGCAAGCAGGTAATTGGCGTGGTTAATTTCCCTCCCAAGCAAATCGGACCATTTGTTTCCGAATGTTTGATTACCGGTTTTTATAATGAAAAGGGGGAAGTTATTCTGGCTGTGCCGGAGAGAGAGGTTGATAATGGGGCCAAACTTGGTTGAAAATTTTTAAGTAACTAAAAATCGCCCTGAGCGTAGCCGAAGGGCGATTTTTTATTTAAGTTTTGAA
Organism: Candidatus Kuenenbacteria bacterium; assembly: GCA_013202715.1. Taxonomy (GTDB): domain Bacteria; phylum Patescibacteriota; class Patescibacteriia; order UBA11705; family JABHMO01; genus JABMRF01. Next base: position 3,527 of record JABMRF010000049.1, read on the forward strand.
TTTATTCTGTCGGGAAAAATTTGAATGTTGCTACGATGTCATCAGTAAAGTCAGAAAAATCATAACCTTCGATGTCGCCATTGAAAAAGAAAACTGCTCTTCTTCCGTAGTATGAATCATCTTGGTCATAAATTTCCAAATAATGATAAGCACTTTTACTTGCCGGCATATTTACACCATCGCCAACTGATGAGAGCCACCTGATATGATCAAATTCCAAAGACCAGTTGTTGTTGGCAGTGACCTGTTCAATCTGATTTGTATATTCAGATTCATTTTTTTGATTATTGTATAGCCATTGAATTTTGTCCATGTATAAATCAACAGCAAATTCACCTTGCAATTGTTTGTCGTTTTGGACAGGTGGTGTGATTTTTACTTTGTTGCCATTAGCCAGGGTTAATCCCCAGTTTGGGTCATAACAAAATTCATAATGCTCAGTATATTGATAATCTTGTTTGAAATATTTCAAATTGGCATTTGTGGGACAATTGCCCAGCGTAATACTGGCTGCCCACTCGCTAAGAGAATTAGCTTCCGGTTCGGTAAATTCAAAAGTATTCCAAAGTCCATCCATGAAAAATTGATCATCACTATCAGCAAACTGATAAGTCAAAACAACCAATTCCTTGTTAATTTGATTTTGCGCAACAACATGATACAGAGTTGTATTATCAAAATCTTGTTTGATCATTTCCGTATAAGTTCCCTGGAGATTATTGGAGGCATGTTCGGTTGATTTTGTGCCCATCATTAAGTTTTTATAATCGGAAATTTTAGCATATCCCTGTTCAATCAAAGCAAGGCCGTCATATTTACCGTTTTCTCCGTCCTTTAATCTTGAAAAAATGATTGAATTGTCAGCATTTTCTTTTACTTCACCTTTGTCATTATAACAAAAAGTATATTTGTCAGTAGTGTTTGTATAACGTTTCATGTCCATTGGACAAACTTCACCTAGGTCAACATCCAAGCTTGCTCCGCCCTCGCCAACTTCAATTTGCGCTAAGTCTGAATTAGTAATTCCCAGGCCACCGTTTTTCATTAGTAGCCAAGCGTCGCCCGGTTTACCAAGAGAGAGAAGTTGATTATTGCTTGGGTTAATGTAATAAGCTTCGCCGTTTTCTTCCACTCGAAGCACAATTCGACCAGCATACTGGGCTGGTGAAAAGCCGTTCCAATTATTATAAGTTTGTTCACTAATGCCAAGGCCAAGAGTTTTCATAACATTAAAGGCATCAATTGGTCGGCCGAGGTAATAGCGTTTTGAATCCACCGGGTAAACGTACCAGGCTTCGCCATTTTCTTCTACTTGAAGTAAGATTTTTCCTTTTGTTGCCTCAGCAACTGATCCGGCATTTGCTACTCCCATTGAACTGAAAACAAGAGCAAAAATGGCCAGAAAGATGGTCAGTTTTTTTGTCATAAAATTAGGTTAGATTATTTTTTTATTTTTTTTTATTCATGCCGCAAGGCCTCAATCGGGTTTTTCTTGGCTGCCTGCCGGGCAGGGTAGAGGCCAAAAATAACTCCTACAATTATTGACATTATAACAGCAATTATGAGGCCTGACCAGGAGATTGCAAAGGTCCAGTTGAAACCAAGCGATGTCGCAACAATTGACACCAGCCAGGAGATTGCAATCCCGGCGATGATGCCGACGATCCCACCAACTAAAGTTAAGATGACTGATTCAGCTAAAAATTGTAATAAAATGTCTTTGTATTTGGCGCCATTGGCTTTGCGTAGTCCGATTTCAAAAGTTCGCTCAGTTACCGAAACATACATGATGTTCATGATGCCGACACCGCCAACAATTAGAGAGATTGAACCAAGGGCAATTAATAAAATTTGAATTCCGTAAATTACAGTGTCCATCATTTCCATCATTTGATCCATACTGATTACCGCAAAGTCATCTTTGTTTGGGTCAGTAATTTTATGCTGATCACGCATGATCAGATTTACATCTTCGACGGTTTGATCTCCGAGGTCGGGGTCAATCATTTGCGCAAAAATAAATGATACGTAGTCTATCCCTAAAATTCTTTTTTGTAGAGTTTGAAGAGGCATGAAAATCATGTTGTCCATATCCATTCCAAATGACGCGCCCTTTTCTTTCAGTGTTCCTATCACTCGAAATTTATCTTTATCAACTTTTATTGACTCGCCGATAGGGTCTTGTTCTCCAAATAATTTATTTTTCGTTTCGTAACCGAGAACGACCACTTTTGCGAGAGATTTATTATCTTGCTCTGTAAAAAAACGACCAGCGTCTACTTCTGCTGTATCAATATCAATAAAGGCCGCGCTTGTTCCAAATATGAGGACTTTTTTTATTTCACTTTCATAATTTGCCAGCTTTTGTCCCATTACACCAGCATAAAAGTTACTAATATTAGGGTGCCTCGCTACTGCTTCGGCATCTTCTTCTTTTAGGGTTGTTATTACAGATCCGCCAACCATTGAAATCGCATTATCTACTGAGGCTTGAGAAGTTTGTGGTGTCTTCACTTCGATCTCAATAAAGTCTGTGCCAAATGCTTCCAACTCGCCGACAACCAAGCCTTTGATTGCTTGGCCCGTTGACAGGACGACTATTACGGCTGTAATCCCAATCACAATACCAAGGCCAGTCAAAAATGTTCGGCCTTTGTTTTTACTAAAAGTTGATAGTGCGATCTTGATTGGAAGTAAAAGATTATTCATATCTTAATGCTGTGATAGGGTCAAACTTAGCTGCTTTTTTTGCCGGGTAGATTCCAAAGGTAAGACCAATGGCAAAAGCAAAGACACATGACAAAATAATTGAAAAACTTGTGATCGTAAAGTCCCAGTCGTAATCAAGTTTGTTGACGATTATAGAAATTAAATAAGAAATAACGATACCAATTATAATTCCAATTATGGCGCCCAAAAAGGAAATAATAATTGTTTCAGTGAGAAATTGATTGGTAATTTGACTTTTTGTCGCGCCAACGGCCTTGCGAAGGCCAATCTCTTTTATCCTCTCAGTCACAGATGCGAGCATGATATTCATAATTCCGATTCCACCCACGATGAGTGAGATGAAAACGATTGCAATTAGGAAAAATTGGAGAGCGTTGGTTACGGTGCCAAGTGCCTCCATCGCATCGGCGGTACTTCGGACTGTAAAGTCATCATCTTCCGGATTTTCTACGTCATGTCTGTCGCGGAGCAAGAACTTTATGTCTTCGACAGTAGTGTCCATGTTTTCTTCATTATCAATTCGTGCACGAATGAAGCCCACGTGATTGATGCCAACGACTTTCTTTTGCGCCGTGGTTACCGGTAGGAAAACCATGTTATCAATGTTTTGAAAACCGGCAGTACCGACCGGCTCAAGCAATCCTATGATTGTAAATTTATTATTTTTAATTTTAATTTTTTCGCCAATCGGATTTACACCTTTAAATAAGTCGTCGTTTATTTGTTGTCCGATCACAGCCACACTACTGATATTTCTCTCGTCTTCTTTTGAGAAAAAGCTACCTTGGATTGTCTCGACGTCAGCCAGATTTGGATAACTTGCAGATGTTCCGTAAATAGAGGCGGTGGTTTTTTGATTTGACCAGGAAACGGTTTCTGTTGCGCTGACATATGATGATGCCGCATCTACATGGGGGAGTTTTGCAATAGCTTCTGTGTCCTTGTTTGTGAGAGATGTAATGACAATTCCCATGGCGGCAGCCGGAGGGCCATCTTCGTTTCCGCCACCCGGCATAATTCCAATCACATTTGAGCCAATACTATTGAATTGATTTGTAATCAGACTTTGTGCTCCGGCAACAACTGAAGTAATTATAATAATAGAAGAAATACCAATAATAATTCCCAGCATAGTCAAAAAAGAACGCATTTTTTGAGCGCGTAGATTTTTTAGAGACTGTTTGATTGTAGTTTGGATAAACATTGGTTTATGCGAATGTCGCGAATCATCATGCGAATGTCGCGAATCGCGAATGTTGCGAATGAAAATAAATTTTATTTCGCGAGGTCGTCACCGTCTTTGAAAATGTGTCGATTTTTAACTTGTTTGTCGGTAGAGACCAGGCCGTCGCGCATAAAAATAATTCTTTTTGCCGCATCTGCCACATCTTGTTCGTGAGTCACCATGATGATTGTCTTTCCTTGTTTATTTAAGTCCTGAAGAATTTTCATAATGGAAGCACCAGATTTAGAATCCAGATTACCGGTTGGCTCGTCTGCCAGAATTACATCTGGATCGTTCACCAGAGCCCGTGCAATTGCGACGCGCTGTTTTTCTCCGCCTGAAAGTTGATTGGAAAAATGATCTTTGCGGTGTTCCAGGCTAACGGCTTTGATTGCTTTGTCAGTTTTGGTTTTATGTTCCGCGTTAGAAAGTTTACTGTAGACAAGTGGTAATCTGACATTATCAAAAACTGTTGTTCTGGCCAGAAGATTAAAAGATTGAAAGACAAACCCAATTTCTTTATTGCGCATGCTGGCCAATTCATCTTCTTCCAAATCTGTAGTGTTTTTTCCTTTGAAAAAATATTCACCTTTTGTTGGTTTGTCCAAAAAGCCGATAATGTGCATCAAAGTTGATTTTCCAGAACCGGACGGACCCATGATTGCCAAAAATTCACCTTGTTCAATCGTAAAGCTGGCTTCTTGCAATGCCATGGTTTCTACATCTTCAGTTTTATAGCATCGCTGGAGGTTTCTAACATCAATTAATTTTTTTTCTTGTTTTAACATAGTTGTTTTATTTCCCGTTTTTAATACTGATTACAACTTCGTCTCCTACGCTCACACCTTTAAGAATTTCTATATTACCGTTTGAACCACGAAGACCGGTTGTAACTTTTACTTCTGTGAATTCAAGCCCGTCTTCATTTAATATCCGAACAATTTTGTCACCGTTTTGTTTGAGGATTGCTCTTTGTGGAACACTGATCACGCTCCCTTTTTTCTCAGTTAAAATATCCAAGTCAGCGGTCATGCCGGATTTGATCAGCTCACTTTCTTCAGCAAATTGAAAAGTAACTTTATATGTTGGTACATTATCAATAATGGTTTCGGCTGGATCGATTTTGATTACCGTCGCTTGGAATTCTTTGTCACTGCTATAAGCGTCGAGAGTTACAACTGCAATATCACTGAGCTTGATATTGGCAATATCAACTTCCGGTACATTGGCTTCAATCTGATATTTTGCTTTAGAAATAACTTTAATTACAGTTGAATTTGCGCTGACAATTTCGCCAAGTTTTGCATCAACCTTAGTTATGATTCCTGAAATTGGCGATTTCAAAACGGTTTTACCGATCTGTGCTTGATAGTTAAGTACGTTCGCTTCTGAAGATTTGATCTGTGCTTTTTGCGAATTAACATTTGCTTCAGCTTGTTTAACGGCCGCCTCTTGAGTAGAGATTTGTTCAATGGTATAGCCGGCTTGCTTTAATGACAAATTTGATTTAGCGCTGGCCAGAGCATTTTCAGCTTCAGTAATTGCTGATTCAGCTGTGCTAATATTATTTATGTTGGTTGTTTTTTGAACTGTGATTGTTTGTTGCTTTGCTGCAAGAGAAGTGAGCTCTGCGCTGATATTTGTTTTTGCAGTACTTAAATTTAAAATTTGAGTTGCAGTAAATGCAGGTTTTATTTGGATTTTATCAAGCGCGTTTTTTTCTTTCTGCAAGGAGTCTTTCATGTTAATGAGCGCAAGCTCAATGTTACTTTGAGTTGGATTATTTTGGGCAACAGCAACATCATTTTTTGCTCCGCCGTTCAATTTACTCAAGGCATAGTTAGTCCAACGGCCGGTATTGTCCTGACCGAGGAGGGCAAGTACAGTAACGGATTTTGCGTCTGAAATAATATTGCCGATATTGTCATATTCAGAAAAATGAGCTTCTTGCAAATCGGTCATGGTATACAATTGATTCTCAGCAACGGAAACTGCGCTCGCAGTAGCGCTAAGAGCACTGTCATAATCTTCGTCTATCGCACTCACAGCATTATTTTTAACATCGGTAAGATTATTTTTTGCATTTATTAGTGAGAGCTCTGCATTTGCGACCGTGGTCTCTGCAATCTCAATTTCTTCAGTTCGTGTGCCCAGTTTATATTCGTTTAGTTTTACTTGTTCGCTTGACAAGACCGCTTCATACTTTTGAAGTACCGCTTTTGCGCTATCGACTCCAGCTCGAGCTTGTTTTATCTGTGCTGCGATGTCTGCGTTGCTTTGACTGGCAACAGTTTGTCCTTTTTTGATTTCTTTTCCGACTTGAAAAGGAAGATAAGTTAATTTTCCGGATCTTTCAAAGGCCAATTCAACTTCTTCGGCCGGTTTGACTGAGCCGGTAATACTGACTTCTTGGATTAACTCTCCTTTTTCAGCGACGACCGTGTCATATTCAACAACGGTTGGTTTTTTTGAAACATAAATTCCACCGCCGATTAAAACTACGATTATAATTGAGATTATCCAGAAACTTTTTTTCTTTAAGATCATATTAGCTAAAATTATTTAGTATTTTTTTATATATTTTAAGTAAGTTTTTTTTGTCTTCTTCGTTTAGCAGGTCAAACATTTTTTCGGCAGATTTTTGGGAGATTTTATATATTTCTTTTATAAAAACAATTCCTTTCGGAGTAACATGTAAAAAGACTTTTCGTCGGTCGCTTTTTGATGGTACTCTTTTAATATAACCAAGTTTTGATAATTTATCAACTAAAGAAGTTGCTGATGGGGGAGTAATGTTCAAATGTTCTGCTAAGTCTTTACTTAAAGTTTTTTTATTATTTAAAATAAAACTCATAACTTCTGCCTGAATAAAATTCATTGGACTTAAATCTTTTGGTAATGAGCTCAAAAATGCCCGTTTGGTAGCAAACATCATTGAAATCAGTTGTGAATTAAGTGACTTTGGCATAAGGTTAGTTAGCCTAATTGTTAGACAACCTAAGTATATCGTGTTGATAGAATTTGTCAAGTAAAAAAAACATCCCTAGCGGGCGTTTTTTTTATACGGTATAAATTAAACCTTATTCAAAGTTTTAATACATCTTGTACACATGACCATTTTCTTACCATCAACTTTTTTGCTTTGCAAATTTGGATATTGTTTTCGCTTGGTTGCAATTTTGGAATGACTGCGCATGTTGGCTGTCCTTGGGCCTTTGCCGCATTTTTCACATCGAGTTGCCATATAGATTTACTTATTTGTTAACTGGATATATACTATCATATGTGATACAATATGGCAAGTGAAATAAATTAAAAAAATAAATAAGCTCTAAATATGATTATCCTGACTCTCGCCTCCCAACCTTTAGTTCTCCTTGCCTGGGTCGTCGCAATTATCTTTGTTTTGACGATTCACGAATTTTGTCACGCTTTGGCCGCAACTGCATTAGGGGATAACACCGCTAAATCACAAGGAAGACTGACACTAAACCCTTTGTCTCATATCAGTTGGTTAGGGTTTGCGATGCTTCTTCTGATTGGGTTTGGTTGGGGAAAACCGGTTCCGTTCAATCCTTACAATCTAAAATGGTCACGATTTGGTCCGGCCGTTGTGGCCGCCGCAGGGCCATTGTCAAATTTGGTAAGCGCCATAATTTTTATAATTGCATTTAAATTAATTTTCCCTGCTCTTCATCCTTTGTTTTTAATCTACGAAGGGTTTGTTTCTGGAGAAACAAATTTGCTGGCTATATTTTTGTCCTTATCAATATTTCTAAATATTATTTTAATGCTCTTCAATCTGATCCCTTTGCCACCATTGGATGGATCAAAAATATTATTTGCATTTCTTAATGACGTGAAATACGGTAAATTTCGGGAAACATTAGAACACCAGGGGCCATTTATTTTGTTAATGATTATCATGCTTGATAATTTTATGAGAACAAATATTTTGGGTACTCTTATCTATGGATTCTTGGATTTTGTTTATACCCTCATTGCTTAAAAGCCAATGACAAATGATAAATGCCAAATGACTATCTAATAACAAATATCTAAATTCTAAATTACTCTAAAGTTGATCCTGAATTTGGAATTTGTCATTTGTTCCCAGTGCATAACCCCCTTGACCTATTTTCTACAACATGATATCCTGTTATCGATATCTATAATAGCTTAATTTAAGCTAATTTTTATTTTATACATTTTAGTTATGCCTACAATAAATCAATTGATCCGAAAAGGCCGAAAAGTGACCAAGACAAAATCAAAAACACCTGCATTGCAGTCAGTTTTTAATACTTTGAAAAGAAAGCGAAGAGTTTTGCCAAAAGGCGCTTCTTTTAAGCGTGGTGTTTGTTTGAAGGTTACAACTTCAACTCCGAAAAAGCCTAACTCCGCGCTTCGAAAAATTGCCCGTGTTCGATTGTCAAATGGACATGAGGTAACTGCTTATATTCCAGGTGAAGGACATAATTTGCAGGAGCATTCAATCGTCATGCTACGCGGTGGAAAAGTAAAAGATTTGCCGGGTGTGCGATATCATATTGTTCGTGGAGTTTACGATACTCAGGGTGTTGAGGGTAGAAAACAGTCTCGGTCTTTGTATGGAGCCAAGAAAGCAAAATAATTTTAATTTTATATTTTAATAAGAAGTTGGAAGTAATGTGGATAGGGGGCTCCCTCTATCTGCGTGAAGCCTACTGACTTCAATAGTTTTATGCGTGGTAAACAAGCACCAAAGAGAAAAATCAATCCAGATACGCGTTACAACAGTACGCTATTAGCAAAGTTTATCAATTACTTAATGATAGATGGAAAAAAATCTATTGCCAGAAAAGTTGTTTATGATGCTTTTGACGAAATTCAGAAGCAAATTGATGCTGGTAAAATAGATAAAAAGAACTTCCCAACAGCACTGAATGTTTTCGATCAAGCTGTGAAAAATGTAGTACCGCAAATGGAAGTGCGGGGTCGTCGTATTGGTGGCGGTAATTATCAGATTCCATATCCTGTTCGCGGAGAACGTCGGACTTTTTTGTCTTTGCATTGGATTATTAATGCTGCGAATAATAAAAAAGGAAAACCAATGGCAAAAAAATTATCAGAAGAATTAATGGCTGCTTTGAATAATGACGGTGACGCTGTGAAGAAAAGAATGGATGTTCACCGTATGGCAGAATCAAATAGAGCTTTTGCTCACTTTGCCAGATATTAAATAAAAAATAAATATTAATTTTTTAAGTCCATATGCCACGTGAATATTCATTAGAAGATACAAGAAATATTGGGATTATTGCCCATATTGATGCCGGTAAAACTACAACTACTGAGAGAATTCTTTTTTATTCTGGAAGAACTCATAAAGTGGGCGAGGTTCATGAAGGGACTACAATCACTGACTGGATGGATCAAGAAAAAGAAAGAGGTATCACTATTACTAGCGCTGCAACACATTGTTTTTGGAATGATTTTCAAATAAACATAATTGACACTCCTGGGCACATTGATTTTACAGTTGAAGTAGAAAGGTCATTAAAGATTTTAGATGGAGTAGTTGTTATTTTTTGCGGAGTAGGCGGAGTTGAGCCTCAATCAGAAACAGTTTGGCATCAGGCTGATAAATACAATATACCAAGAATAGCTTTTATTAATAAGTTAGATAGAGTCGGTGCAGATTTTTTTACGGTAATTTCAGATATGCAAGAAAAACTACAGGCCTTGACTGTACCAGTTCAAATTCCGATTTATGATGGAGATGAATTCAAGGGAGCAGTAGACTTAATTAGCAATAAAGCTTTTTACTATGAGGGTAAACTTAGTGA
>JABMRF010000050.1 GCA_013202715.1 Candidatus Kuenenbacteria bacterium
CAATAAAGCCAGCTCCTCCTGTTACCAAAATTCTTTTTGACATAAATAAAAAAACTTTTTTACCAATTTTCAATGGTTTTTTTAACTTTTTTCTTTAATTTTAAGTAGACATTTGCTGTTCTTGATTCAACTTCTGGAGACACAGCGCGTAAAACGTCTTTTCCTAAAAGACGATAACGCCCACCAACTTTGTGCGCTTTTAAAATACCTCCTTTAATCAATCTTTTGATTGTACTGTTACTTATTTTTAAATAATCTTGAGCTTCTTCGGTGGTGTAAACTTCGTTTGGATTAATTTCCATATTTTATTTTTGTTTAAATTAAACCAAAATCAATTTCAACTAAATATTTTCCAGGTTGAAAGTTGAATTTGTAATTACCTACATTTTAGCACAATTCAAAAGGGTTCAAAACAGGTCAAACACACAAACTGTGGATAACTTTTTATTTTTTTGTAATAAATTTACACAAATAAAAAAAAGGGTCTTTTTCAAGCTCCTTTTTCTATCCTACCCCATGTCTTTCCTGTTCGCCACCGTGCTCCGCCATAGCGTAGTCTTAGCTACGCGACGGCGAGTAGCTCAACAGAGCGAAGGCGGAAGACCGGGAGTAAAACCTTTTAGCAAGACTTTATGGTTTCAATTAGTAATTTTTTCACTTTATCTGCATTCTGCCTCATTGTGGCAAATACCATTTCAAGTGTTACGGCTTCCTCCCCTTCTTTCCAGCAATCATAGTCCGTTGCCATCGCAATTGACGCATACGGGATTTCCAATTCATTCGCCAAAACGACTTCCGGGACTGTAGACATATTTATAACGTCAATTCCCCAGCTTCGGAACAAGTGACTCTCAGCCCTTGTAGAAAACCGCGGACCCTCTATTGTGATCATTGTTCCGGTTTTGTGATGTTTCAGATTCGAGGATTCAGCGGTTTTAATAAATTTCTGCCTTAAATCTTTACCAAATGGCTCAGCCATTGGAGTGTGAACCACTTTATCTTCGTAAAAAGTTTGAATCCGATGTTTTGTAAAATCTACAAACTGGTCCAGGAAAACCAAATCACCTGGCGCAATTTCTTCTTTTAGTGAACCACACGCTGTGGTTGCAACTATATGTGTACATCCCATCTCCTTCAGAGCCCAAATATTGGCTCTGTACGGGACTTTGGTCGGCATAATGGAATGATGCGCTCCATGACGCGCAATGATCACTACATCGTGATTTCCAACTCTGCCGGTTGTTAGTTTTGATGACGGTTTTCCAAAGGGTGTAGTCACCTCAACCTCTTGATAATTTTCAAGCAATTTCGGGTCATCTAAACCAGAACCCCCTATTATTCCAAATTTCATAAGCCAATTTAATTAGTTTTATTCTGAATCATATGAAACTAAATATTGTAAATCATACTTGTCCCGAAACTTCTCACTTCCACCAAGGAATGGCAAATCTACAATTAGACTAATGCCCACAATCTCCGCGCCAAGTCTCTCCACCAGCTTAACTGACGCATCCAATGTTCCGCCAGTTGCAAGTAGATCGTCAACAATCAAAACTTTATCACCCTTTTGAAGTGTGTCTTCATGCATTGCGACTGTGTCCGGACCATACTCTTTTTGATAAGTTTCTTCCACAGTTTTGTAGGGCAGTTTGCCTTTTTTTCGGACCAAGCTAACGCCTACGCCCATATTGTAAGCAATCGGCGTGCCCAATAAAAAACCGCGGGCATCGATAACCACGATCTTGTCAATTTTTTTATCCTGAAATGGCTCAGCCATTTTGTCAATTACAAACTTGAATGTGCTTGCGTCCTGAAGAAGCGTTGTAATGTCCTTAAAATTCACACCACTGATTGGGTAGTCCTGAATTTCGCGGATTTTTGATTTTAAATCCATATAAGTTTTATTTCGCTGATAGCGAATTAAATTTATTTGTATAACTTACTATATTTTACCATATTTCTCCCATTTAAATCAACTTTTTATAAACTACTACTCACTACTTGACAAGATCAAATATATGTGCAAAAATACAACATTAAAAGAACTTTAACATAGTGGAGGACGACATGGACATGAAAGTCGCAATTACTTCAGATA
>JABMRF010000051.1 GCA_013202715.1 Candidatus Kuenenbacteria bacterium
TAATATCTGAAAGGAAACTACGTAAAATGATATATCAAAGCTGATACCTTTTACTAATTTAGAACAGTATTTAAAAATCAAAACTTTTCTTAGAAAAAGCAATGCTCATATAAGAAATGTTAAGGCTAAAATACTTTAACTATATGTTCTTTTTGTTGCATAAAGAAAGTATTTTGATTAAACTGATTGATTCAGATTATTCTATAGTCAGTTGTTATATTAAAATCATTGACTCCATCAGATTTTGAAATAATTGATTTATAATAGTGTCAAACGACCTTCCTCTGTCATCTGCTCTTTACATAAAGATACTCTTAGATAAATTTCAGAAATTATATGGCTAACGACCAAGCTCTCCTTCCGTTATGAAGTGCAACGAAATAATGTAAATCATGCAATTGACTAATGGCTTATTTTTATGGTGAAAACGACAAAAAGAAAATTTCAAGTTTTTCTTTGGTGGCAAATTCTTTTAATTCGGAAATTTGAGATTCAAACCCTGCTTTTTTTATCAATGCCTTTTACAATTTAGGAATTCAAACTTACATTTATCATTAATTATTTTATGTGCCCAGCTCTAATAAATCAATTTTCGGATTTCATTTCGGGTATTTTTATACCTTTGACCAAAATCCAAACTCCGATTACGAATTCAAAGGGGACATAGGGAAAGTATAGGAAAAATGGAAGTTCATAGCCCAATATAGCAGACAGTGTTGCTATCAGCATAGGAAAAACCGTTATTAGACCCCAGAGAGACAGAGCACGTGGAACAATTCTTGATTTGTCGAGCAGGCAATAAAAAAGGATTCCACTAAGACAAAAAACTAACATATGCAGCGTTATTCCGACAAAATCCATTGATTCAAGTGCCAGATTTCCTATCGTCTGCAAAAAAACAGGGTGTCCGGCTGTTACATATTCCTGGCTTATGCGTAAGAGAAAGAAAGCCGCTATTCTGCTGGCAGCAAGTAGCGCCGCTTCTAATATATAAAATCCCAGGGCAACAAGAGCTATTTTTTCGTTCTGTTTCCTTAGGGTTATAAAAAGAATGACTCCTAAAAAGATGATTCCAAGGGCAGTGAGCATATCAACTAAAATATTTGCCCTCATCAGCAAAGCATTATTCGCAATATTGATCATACTTTCACTTATGTTTCCAGGCACAATCAATGACTGACGCAGAATCGTTCCACTGATCAAAGATGTAACAAACTGCAGAAGAAATGCAGCTCCTAAAACTCTTGAAGTATTCTTGATTGTATTCATATTTTTCTCCTTTTATTTATTATTATACACCACAGTTATTACTACATTTCCCTTTGTATGTCCTTTATCTGCATACCTGTGAGCCTCGGCGGTCTGTTCCAACGGATAGCATCTATCAATGACCGGTTTTATCTTTCCCGCCTGAACAAGCTCTTTGAGTAAAATAAAATCTTCAGTGAGTATCTTTGCTGTCCCAGATGTAAAAACCGAAACGTACTTCCCGTTTGGCTTAAGGGCTTTCTTACTTTTTGAATACGAGATTTTACCAACGGCATCAAAGATGAGATCAAAAAGCTCGTTGCTCTTTGTAAAATCCTCTTTCGTGTAATCAATCACCGCATCGGCTCCCAGAGATTTCACCAATTCTACATTCGTGGTACTGCATACCCCGGTTACTTCTGCCCCAAAGTACTTAGCAAGCTGTACCGCGGAAGTCCCTACCGCTCCGGAAGCTCCATAAATAAGCACTTTTTGTCCGCTCCGGATCTCACCTTTTCTTTTAAGAAAATGTAAGGCACAGGCGCCCCCAAAAGGAACGGCGGCGGCTTCCTCATAAGTTACATTGGTCGGCTTTAATGTCATAACACTGTCTTCCGGCAGACATGTGTACTCAGCATAACCACCAAATCGCGCCCCGGTACGCGCATAAACTTGGTCACCATTTTGAAAACGTTTAACATCTTTACCTACTGTTTCAATTTCTCCCGCCAGATACCTACCTAGTATAGGGTTTCTCGGTTTTGTAAGACCAAACATTAATCGCATCAGGATCCGGCCAGGGCCAGGAACATTTAAACCTCTGATTCTCCGGTCATCTATTGATGCTGTTGTTGCATATATTTTTATCAGCACTTCATTGTTCTTGGGTCTAGGTTTCTCCACCTCTTTGAGCTGAAGAACTTCCGGTGGGCCGTATTTTGTGTTTACAATCGCTTTCATA
>JABMRF010000052.1 GCA_013202715.1 Candidatus Kuenenbacteria bacterium
AGTCTGTATTGGGATAGGTTGAGTGAAAAGGGCGTTTTTTGGGGAGTGTTAGTAGCCTTTGTGGTTGGAATTCCGTTGTTTGTTTATGGAAATATCATTGACAAACCGATCTGGATCGTCGGCTCAATACTATTTATTGTGGCGATTAGTACAGGCTTTTGCTTGTTAATGCCGAAAAAGACTTTGATGGAAAAATTTTATTATCATTTGAAATAACTGTTAAAAAACCACCACTCGCTGTCATTCCGGGCTTGATCCGGAATCTAGCGAGTGGTGGTTTTTTGTTTTGAAATTACCTTGTCCTCGTTTGAAATAAAGCATATAGTACAAACGTATTATATAATAGTATGGATACTGCTAAGAACAGCTATTCTAATTTAACTGATGCAGAAATAGTTGATTTGACCATCCAGGATCAAAATGTTTTTTTATACATTATTAATAGGTATGAAAAGCCTTTGTATTGGTATATAAAAAGAATTTCAAGTTGCCGGGACGAAGAAATTGAGGATATCTTGCAGGATGTTTTTATAAAGGTTTATCAGAATTTGAATAATTATAAACCGAATCTAAAATTTTCGTCGTGGATTTACCGCATTGCTCGTAATCTCGCGATTGATTATTATCGAAAAAATAAAAAGAATATCAACAGCGATAATACCGATGAATGGTTTTTGGATCGGGCGATGTTGAAACACATTACTGATGATTTTAATGTTGATGATAATATTGATAACAAGGCGCTCGCTGAGAAAATAAAATCAATTTTAAATAAAATGGACCTTAAGTATCGGGAAGTAATGATTTACAAATATTTTGAAGAAAAAAGTTACGAGGAAATAGCTGATATTTTGAAAAAACCAATTGGTACAGTTGGAACATTGATCAATCGAGCAAAAAAACAATTTATAAAAATCAGTGAACAAGAAAAAACAGAGTTTTGAATTGAATAAAATATGAGAAAAAACATCGCAGAGTTAACACTCGAAAAAATCAAAGATTCGAAAATGAAGCCAAAGTCAAAATGGTACTTTTTGTTTCGTGAAGTTATGATCTGGGTTTTGTTTGGTCTTTCGATTATCATCGGAAGCATTGCTTTCGCACTGATTTTGCATTTGCTAAAAAATGATCTCTGGCTGATGCGTAGATTTTTGCGTATTCACGAGTATTTGTTGTATTTCCCTTTCTTCTGGTTAATCCTTTTGGTAGTTTTTATCGTCTTGGCTTACTTTCATTGGCAGAAAACTGAAAAGGGATATAAATTTCAACCAATAGTGATTATTCTTGTTAGTGTTGTTCTGAGCCTAATCTTGGGTACAGTCTTGTATAGTTTTGATCTGGGTCGGCCAATTGACAGAGGCGCAATGAAGGCGGTTCCTGGATATGGCAAGATGGCAAAAATGCGTGGTGAGCATTGGATGGGGCAATCTCAGAATCGATTGGCAGGTGAGGTTTTCAGTGAAATGAAAGACAAGAAATTTTTGTTAAAAAGTTTTTCTAATGAGGATTGGAACATCTTTGCAGAGCAAGTGCCAGATGGTGAGTTGATTATTATAAAAATAGGAGACAAAATTCGGATTTTGGGAGAAAGGGAAGATCAGAATATTTTTCAGGCTAAATTAATTCTGCCATGGGAAAAGCCGTTCAATAAATCAAAGAAGCCATTGTTAATGAAAGAAAATCATTAGTTACGCGTATTACTTGATGAGAGGCCTAAGTCTTATTTAACAATTAACACAAATAATTATGAACAAAAAGTATTACATCGCCGTGGCCGTGGTCGCACTACTCATCACTACGGTAGGTGTCAGCGCTATTGACTCAGCCGGCGAGCTGGGCAAGAATAAATCAGGCGACGTCAAAGCTAAATTTCAGGAAAAGCACCAGGAGATGAAAATAATCATGGATAATCAGGATTATGATGCCTGGAAAGCTCTAATGGAGGGAAAAGCAATCAAAATGCAGGAGCATTTGGATAAAATGAAACAAAATATTAGTGAAGAAAACTTTAACAACTTAGTTAAACTTCACGACTTAAAACAAGCAGGTGATTTTGAAGGGGCGAAGGAATTAGCAAAGGACTTGGACATGCCTGGGAAATGGATGAAAAAAGGTTTCAATCACGGGTTTAAAAAAGGAGTCAGATTTCAAAAAGACACTGAATAAACTTAAACAAAAAACGCTCTCGTAGTGAGAGCGTTTTTTTGTTATCAATTTCTTGTCGACCATGTCCGTCAGGATTTTTTTTGTTTTACTATGAGTGAATTGCCCTACCCAGGGATCTTGACGAGTGGGGATAACATTTTAGTTGCGTTCGTGGAGCGATCGCGTTATGGTGGTAGTGGCGAACAGAGCTCGTTCTTCGAACGGGGGGAGGGCAAGTTAGCAAGTTAGCGAGTTAGTGAAATAAGTAAAATGAAACATTTATGGAAAACAATAATAACGATAAAAAAGTTAAAACATTCAAAGACATATTTGCTTGGCAGAAAGCACATCAGGTAGTAATTGCTACTTACAAGCTTACGGAAGGATTTCCTGATACAGAAAAGTTTGCTTTGGTTGTCCAGATGAGGAGGGCAGCGGTATCAATAGCTTCGAATATTGTAGAGGGTTTTGCACGTAAAAAAATTAAGGAAACTCTGCAGTTTTATAATATTGCCGCTGCTTCTCTTGAAGAG
>JABMRF010000053.1 GCA_013202715.1 Candidatus Kuenenbacteria bacterium
ATGGATCAGACAAACCCTTTAGCTGAGCTTGAACATAAGCGCAGGTTATCAGCTATGGGACCTGGCGGTTTAACTCGTGAACGGGCCGGATTTGATGTGCGTGATGTACATACTACTCATTATGGTCGTATTTGTCCGATTGCTACTCCGGAAGGGCCAAATATTGGTTTGGTTGGTCATTTGGCCAGCTATGCTTTGGTTAATGATTATGGATTTATTGAAACTCCTTACTTTAAAATTAGACATAAGGTATTGAAAGATTTGAAAGATCCAAAATCTGGTGATGTTTTATTCAAAAAAGACTCTGAGCCTAAAGGTGTTGATCTTGAACAAAGTTCAATCCCGACTTTGGAGCTAAAAGAAAATGTGGACTCCTGGTTAACTGATGACGTTGAATATTTAAACGCTTTGAAAGAAGAAAAAGTAGTTACCGCAGCTTACGCTTCTAATGTTGATGGAAAAGGTAAATTTCTTGATGAGAAGGTCGGTTTGCGGGCATATTCAAAACCGCTGATTGATTATATTTACAAAGCGGATTACATGGATGTTTCTTCAAATCAGATTGTTAGTGTGGCAACTTCACTCATTCCTTTTCTAGAACATGATGATGCGACTCGCGCCCTGATGGGAACAAACATGCAACGTCAAGCTGTGCCATGTGTGATTCCTCAAGCCCCTGTAATTGGAACAGGTATGGAAGAAAAGGCTGCTCGAGACTCAGGTCACTGCGCAATAGCGGCAGGTGATGGTGAAATTATTCATGTTCAGGGAGATCGAATCGAACTTCTAACGAAAAAAGGAGAAGTTGTAAAATATTTTCTTAATAAATACGTTTGTTCTAATGCTTCAACCAGCATTAACCAAACTCCAACGGTAAATCTTGGTGACAAGGTTAAAAAAGGACAACTTATTTCCGATGGCCCAGCCATTGATAATGGAGAATTAGCTTTGGGGCAAAATGTGTTAGTAGCTTACATGGCCTGGGGTGGATATAACTTCGAAGATGCGATTATTATTTCAGAAAAAATGGTTCAAGACGACCGTTACTCTTCAGTTTACATTGAAAACTATACAGTTGACGTTCGAGATACAAAACTTGGTTCAGAAATGGTAACCGCAGACATTCCAAATATTTCAGAAGAAAAATTAAATAATTTAGACGCCGAAGGTGTGGTTCGAATCGGTGCGACAGTAAAATCAGGAGATATCTTGGTTGGAAAAATTACTCCAAAGGGTGAAACTGAATTATCTGCCGAAGAAAAATTATTAAAAGCAATTTTTGGTGAAAAGGCCAGAGATGTTCGAGACACTTCACTTCGATTGGAACACGGTGAGCACGGTAAAGTTGTTGATATTAAAATCTTTTCACAAGAAAATGGTGATAAATTGTCTCCAGGTGTTATTAAATCCATTCAGATTACAATTGCCAACCTCAGAAAAGTTCAGGTGGGTGATAAGCTTGCCGGTCGGCATGGAAACAAGGGTGTGATTTCAAATATTGTGCCGGTTGCTGATTTGCCTTTCATGGAAGACGGAACTCCGGTTGATGTTATTTTGACTCCGCTCGGAATTGCTTCTCGAATGAACTTGGGCCAGGTCTTGGAAACTCATCTTGGTCTTGCTGCTCATAAATTGGGTTATAATGTGGCGACTCCAGTTTTGAACGGAGTATCAGGTGAAGTTATTAGAGGTGAATTGGAAAAGGCTGGTTACAACGCAGACGGCCAGGTTGTACTCTACAACGGTAAAACTGGTGAACCATTTGAACATAAAGTAACGGTTGGTTATAATTACATGTTGAAGCTTAACCATATGGTCGAAGACAAGATTCACCAACGTTCAATCGGTCCATACTCTCTAATTACTCAGCAGCCGCTCGGAGGTAAAGCTCAGTTTGGTGGACAACGTTTCGGAGAAATGGAAGTTTGGGCTCTAGAGGGCTATGGTGCTGCGCATACTTTGCAGGAAATTCTGACTATTAAATCAGATGATGTTTTGGGTCGCGCAAAAGCTTATGAATCCATTATCAAAGGAGAACCAATTAAACTTCAGAATGTACCAGAATCATTTAACGTGTTAGTTCGAGAATTAAAAGGATTATGCTTGGATGTTGAACTGCTGAAAGACGGAAAGAAAATATCTACGGAAGAATCAGATGAAGACGATCGAAAATAAATAATATAACTATATATAATATAACAATATAATTCTATGAGTTTAGAAAGTTTAAAAATAAATGATTTTGACGCAATTCGCTTAAAGCTTGCTTCACAAGAGGACATTCGATCTTGGTCCTACGGAGAAGTGATGCGTCCAGAAACAATTAACTATCGAACCCAGAAACCAGAAAAAGACGGGCTTTTCTGCGAAAAGATTTTTGGTCCAAGCAAGGACTGGGAATGTTATTGTGGAAAATATAAAAAAATTCGTTATAAGGGGATTGTTTGTGATAAATGTGGTGTGGAAGTTACCAGAGCAGTTGTCAGACGACAGAGAATGGGCCACATTAATTTAGCCGTTCCAGTATCTCATATTTGGTTTTTGCGTGGCGTTCCTTCGAAAGTAGGTTTAATTTTAGATTTATCAATTCAAAAACTGGAAAAAGTTATCTACTTTGCAAATTTTATTGTCACGGATGTTGATGAGGACCTCAAGAAACAGGAAGTTGAGAATCTAAAGAAAGAGTATGTATCCAAGCAAAAGGCAATCAGCTCACAATCTGCTCAGAAGATGAACATGATCAAGGAAAATAAAGAAATGGCTGGAGCGGAAATGAAAAAGGCCCTTTTGGAAGCCGACAAAGAAAAAACTGAGATGATCGAAGAGCTTGATGAAGATTATTCAGTCACAGAAAAAGAACTTAAAGAATTAAAACCACTAAAAATCATTTCAGAAATTGATTATCAAGACATGTCACTCAAATATGGTCATGTTTTTGAAGCTGGAATCGGAGCGGAGGCCATTCGTAAACTTTTAGAAAGAGTTGATATTACCAAATTGATTAATGAACTAAATGAAGAATTGAAAACTGACAAGGGCGCACGCAGAAAGAAGTTAATCAATCGAGTCAAATTATTAAAGAGTTTAAAAAGAAATAAAATCAAATCTGAACAGATGATTTTAACCGCTTTGCCGGTTATTCCTCCGGACCTTCGTCCGATGGTTCCGCTCGATGGTGGCCGTTATGCTACTTCAGATTTAAATGATTTATATCGCCGAGTGATTTCAAGAAATAACCGTTTGAGACGTTTGCTTGAGTTAAATGCGCCAGAAGTTATTATCAGAAATGAAAAAAGAATGTTGCAAGAAGCGTGTGATGCTTTGATTGATAATTCTGCTCGACAAAGCAAAACTACCACAGCTTCTACCGGGCAAAAAAGAAAATTAAAATCCATTGCTGATTATCTAAAAGGAAAAAGAGGAAGATTTCGTCAGAATTTGCTTGGTAAGAGAATTGACTATTCCGGTCGAAGTGTAATTGTGATAGGTCCTGACCTGCGTTTGCATCAGTGTGGTATCCCAAAGAAAATGGCCTTGGAATTGTTCAAACCATTTGTAATCAGCCAATTGATCAAAAAAGAATACGTTCATAATATTCGTAGCGCGAATCGGTTTATTGAAGCTGATCGTCCTGAGGTCTGGGATATTTTGGAAAAGATTGTCAAAGAGGCGCACGTTCTTCTAAATCGTGCCCCTACCCTGCATAGACTTGGTATTCAGGCTTTTCAACCGGTTTTGATCGAAGGAAAAGCGATTCAATTGCATCCTTTGGTTTGTTCAGCTTTCAACGCTGACTTCGACGGTGACCAAATGGCGGTACATCTGCCTTTGACTGAGGAAGCAAAGACAGAAGCTAAAGAAAAAATGCTGGCCAGTAAGAATTTGCTAAAACCGGCAACCGGAAATTCTATTGTAACACCGACCATGGATATGGTTTGGGGTTCATATTATGTTACATCACAGATGGATCGCAAAGATCCTGTAAAGATATTTGCATCAGTAAAAGAAGCAAAAATTGCCTATGATCTTCGGAAAATAAACTTGAGGCAGGTGATCAAAGTAAAAGTAAACAAAGGCGAATTGGCCAGTAAGATAAAAGAGAATATTTTCGAAACTTCATTGGGCAGAATTTTATTTAACAATTTACTTCCTTCGAAAATGCCGTATTTCGATGAATTGATTGACAAGAAAAAAATGGCTTACATTGTTCAGCTTTGTTTAGAGTTTTACGGATTTGAAAAAACTGCAATTGTGCTGGATAATATCAAGGATTTTGGATTTAAGCAGCTAACAAAAACCGGCTTTTCATGGGGCATGGGAGATTTACCTGACGTTGAAGGAAAACAAGCTCAAATTGAAAAGGGAATGAAAGAAGTGGATGAAGTTCAAAGTCAATATGAAGAAGGATTGTTAACAAATGATGAAAGATATAGCAAAGTTATTGAAGTTTGGACCAGAATAAAAGATGAAGTTACCAAAATGAGTCAGAACGTGCTTGCAGAGGGTGGCTCAGTCCATACCATGATTAATTCAGGTGCCCGTGGATCATGGGGCCAGCTGGCTCAGATGCTTGGAATGAAAGGATTGGTAACAAATCCAGCCGGACAAATTATTGAATTGCCGGTAAAAGCAAGTTTCAAAGAAGGATTCTCGGTTTTGGAATATTATATTTCAACTCATGGTACTCGAAAGGGTTTATCTGATACCGCGCTTCGTACCGCTAACGCTGGTTATTTAACAAGACGTTTGGTTGACGTGGCCCAGGACATTGTTATTAAACAAGATGATTGTAAAATTGATAAAGGACGAGTAATTACAAAAAAAGAAAGTGATGAAATGGGCTTGAAATTGGTGGAGCGCATCGTCGGGCGATATTTAGTTGAGGCAATCAAAAGTGAAAAAACCGGTAAAGTGGTGGTAAAGGCAGGTGAGCTGATTACGGAAGAAATTGCCAGAAAACTGGAAAAAGTTGAATTTAATTCTGTCCATATTCGTTCACTATTAAATTGTAAGTTAATCAAAGGGGCCTGCAAAAAATGTTATGGTTATGATTTGGCTTACAATCAACCGGTTGAAATGGGGACCGCAGTTGGAATTATTGCGGCACAGAGTATTGGTGAGCCTGGAACTCAGTTGACTATGAGAACTTTTCATACTGGTGGTGTAGCCGGCGGTGATGATATTACACAGGGTCTTCCTCGAGTCGAAGAAATTTTTGAGGCTCGACCGCCAAAAAAGAAGGCTTTGATTGCTGACGCTGATGGGTTAATTTCAGTTGAAGAGCAAGAAAGAACAATCCAGGGACCAAAAGGTGAAATTATTGCCAAGACTTCATTTGGGCAAAGAATATTAAAGATTACTACAGACGAAAGAGAAGAGGATGTTTATGATCTGAAGCCTGAGTTTACCCTAAAAGTAAAAAACGGGGCAACTATTGGTGAAAAAGACGTTCTATATATCGACGCTGCCAAGAAAAAAGTCAAAGCAAAGCGTTATGGTATCGCTGAATTAACAGATACTGAATTAAAAGTCATCAGCACCGTTGATAGTGTAAAAGAATTCATTATTCCTCCGGGAACTGTGCTTTGGGTAAAAGATGGCGAGATGGTGAAGAGAGGCGCGCAGTTGACTGAAGGTAGTTTAGACCTGTCGCAGCTTTACAAAATTAGCGGTCGCCTAGCAGTTCAAGATTATATTCTTAAAGAAATTCAATATATTTATTCTTCTCAGGGTCAGAAATTGAACGACAAGCACGTGGAATTGATTTCCCGCCAGATGTTTTCCAGAGTTTATGTTGAAAACTCAGGAGATACTGATTTGCTGGAAGGTGAAGTTGTCGAAAAAGCAACTTTCTTTGAAGCAAATAAAAATATTAAAAAGGGAGGTAAAAAGGCTGCTGGAGATGAAATATTCTTGGGAATCTCTAAAGTCTCTTTGTCAACAAACAGCTTTTTGTCTGCCGCTTCTTTTCAGGAAACAGCCCGTGTCCTAATTAACGCCGCTGTAACCGGACGAATTGATTCCCTGGAAGGATTGAAAGAAAATGTAATTATTGGTAGATTGATTCCAGCCGGAACAGGTTTTCAAAAGCAAGTTAAATCTAAATAAAATAGTTAAACATAGGTAATATGGCCAAATCAAGTTTATTAAAAAACTTAATTATTTTCATTGTCGTATTTTTGTTTATTGGCAGTATTTTTAGTCTATATAATGTCTCTGAAAAACAAGAAGAGCAAATAAATATCCAGAAAATGATTGAGCAGATTGAACAGGAAAAAGTACAGAAAATCGAAATTGAAGGAAGTATTTTGCATTTGACTTTAAATGACGACACCAAGCAGAAATTGAAAAAAGAAAATTCTGAATCTTTATCAGAATTGTTGAATAATTTTAATGTTGATCAACAAAAAATAAAAAAGATCGCTATTGAAGTCAAAGAAGAGAGCGGGTTCAGTTATTGGATGACAAATTTGCTACCATTTTTGATCCCGTTTTTATTTATCGCTATCTTTATTTGGTATATGTTACGGCAGGTTCAGGGTGCAAACACAAAGGCGATGGGATTTGGTCAGAGCAAAGCCAGGCAAGTAAAACCTGACGGAAAAGATAAAACTACTTTTAAAAATGTTGCTGGTGTAAAAGAGGCGAAGGAAGAACTGGAAGAAATTGTTGAGTTTCTTAAGTTCCCTAAAAAGTTTACTTCACTTGGCGCGAAAATTCCAAAGGGCGTACTATTAATGGGCGCACCGGGAACAGGAAAAACATTATTGGCAAAAGCGGTTGCCGGTGAGGCAAATGTTCCATTCTTCACAATTTCAGGTTCTGAATTTGTGGAAATGTTTGTTGGTGTTGGTGCTTCTCGTGTTCGTGATTTATTTAAAAAAGCGAAAAAGCAAGCTCCCTGCATTATATTTATTGATGAAATAGATGCCGTTGGAAGGCAAAGAGGCGCTGGACTTGGTGGTTCACACGACGAGCGTGAACAAACTCTCAACCAAATTTTGGTTGAAATGGACGGTTTTGATCCTCATGCAAATGTGATTGTGATGGCAGCTACGAATCGACCTGATGTGTTAGATCCAGCATTGCTCCGACCTGGTCGATTTGATAGGCGCGTAATTCTTGAATTACCGGACATCAATGATCGAGAGTCTATTCTAAAAGTCCACTCAAAGCAAAAACCACTTGTAAAAGAAATAAATCTGAGGCAGATTGCTGAGCGAACTCCTGGGTTCTCCGGAGCTGACCTCGCGAACCTTTTTAATGAAGCTGCAATCTTGACTGCGCGAAGAGACAAGAAAAAAGTTTCTCAGGCGGAATTGATTGAAAGTATTGAAAAGGTAATGCTTGGGCCTGAGCGAAAGAGCCATATTCTTTCCAAAGAAGAAAAGAAGATTACTGCGGTTCACGAAGCTGGACACGCGCTTGTTTCTCATATCCTTCCTCACTCAGATCCGGTTCACAAGGTTTCTATCATTTCAAGAGGACGAGCTGCTGGCTATACCATGAACTTGCCGGAAACTGACAAGTACATGCATGCGAAATCAGAATATATTGATGATCTGGCTGTTTTATTAGCGGGACATACTGCGGAAAAGCTGGAATTTGGTGAAGTTACCACTGGCGCTTCCAATGATCTTAATCGCGCTACTCAATTGGCTCGTAGTCTGATTACTCAGTACGGTATGAGTGACAACCTGGCTCCACGCGTTTATGGCAAAAAAGAGGAAATGGTTTTTCTTGGTCGTGATCTCCACGAACAACGTAACTATTCCGAGAAAGTAGCGGAAGAAATTGACACGGAGATTGATTCTATGATTAGAGCAGCTGCAAAGACTGCGGAAAAAGTTATTAACGAGAATAATGATAAGATGGACAAGATAGTTAAAAAACTTCTTAAAGATGAGACGGTTGAGAAGGATGAGTTTCTTGAACTTATGGGCGTGAAGGTTGAGAAAGTGGAAGAGGTTGAGGAAAAAAAAGAGGAGAAAGAGGGTGAAGTGAAAAAGGAAGTTAAAGAAGATTAAAGTAATAGAGAGAATCTACTTAATATAGATGTCATTGCGAGGCGCCCGCGAAGCAGGGAGCCGAAGCAATAAAAACAAGCGGCTGTGAGTCGCTTGTTTTGTTTTCTGAGATTTCCACGGTCAGGCGAGCCTTCGAAGGCTCGCCTGACCGTACTATTGACAATTTGAAGTATTTCCCTTAAACTTTAAAGAAGGGATAAAAGGAGTTGGAATTTATTTTTAACGACAGTCCAATTGTTTAATCCCTGAAATTGAATGGTTCCTTACAATCAGACGAAAGCAGCAATGTTCAAATTGAACGAGTGAGGTTCTGTCTGATTATTGAAAGTAAGATCAAAATGAACGATGAGCAGACTGTTTCCAAGAAACGATTTCTCTCTTGTTCATTAAGTAATAAATTATAAAAAAAAATGGACGAAGAACTTGATGTTTTTAGAAACGATGCTCTCGCTGTCCATTGCCCAAAAACCTGTCGCCACTCCGCGGCAGTTTTTTATACTTTGAAAGAGGGCTCCATAGTTGCGAAGCACTGTGGATCCCAGTAGGGGGAGCTTCTTAATTACTGCAATTTTTCAATGTCCCCTAACAGGGCTCCACAGCTCTTCTCCGTTTCACTCTGAAGAGACTATGGAGCCCCCTTTTTATAGATTGACAAACCCTCCAACTTAAACTAAGATAATAGCAATGTAAATTGTTCATGTATCGAGATTTTGGAAATATTAATACTTTAATAAATACATGAACATTGAGCAAAGCCGAAATGTCCTTTTTGGGAGGTCCATAATGCAAATAAAAACGGAACCGATCATTTGGCGCCTGGAAAATCTTGATGAATGGGGAAAGGAAGATTTCTGGTGGAAGAATTTGTTGAGTTCATTCAAGCGACGGTTCAAAGTCTATGTGCCTGAGATGGTTGGTCGCCTCAGACATCGGATGCTGATGGAAGACAAACTCGACGAACGAGGATTTTTCCTTTGCATTGTCAAAGTTTTTTCACGTGACGCAGTTCTCAAACCAGCTTTGATTGAAGAGTTTATTGTTCTTTTACTTTCGGACAACGATCCGTTTTTTAAAAAAGTAAATAAAATTATAAAAGAAGAACTGTAATAGCCCAAATACGTAGCCCTAATCAAATTGGGGCTTTTTTTTTGTAAAATGTGCATGTTGATAAATGATTGTGCAATATTTTTTATATTTTGTAAAAATGTGCTATAATATAATCACAAATGTAAAATGCAAAGTGCAAAACCACATACTAAAATTGAAATTTCAAAATTAAATTTTAGCTAGTATTAATTTTTATTTTGGATTTTGATTGTGGTTTTACATTTTAATTTTTGCATTTCCAAAAATATGGTTCCATTCTATCGTTTAATTTTAAAAAGAGCTCTATCAATCAGCTGGAAAAATAAGTGGCTGTGGGTTTTAGCGTTCTTTGCCGCCTTTATTGGTAATGGCGGAGTATATGAAGCGCTTCTGCGCGGATTTAATAATATCTCAGAAGGCCGTTCAGTTTTTTACGCGCTTAGTGAGTATACCCAGTCGGGTATTTTAGGCATGTTTTCCTGGAGTAATATTTCTGCACTTTGGTATAGCGATCCTGCTGCGCTTGGCATGAATGTCTTTGCTATGCTTTTGATTTTGTGTCTTTTAGCAGTTTTAATAAGTCTCGGAGTTATTGGTCAGGGCGGTGTGATTCGTGGCGTAATTAGCCGAGATGAAAAAAAGAAAACTAATTTTAAAGAAAATTTTCATGCCGGACTGGAACGGTTTTGGCAGATTCTGGAATTAAATGTAATTACCAAGGTTGTCTTGCTTGGAATTTTAATGTTCCTGGCTTACCTAGCTTCACTGATAACTTTCCAAAGCGCTGTGTTGAATATATTTGTCTATGTTTTAGCGTTTATCATATTTATAATTTTAGGAATAATAATTTACTTCCTGACAATATACGGTACCGCCTTTGTTGTTCTCCGAAAAAAGGGTCCATTCTCCGGACTAAAAGCGGCCTGGCATTTATTCTCTAAAAATGTATTACTGAATTTGGAAATGGGCTTTCTGCTATTCATAATCAACATCATTGTTGCAATTCTGTTTCTTGTGGCAACATTCATTTTGCTTTCTCCATTCATGCTTTTGTACTTCATTTTTTTAATGTCCGCAGCCAATATTGCTGCTGCCATTATAATGGTTATCATGAGCATCATATTTATTATCTTTATGGTTTTGATTGGATCATGGTGGAGTACTTTTCAGCTTGGCGCTTGGGCAATCTTATTTGAAGAACTGGCACTTTTGGGCGGAAAATCAAAAGTTCAGAGATTGTATGAACATGTGGCGAAAAAAACAAAGACAAAGAAATAAATTTGCAACTTGGCATTTGTCATTTGGCATTTTCATACAGGATATCCTCCACACTGGGAGGGGAAAATAACCCTTCGGCTACCCAGCGATCTCTTTTCATAATGTTTGGAGTCGTGAGGTTGCTCAGGGTGACAAAAACAAAAAAAAGAAGAAGCTGCTGTAAAGGCGGTTTCTTCTTTTTTTTAACAACAAAACAGAGCTTCAATCTCGAAGCTCTGTTTTTCTTTTAAAAAGTATCCAGTCAGGCGCGACGCCTCCGTCGCGCCTGACTAGGTGATTCAATTTTACCTTAATCTTCTTTAGCCTTCTTGACCTTACAAATATTTCGCACAATAAACTGATTCGAGCGAGAATACTGCCAGCTCATATCAAGTTCGAGGTCCTGTGGCAATAGGTCCTGCATATCAATAGTATAGAATTTGCCTTTGATTTTTATCGAAGGAATCACAATTATGATTGTTCCGCTTTGCTTGAGTACGGTCGACATTGATTTGAAGGCCGCTCGATAAAGTTTTTTTAGCTCACGCATGATGTGTTCCAATTGGTTTTCCGATTCATTGCCTCTGATTGGTGGGCCTAGATATGGTTCAGTTACAATGGCGTTGATCGAATTCGGAGTCACTTTTTGTGTTAAATTTTGAATGTCCTGTTGCCATACTTTGCAATTATTTTTATAGCCAATGCTTGAGAGCCAAGCTAGATTTTCCTTGGAATCAGTAATTGCTTTTTTGCTGGCATCGGTTCCGGTTATATTTTTATGACCAAGAAAAATGGCCTGCTGAAGGATTGTTCCAGAACCGCAAAAGGGATCCAGTATTGCTTGGTTGAAATTAGTACCAGAAAGATTGATCATGATCTGGGCTAGCTTCGGTGGAATCATGCCAGAAAAGTCATCTCGCGCCGGCCGGCCGAAGTCAAGTTTTGAAAATAGTTCAAAGGGTTGAACTGCCAGAGTTTTTCCCAGAAAAATTTGTTTATCAGCTTTGATAATCACAAGTTCGATTCCACCCTTGGCAATCAAATTTTTCTGGACAATTACAGAGCTTAGAGGGTATGTTTTGCTGGAAACAAATCGAGCTTTGACATTATTTTGCTTTAAAAGTTTTTTTAGTTGCAAACCGGTTTTTTGCACATCAAAGTGATAATTGTAGGGACTGATTCCGAAACACATTTTTGTGTCTGATTCCGGGAGCTCTTTTGCCAACATTTCTGGTGTTGGTTTTGAAATCTCTCGAATAATTTCCCCGATCTTAATCGTTCCGGCCAACTGCTTAATTAAAAAAGATGATTCGATTTCTTGTTTTATATTCAAAATTAAAAAGTCGTTTGCATCAGATTCGATCTCAAACTCTATTTGTAATTGATTTAATTTAGTTTTAATTTCCGCCTTGGACAGATCTGGGTGATTTCCAAGGATGAAGAAGTAGGTCATATTTATTTCCGCTAAACTACGCCAAACTGCACGCTAAACAACGCCAAGCAATAATTGAACCTTTCGCGTTATGTTTTGCGTGGTTTTGCGATTACATTATAACATAAAAAGCCGCGCTCTAGGCTAAATTCTTGATGAGGAGAGAAAAAATCAGAAAAAAAGCTAAAAGCACAGCCTTTGGAGTAGTTTACACTGGATCTGAAAAGTTGTCAAGTCTGCAGACGCAAAAGCGCAAAATTAACATAAATCGCAAAACAGGAACTGTCTTTTTTGCGTTTTTGCATTTTTAGCGTTTTGGCGTCAGCAGGTTGACGGTTTCATCTAAATTTGCTAGAATGTAATTACGCTTTAAGTATAATTAACTCGATTAACTCAATTAACTTAATTCGCTTTCCCATGAACATAACTGAACTTGCCCGAAAATTAAGAGTAAATACACAAGAGCTGCGCGATCAACTGCCAGATCTTGGTTTTGATATTGGCCAAAAAGCGATTAAAATTGATGATAAATTAGCCAGCAGAATTATCAGATCATGGCGCGAATTTCAGGATCGTGAAAGAAAAAAAACTGCTTATGAAGCGCTAACCAAAAAAGACGAAAAAGGCCAAGTCATTCTAGATAAAAAAGTGAATGTGCCAGGTATATTAACTGTAAAAGATTTTTCAGTTTTATTGGATTTACCTGTTTCTGTTGTGATTTCTGAATTAATGAAAAACGGAGTAATGGCTTCAATGAACCAAAGGATTGATTTTGATACCGCAGCAATTGTAGCGGCCGAGCTCGGTTTCGAAGCAACTGAAATTGATATGGACGAAAAGGTTGAAGCAGACAAAGCAAACAAAGTTTCCGACATGCTCGCTTCTGAGAAAAAAGAAAATCTTGAACACCGAGCACCGATTGTTGTTGTTATGGGACACGTTGATCATGGAAAAACAAAACTTTTGGACGCAATTAGAAAAACTGACGTTGTATCAGGCGAAGCTGGTGGGATTACCCAGCATATTGGTGCGTATCAGGTTGAAAAAAAGGGAAGAAAAATTACTTTTATTGATACTCCGGGTCACGAAGCTTTTACCGCGATGAGATCTCGTGGTGCAAAAGTTGCCGACATTGCAATTTTGGTTGTTGCTGCAAACGAAGGTGTTAAACCACAGACTGTTGAAGCTTTGAAAATTGCGCAGGAAGCGGGTGTACCGATTTTGGTGGCAGTTAATAAAATTGATCTGCCTGATGCCAATCCTGAAAAAGTAAAGCAAGAACTTGCGAATTATAATCTAATGACTGAAGCCTGGGGTGGAAAAACTATTTTTGTAGAAATTTCTGCCAAGTTTAATAAAAATATTGATGGAGTTTTGGAAAATGTTTTGTTAATGGCGGACATGGAAGCAGAAAAATTACAAGCAAACCCTGAAGGAGAATTTCTTGGCAGTGTTATTGAAGCTCGTGTTGACAAAGGCGAAGGACCGGTAGCAACAGTACTCGTTCGAAACGGAACTCTACGAGTTGGCGATTATCTTGTAGTTGACGGAGTTTTGTACGGAAAAATTAGAATGATGAGAAATTATAAAAACGAAACACTGACAACTGCAGGGCCGGCAGTACCAGCTAAGATTTTGGGTCTGAAAGTCGCACCAAAAGTTGGAGATATTCTAGAGGCTGTGGATGATCCGAAAAAAGCGCAAAAAGCAAAAACTTACCGAATGGAAAAAGAAGAAACATTTATTAAACAGGGCGCAGCTGATGAAAATGCTGAAGAAAATAAAAAAATCGTTAAATTGAATATTATTTTAAGAACAGATGTTCTTGGCTCTCAGGAAGCTATTATCGAGTCATTAAAAAAGATTGAAACTGCAGACATTAAAATCAATATTGTTTCCAAGGGCCTCGGAAGTGTATCTGAGAGCGATGTCTTGAGCGCAGAAGCCACAGGCTCAGTTTTGTACGGATTTAATGTTATTGCATCTCCTGCGTCAAATTTTTTGGCACGTGACAAGGGCGTAGCCGTCTCAACTTACAAAATTATTTACGAATTGATTGACGATGTTAAGAAAAGACTAAAGGATTTATTTAAACCGGAAATGATTCGAAGAAGTTTAGGGAAAATAGAAGTGCTGGCTTTATTTAAAAAATCAAAAGACATGCAAATAGTAGGCGGAAAAGTTACTACCGGAATAGTAGAGGCTGGCACAAAGGTAGCAGTTTTTCGCGGTGAAGAATTTATTACTTCTGGAAAAGTAACCGCACTTCAAGTTGGAAAGGAAGAAGTAAAAGATTGTGACAAAGGCCAAGAATGTGGCGTTAGTATTGTTGGTCAACCACTAATTGAAATTGGTGATACTCTGGATGTTTATCAGGAAGATGAGCAAATTCAAACACTATTATAAATAATCAATGGTAATTTTTGTTATCAAAGGCGGACTCTTGACCTCTCGGCTTTGCCTATCGTAGGCAAGCTCGAGGTCCTTGACAAGGGTTTGTTTTTTTGTTAAGGTTTTATGTAATCAAATAATGTCCTTTTCAAACACAGGAGGCTAGAATGGTGGAAAGAAAATCAGCATCTGAGACGCAGACAATTGATTATTACCGACTTTACAAGGACGCTGAAGGACACATTCGTGTTTTGAGCATACAATTGGAAGAAGCACGAAAATCATTTGAGTTTTTGAATGGACAAAATGATCATCTGACAGACAAAATCAAACGGCAGGAAGCATTGGTTCTCCAGCTGATGGAAAAACTGAAGGACTTTGCAGTCGATGAGCTGACCGGATTGGCACCGCTGGCCGTTTTTGATTCTGCATACGCTCAGGTTATCAGAGATAACTTTAATCAAGATGATCCTGGTTCAGATGTAGTAACCGTCCCGGCCGCCCTGCTGGTTTTGGACATGGATCAGTTCTGTCAGATCAATGAAGTTCACGGTAGGGCCTTTGGTGATCATATTTTGAAATTTGTCGGTCGCATTATCAGTAGCCGAATTCGTAATTGCGACAAGGCCTCACGTTACGATGGGCAACGATTCGCCATTCTTCTTCCCAAGTGCCCGCTCAAAGTAGCGGTTCAAAAGGCTCGTGAAATTTCCCAAAGACTTACAGCGGAAAATTTTGCTGAAAATGGCAAAGAAGAAATCAGAGTCACGGCCACAATCGGTATCTGTATGTATCAGCGCAAAGTAGATCGAGAAAATCTGGTCAAAAAGGCGGAAGTGGCAATGCATTTCGGCAAAGATCAGGGACGGTACTGCACCGTTGTTTACAAAGAAGGTGGCGGCACGAGATAGTTAATCAGTTTGTTCGACCTTCAGAGCTCTTGGGAAATACTCAAGACAGAACAGGCGCGGATGATGATGACGACATGGACCGGACGGCTGAACTACCTGTCGTGGTTCCAGAGACTGAGGGACCTTAAAAGTAAACGTCACGTTTGACTAAACATACCCCCGCAATGTGGGGGTTTTTTATTTGTATTGACAGAAAAGTACTATTTTGCTAACCTTATTAATCAATGGATGTTAATTGAAAATTCAAATTGATTAGGCCCTTCTTCGCTCTGTACTTTGTCAGAGCTCCGAAGGGCACAGGAGAAAAAAATGAAACCACTTGGTAGCGATCAAACTGCGATTCAATATTTGCGCTATAAATTTTTGGGTGAAGAGCCGTTAAAGGATTTTATTGGACTACGTCCTGACACACTGTGTAATTACAAATGTGTCAGCTGTAAGCAAGTCAAGGGATCCTGCAAGACCAGTGAAAAGGAATTCCAAGATATTCTTGCAGAGCATGGTAGACAAAGAGTCATCTGTTCAATCTCCGGTGGAGAGCCTCTTTTGACTAATGAACATTTTTTGAGAGTTTTGCAGCATACTCGATTGTGCTCGACTCTCGGTCTTTATCCCACCTTGTTTTCAAACTGTCATGATCTTGATGGGAGAAAGGTGGAGATGTTGCTTGAGGCGGGCCTCAAACGTCTCACAACCGCTTTTTACGGTCCTGATGCAGCGTCACATGACAAATGGCGTGGTGTGCCGGGTTCTTTTGTCGCACAGTATAGAGCGTTAAAATTGATTTGTGAGAAAAAGCGTGAATCGCGTCAGGAATTTGAATTGATTGTATCAATGGTTTTTTTTCGGCAAAATTTTCGGCAACTGTCGGAAATGATTCAGATGCTCGGGGATATTTTCGGTGATGAAATTGATCGACTGGATTTTTTCCCGATCAAGGAATATGCGGATCTGTATTTAAGTGAAGAGGATGTTGATTATTTCAAAGGAGAACTGCTTCCTCGTCTGCTTGTGCAGTTGCATAGTTATGGTTTTGATGTTGCCGGCCGAAAATTGCAGGAAATATTGGAAGGAAATCCTGAAGATGGCGTTTACGGTATTTTGCCGGAGTGTTGCTACAGCTCTCACACTTCACTTTACGTGTCAGGACATGAGCGTTTGATCTATCCGTGCGGTTATATGTCCGATTACGCGGAAAGACATCCGGAGTCGGCCGTTGTTCTCGGCAAGGTTGGTGAAAAGTTGGACTTGAGCAAACTTAAAACTTTGCCCATGCCAATCTGTCAGTCTTTGTGTGGTCCGGTTGTGAAAGGTCATAATCGACGCGCTCAAAGGGCCGTCGAAATAATGCAAGCGATGCCGGATCTGGAGCAAGTGCTAAGACTGCCAAGCTACGAAAACCAGCTGGTACTGCGACTTCGCAGAGAATATATTGCGATGCGAGACGAAAAGGCTTTCTATCGAAAATAAAACAGTATCCTCCCGTATCACGGGAGGAATTTTTGTTGTGGAAAAAGTTGCTTGACAGTTTTCTTTAACATGATAAAATTGTATTACATTGTCTTACACCGCCAGTTTTTGGCGGAAGAGCAAAGGGCACGGAGCAAGGGTCAAAGAAATAATTTAAGCAATTGCTTTATTGATTTTTTGCTTTCTTGTTTTCATTAGTATGCGTTGTGTTGTAACTTTATCTTTGCCTGAGGAAATGTGCAAAGAGGTTGAAAAACAAATGAAAAAACACAGATTTGTCTCAAAAAGTGAATTTATGAGGCATATTTTGCGTTATTGGTTAAAAAGTAATAAATAATTGTTAATACATGATTTACCTGATTTTTACATGATATACCTGATAGTATGATTCAGTATATCAGTACAAATCAGTACATCAGGTATTATAATCAGTAATATGGAATTAAATGATAATAATTTTGAAGCCGAGGTTCTTAAATACGAAGAAGGCCCGGTATTAGTTGATTTTCATGCGCCTTGGTGCGGACCATGTCAGATGCAGGGACCGATTATTGATGAGCTTGCTGGAGAGTTGAAAGATAAGCCAGTTAAAATTGGTAAGCTTAATGTTGACGAAAGTAATCAGACCGCTCAAAAATATGGAGTAATGAGTATTCCAACTTTAATTATCTTTGTGAAAGGTGAACCAAAGGAAACTTTGAGTGGTTTACAAAATAAAGATGTGCTCAAGGAAAAATTAGAAGCGTTAATGAAATAAGAAACTAGAAACTTGAAACTCGGGTTGAAGCTACGGTTTAAAAATCACTGGTCTCTACCCAAATTTCCATAAATATGTACGATGTAATCATTATCGGTGGTGCCTGTGCTGGATTATCAGCAGGGATTTATACCGGCCGACGAGAGTTAAAAACAATTATTTTATCCAAAGATGTTGGTGGCCAGCTGGCCATTACAACTGAAGTGGAGAATTTTCCGGGAACGTTGTCGATCAAAGGGCCGGAGCTAGCAATGAAGTTCAAAGAACACGCTGAAAAATCCGGCGCGGAAATTAAATTTGCCGAAGTGACAGAAATTCAAAAGAAAGGTTCTGGCTATCTTGTAAAAACAAAAGATGACGAGTTTGAATCTGAAGTTGTAATACTTGCTTTCGGACTAAAACAGCGACAGATTGGTGTCCCCGGTGAAAAAGAATTAACCGGCAAAGGTGTTGCTTACTGCGCGACTTGTGATGGACCATTATTTAGAGGAAAAAGGGTTGCCGTTGTTGGAGGTGGAAATTCTGCGTTTGACGCAGTTGAATATTTGGCTGGCTT
This sequence comes from Candidatus Kuenenbacteria bacterium, assembly GCA_013202715.1. GTDB lineage: Bacteria > Patescibacteriota > Patescibacteriia > UBA11705 > JABHMO01 > JABMRF01. The sequence continues at coordinate 17,888 of JABMRF010000053.1, forward strand.
AGCGGAAAAAGTTTATATGTTTGCTCGACGCGATGTTTATCGAGCAGAGGATGTTTTGATTGAGTCAGTCAAGGCAAAAGAAAATGTTGAAATTATGGATTTTACGGAAGTTGAGGAATTTGTCGGGTCAAATAAACTTGAAAAAGTGAAACTTGTAAATAATCAAACCCAGGAAAAAAGCGAACTGGAATTGGACGGCGTGTTTATTGAAATCGGCTGGGAAAGTCAGGTCGGCCGGATTAAAGGATTATCAGATTTGGTTGAAGTGAGCGAGCGCGGATTTGTTGTTGTTGATAATGAAGGCAAAACTAAAGCTGATGGAATTTTTGCCGCCGGAGATGTTACTGATACTCCATTTAAACAAGCCGTAATTTCAGCTGGCGATGGAGCCAAGGCGGCCATGAGCGCGGCAGTTTACATTGCTCGCAAAAAAGGAAAGGAGATTGGCGATGTTTTTTCCGACAGAGCCAAGAAAAGATAAAATTTATGAACAATCCATTTAAAAATGCAATCAAACAATTAGAAAAAGCTGCTCAAGTTATTAATTTAGATAATAAGGTTTTGGCTTTATTAAAAACGCCGGATCGAATCCTTCAAGTTAAAGTTCCAGTAAAGATGGACGATGGTAGTTTGAAAATATTTGAGGGCTATCGAGTTCAGCACAACAATTGGGCCGGCCCTTACAAAGGCGGACTTCGATATTATCCAACAGTTGATCTCGATGAAGTAAAAGCTCTGGCTTTTTGGATGACTATCAAATGCGCAGTGGCCGGAATTCCAATGGGTGGCGGAAAGGGCGGAGTTACAGTTAATCCAAAAGAATTAAGCGAAGGTGAACTGGAAAGACTCAGTCGCGAATTTGGCAAAGTCTTGGCGCCCAATATTGGACCGAGAGTTGATGTACCAGCTCCGGATGTTTATACCAATTCGAAAATTATGAATTGGGTGAAAGAATCATTTATCGAATATCGAAAAAATATAATTAAAGAAAGTGGTTGCGATTTGAAGGAAAAACAAGAAAAAGAATTTGAAGCGGTTATTACCGGAAAGGCGCTTGACCAAGGCGGAAGCAAGGGCCGTGATCGCGCAACGGCAATGGGTGGCTTTTATATTTTGCAAAAGATTATAGAAAATCAAAATTTATCAGTTCCAACTGTGGCAATCCAAGGGTTTGGTAACGCCGGTATGACTATGGCAGAGCTTTGCTCTGAGGCTGGCTACAGAGTTGTGGCTGTTTCAGATTCCAAGGGAGGTATTTACAATCCGGAAGGATTAGACATTAAAAAGGTTGTTGAGCAAAAGAAATCCACAGGGGGGATCAAGGGGATAGAGGGGATAAAGGAGATAGAAAATGCGGAATTGTTAGAGCTAAATGTCGATGTTTTGGTTCCGGCCGCGCTGGAGAACGTTATTACAGGAGAGAATGCAGAGAACGTTAAAGCAAAATATATCATTGAACTTGCAAATGGCCCGGTCACTCCTGAGGCGGATGACATTTTGGCTAAAAATGGAGTAAAATCTGTGCCTGATGTGCTGGCTAATGGTGGAGGCGTTACAGTTAGTTACTTTGAGTGGCAGCAAAATTTGTCAGGGGAAAGTTGGACAGAAGAACAGGTTCTGAATAAATTAAAGGAGATTATTGTCCCAGCATTTGAAACAATCTGGCAACTTAGTATAGAAAAACAAATTGACCTCCGAACAGCGGCTTTTGCTGTTGCTCTTGAGAGATTGAATAAGCTATGCTATACTATAGATACATAAGAAACTAATAATCTAAAAAACCTTATGCCAAGAAAATTGAACCCGGCTCTTAAAAAGCCATTAAAGTTAACTCCAGAGTTAGAAGCAGTGGTTGGAAAAGGTCCAATCCCTCGATTCGAAGTTGTAAAGAAAATTTGGGTTTACATCAAGAAGCATGATCTTCAGAACCCAAAGAATCGACGAAACATTATTGCTGATGAAAAGTTACTACCATTGTTTGGTGGTAAAAAAGAAGTTAACATGTTTGAAATGACAAAACTTGTTTCAAAGCACATGAGCTAAATTATTCTAGATACAAGCAGAGCCCCCGAGAGGGGGCTTTTGTGATAGGAAAAAATGTGATAGGATTAAGAATGTATTATGTATTATAGAAAAAGTATTATGGATTATAAATACGAACAAAACCTAATCGACCGCGGTTACAAATTCGTTTGCGGAATCGACGAAGCCGGTCGCGGACCACTGGCTGGGCCTCTAATTTCCGCGGCAGTGATTTTGGATCCTGAAAAAATTGACAGTTTTGAAATTGTAAAAGATTCAAAGATGCTCAGCGCCAAGAAAAGAGATGAGGCCTTTGAAATAATCCTGGCCAATGCAAAATCCTGGGCAATCGGAGTTGTTTCAAGTGATGAGCTTGATAAGCATGGTCTGGCTTTTGCAAATAAAATTGCTATGAAGCGGGCGTGGAAACATTTACAGATAAAACCGGATTATATTTTATCGGATTACATGGCTAGGGTTTATTTTGAAACTCCGTTTGAGCTTATCAAAAGTGGTGACAAAAAAATTATTTCAGTTGCGGCCGCTTCAATCATTGCAAAAGTTTTTCGCGATAGGATGATGTGCGCTTTTGACATTAAATATCCGGGTTACGGCTTTGAACAACACAAAGGCTATGGCACCAAATTTCATATTGAGAGAATTACCCAATACGGTCCGTGCGAGATTCACCGCAAGACTTTTGAACCGATGAAAGCGAAACTATTTTGATTTGATGTTTTTATAAAAAAAACTCCCCCAGGACTGAACTGGGGGAGTTTAATATTTATTATTTGATTACATCTCTGCAAATGCATCATCCCCCCTCTCTTGAATAGTTCTTAATCTCACTTGGCTGTCAACCAACAGCAAGATTGACTCTGCGACCAGTTCGGCGTCTTTAGTTCCAACAACATATGCTTTGACGTCTGCTTCACCTGCTTTAACGTTGTCTGCTAATCTATTTAATCTTTGGGTGTCTGTACTGATTCTTTCCATAACAACTTTTTCAAATTCCGGATAATTTGGTTTATTTCCATACTTTAGCTTGTATGAATTTAACTCATCCTCCATTTCATCAATTATTTCAACTGAAAAGTCATAATATTCCTGTATTTGTGTTTTTTCATAAGCAGAATATTTTTCATTGAACTCCAGTTCTTGGGCAACTGGTTTTTCGACATTTACCGGTTCCGCCAGTTCTTCATTTTGTTTTTCTAATTCTGCTTTGTCAGATTCTACATCTCCGGAGTAAATTTCTCCAATGTCATGCAAGGTCTGCCTAATAAGATCTTCGTCTGCGTCGGCATCTTGCAGTTCAATAGTAGCATTTTGCATTTGATCTAAAGCTGTGTCCAACATTATTTTTGATGCTCCCTTTGCAGACATATCCTTATATGTTGCAATTGCTTCTTCTATGAAAATTTTTCCATTATCAACGGAATCTAATACTGGTTTCATGGCATCAACACGCTCTATTAGGGCCGTCTTGAAATATTGCAATCCTTGTGTAGAATTGAGCTCAAAACTATCTTCTCCTCCTTCTGAAGAATGCTCCGCTTCTGCTCCAAACGCGGCTGAACTGCCAAAAGAAACCATTAAGTATGCACCCAGTGCGAGGGCTTTCTTTTTGTTCATGTTTTTAAAATCAAATCCACCTTTTAAATGCCCACCGAGTTCTTTGATTAGTGCGATATTGTTCTTCAGCGCTTGGGTAATTTCAAGCCTTGCTTCGGGTGGTAAAAGTTTGCGTATTTGATCAACAAGCTTTTTATCTTTTTTTGTTATCTTTTCTACTTCAGGCTCGGGCTTATCTCTGCTTAATTCCTTTTGAACTTCTGCTAAAAGGTTACCATCTTCATTTGCTTCTACTTGTGGGAATGTTTCCATATTTTTGAAGTTAATTTATTTTGCTAATATATATAATATGGTATCACCTGCAAATTTTTTTGTCTAATGAAAGAGCGATATATTGGTTAAATATCAACAAAGAACATGAGAATCACAAATCATAACCACTCGAACCTGGGTGGTATTTTTTTTACTAAACTTAGCTTAAACTTGACATAATTTATAATATGTGTTATACTGCGAAGTAAAATTGTTAATTGAAAATTACACATTTGGAGGAAGAAATGAAGAAAGCGATGACCATCTTATCGATGGTTGCAGCCGCAATAATTGCGGTTGTGATTTTGGGATTTTTGGCTTTGTATTTGCTGGGACGCAGTTCAACCAATCGGGAATGGCAGAACAAAGTGCAAGAGCGCACTCCTGCTGAAATTCGCGGTCTGATGCAGGCCATGGTGGAGTCACCAGAAAACACACCGAACTTCGTTCCGCAGTCAATGCTGGACGATGAAGTGTGCAGTGCAGCAGTTTGCAACGCGATTAACTTCACAGTTGGAAAAGAGTTGCTGAAGTGTGGCGCAGCCTGGCGGTTTTCGAAAACCAACGATCAGGTCATTGCCAAAACGGTCTACGACCGGTCAAAGGATTTTTCCATTGAAACAAACGAAGACGGCACACGCCGGATCGTGGAAAACTTTGACAGGAATTTTTGGTTGGACAGCATTCTTGACCCGAGCAAAATGTATGTGGTTGGATACCACTACCATAATACAGTTCATGATGAAGAAATCCTGGAGGACGGAATCGGTCTGAATAGTCATTTGGCCTGGTTGCTCCCGATTGAAGATAACAAACGCTGGGCATATCACCTGGTACATCGGCCAAATCGTTTGGATGAGAATCCGTACCAGATTGAGCCGGTCCAGGATTTGCCCAGCGAATTTGATCTGGTCTACATCTGGGAGTTGAAGGGTATTGTGTTGCCAGAAAAAGGTGATAAAATGATTCTGGTCAACAACAGTTTGCCGTTTTCCAAGATTCGGCATTGGTTGAACAACGGACCGGACTTCATGGAGTACTACCTTGATACTGGAATGGTTTGGTTTCGAAACACTACCGGCGGGTATGACCAGTTTCCAGAAGTGATGAAGATCACCGGTGAGCTTGTTGAGTTACCCTATATCCATCCATTGGAACAGGGAACGGTACTTGCCTATTACCGGCATATCCCGATCTTTGCTCATGTTTACGAGACAAAAGAGCGAACCGGGTATGGTCAGAAGTATCAATGTGTAGAGCTCATCAATCGATTCTATGCAGAAATACTTGGCCATAAAAATATGCAGGGTACGGGCCACGCGGATTCGTATTTCTGGCAGGCTTCGAGCAAAGCAAAAGGGCTGAAGGCCTATTCCAACGGTAGCAAAGTTAAGCCGGCCGTGCACGACATCCTCGTCTTTGACGTCGGAAATAATGACGGCAAGGTCGGTCATGCTGCACTCGTCATTTCGGTTAGCAATTTGGAAGTCTGTTTTATACAGCAGAATTACTATCGAGACAACGAGCCGGTTGTGAAAGATTGTCTACCACTTCGAGTCGAAGGCGGTGGGTGGCATATTTTGAATAAGTACTATGCGCCGGTAGCGGGCTGGTCCAGGATCAAGTAGACAGTCAACTTAATTAACTCAATTAACTTAGTTAACTCAACCTGGAGGTAAAGGATGAAGAAACGTCACGTGTTGTTCTTTTCAGTTCTGTTCGCAGTGATGATGCTGGCCGGTACGGTCAACGCCGGCGGTGGTGGCGGGTATGACCCGGGCGGCTGCGGCTGCAACATTTCGGCGACTGAGTAGTCGTTTGAAGTGAACATCCAGGCTCATGTCTTTACATGAGCCTGTTTTTTTTGCTTGAAATATTTGTTAAATTGCGGTAGAATATATGTATAAATCACGAATTGCGCGAATCTGCGCGAATAGCCTCGAATTAGAAAAATAACTTGTAGGCCATATTCGCGTTAATTCGCGACAATTCGCGAAATTCGTGACTATATGAAAAAATACGATTACAAGAAAGTCGAAAAGAAGTGGCAGAAGTTTTGGGAAAAGAATAAGCCGTTTCGAGCTGAAGATGGAAATAAAAAAGAAAAATATTACTATCTGGTTGAATTTCCATATCCATCTGGTGAGGGACTTCATGTCGGCCATGTGCGAAGCTATACCGCGCTAGATATTATGGCTCGGAAAAAAAGGATACAGGGATTCAATGTTTTATACCCGATAGGTTGGGACGCTTTTGGATTGCCGGCAGAGAACTATGCGATAAAAACTGGTAAGCATCCGAAAAAGGTTACTGAGGAAAATGTTAAGGTTTACAAAAATCAAATTCAGAGTTTGGGCATAAGTTTTGATTGGGACAGGGAAATTAATACTACTGATCCTGAATATTATAAATGGACACAATGGATATTTTTACAATTATATAAAAAAGGGTTAGCTTATAAAAAGAAAATGCCGATCAACTGGTGCCCAAGCTGTAAAATTGGATTGGCTAATGAAGAAGTTGTTGACGGCAAATGCGAACGCTGTGATGCTGAGGCTGAAAAAAAGGAAATGGAACAGTGGATGCTGAAAATCACTGAATATGCGGATCGGTTAATTGAAGATTTGGAAACGGTGGATTATTTAGATAAAATAAAAACTCAACAAATCAATTGGATTGGCCGTTCAGAGGGATCAGACATTGACTTCGAAGTAAAAGACTTTGATGACAGGATTAAAGTGTTTACAACACGTCCCGATACCTTGTTTGGCGCCACATTTATGGTCTTGTCACCTGAACATGAACTTGTGAACAAGATTACCACTTCAAAACAAGAAAAAGAGGTCATCAAATATCAGGAACAAGCCGGAAAAAAATCAGATTTAGAACGTACCGAACTTCAAAAAGAAAAAACTGGCGTATTTACTGGCGCGTACGCAATTAATCCGGTCAATAAAAAGAAAATCCCAATCTGGATTGCAGATTATGTATTAGCTTCGTATGGTTATGGCGCGATCATGGCCGTTCCAGCGCATGATCAGCGTGATTTTGAATTTGCGAATAAATACAAGCTTGAAATTGAGCAAGTTATCTCACCGATGTTTATTGATGATATCAATCCACCTCAGGAAGGTTTTGACGAGGTTTGTCGAGATACGGTTTTGGCTTTTGTTCGTGATAAAAAAACAAAAAAGTATGCACTCCTTGATTGGCACGGAACTTTGGACGGAATCACCACAACTGTAATGGGCGGAATCGATGATGGCGAGGATCCTGAAAAAGCGGCCAGAAAAGAGCTGGCTGAGGAAGCCGGTTTAGAAAATGTTACTTTAATAAAAAAATCAAACTGGATAACTGAAGCAAAATATTGCGCTTCACATAAAAAAGAAAACCGCCACGCGAAAGCGCATGCCTTTTTGTTTGAAGTTGAAAATTTAGACAAGCAAAAAGAAATTCCTGAAAAAGAACAGAAAATTCACACTCTATACTGGGTAAAAGAAGATGAAGTCGAGGGCAAACTTGTTCCACCCCATCAAAAGTTTGTTTGGCAACAAATACTTGAAGAAACTGCACTAACTCAAGGTGGCCATTTGATGAATTCTGGAAAATATGATGGCATGAATGTTGGTGAATGCATTGAAAACATCACTAAATGGCTTGATAAACAAAATCTTGGAAAAAAGGCTACTAATTATCACTTGCGCGATTGGGTTTTTTCCAGACAGCATTATTGGGGTGAGCCGATTCCTATGGTTTACTGCGAAGTTTGCGGATGGGTCCCATTAAAAGAAGAAGATCTTCCTCTCGAATTACCAATGGTTGAAAAATATCTACCAACCGATACCGGCGAGTCACCACTCGCGTCAATCGAAGATTGGGTAAAAACAACTTGCCCGAAATGTAAGGGGAAGGCCAGACGGGAAACTGACACTATGCCGAATTGGGCAGGATCGAGCTGGTATTTCTTGCGATATATAGATCCAAAGAATACTGAGCAGTTCGCCGATATGGACAAACTAAAATACTGGACTCCAGTTGATTTATATAACGGTGGAATGGAGCACACCACTTTGCATTTGTTGTATTCGAGGTTCTGGCACAAGTTTTTGTATGATCAGGGATTAGTTCCGACATCAGAGCCATATCAGCGGCGTGTTTCACACGGTATGATTTTGGCACCTGATAATCAGAAAATGAGTAAGTCTCGCGGCAATGTAATTAATCCAGATGAAATTGTAAACGAATATGGGGCTGATACCCTTCGAATTTACGAAATGTTTATGGGTCCATATGATCAGCCCGTTTCTTGGGATACGAATGGATTACGAGGTGTGAAAAAGTTTTTGGACAAGGTTTGGGCCTCACGAGACAAACAAAATAAACAAGATAGCAAAGAGGTTGTTGCGCTACTACACAAAACAATTCAAAAAGTTACCGAAGATATTGATAAAATGCATTTTAATACTGCGGTTTCAGCAATGATGATTTTTGTAAATAAAATTCAGGAAACGGGATGTACAAAAGAGACTTTTGAAAAGTTTATAATTTTATTAAGTCCATTTGCTCCGCATTTGGCTGAAGAATTATTTTCAGCACTTGGAGAAAAGGGAAGTGTAGCTGAACAATCTTGGCCGTCATTTGATAAATCAAAGGTTGCCTCTGAACAAATTGAAATTCCGGTGCAAGTTAATGGAAAAATTCGCGATAAACTTTCAGTTTCAGCAGATATTTCAGAAGCGGAGCTAAAAAAACTTGCTTTGGACAGCGAAAAAGTACAGAAATTCCTAGAAGGAAAAAAACCAAAGAAAGTTATTTATGTAAAAGGCCGGTTGCTTAGTATTGTGGTTTGATATTTTAATTTTTTAATTTTAATTGTGGTTTTACATTTTTCATTTAAAAAAAGAAGCCCTGTTACATAGTGTATAACAGGGCCTTAAAATTCCATGTCTTTAGCCATGTCGGCCTCCGTTTCATGGTGATAGTCAAATCTGATTGGCTTCAGTCATCGGCTTAGCATTTACAAAATTCTCTACTAACCCCGCTAACCGGGAAAACATTTCATAGAACATGACATCTCTTTCTGCCATTTTACGGACTTCTTCTTTTGAAAGGTTAGAGAAGATCTCTATCGTTGGCTGGTTGGCCGATTCGGGTCGTCTGCCTTCAACCGGTTCAGGTGTGACACAAAGCCCTCCGGGGCCGCACATGATTTTTTGATCTTTATTTGCAAGGCCTCCGGGCCCGCATTTGATTTTTTCCGGAGAATCGGCTTGGCCGCACTCCGGAACAACGCACGTAATTTTCAGTTTGCCAAGTTCAGTTTTTATCTCCTGAACGTCTTGGCAGGTTTTGGCAAGCAGAAACGTAGTTAACGCTGCTTGTGCATCTTCTCTCGACACTGGCTTGTACGGCGGTCTCATCTTTTTTCCTCCTGTATGTAGATGAGAGGTTAGGATCCCGCAACGCGGGGTCTTCAAAGGAAATGATAAAGGGTATGAAATGAGCAATTTATTTTGAGGAACAATCCTCCTACTTTAATTGTAAAGAATTAAAAATACAAAAGAAATAGTTTCTGGGGAAAACTTTTTGTTTATTTTGTCAAATATATAAAACGGGCACCCTGCATTATTTTATAAAAAAACAATAAAATATGTTTGCATTCTCTGACTTATTTTTTTCGCTCTAGGATAGTTATTCATAAGTAAATTGTTGGAAGACCTTGACATTTATTCTCAAAACTGTGGATAAATAGTTTGAAATGTTGTCAATAAGTGCTAACATTTAAATAGGAGGAAAAGTCAAAAGTCTTGAGTCAATAGTCTAGAGTTTATCGAATAGCTATTGACTAGTTGATTTTTGACTCTAGACTCTAGACTATAAATATGGCATTAACTCAGGAATTACTTGCAATAGGATTGACAGACAAGGAGGCAGAGGTTTTTGTTTCCGCATTACAGCTCGGCTATGCATCGGTTCATGAAATAGCCCAGAAGTCCGGAATAAACAGAACAACGACTTATACTCATGTTAAAAATTTAATCGCCAGAGGTTTGATTAATGTGGTGGAAAAGAATGGGAAAGTTTTTTATGTAGCTGAAAAACCGGAAAAACTGAAATATATTTATGAACAGCAGGAAAAGGAAATTCAAAGACGGCGGCAGACATTGGACAAAATAATGCCGGAGTTGGAATCAATTTATAATTTAGCAAAAAACAGGCCGTCAGTTCGCTATTACAGTTATACCGACAAAAATGATTTGGATTACGTACGTCGGGAAATTCAAAATCAGCGGTCAAGTGAAGTGTATAATATTTTTAACCATGATCTATTTAGCGAGCATATCAATCGCAATCATATTCAAGCTATATTGGATTCAGTACAAAAGTTCAGAATTTTATATATTTCCAAAAATAAGATTTTGGACAGAAAAGTCCATCCGTTCATTGGTCATGAAAAGCTTAAATTGAAATTCCTTCCTGAAGCTAAATTTAATTTTCTTTCAGAAGTGCTTATTTCCGACTGTAATGTTTACATTGCCGGCAATGGATCTTGGATGGTAATTTCCGATAAATTATTTTCTCAAACTTTAACTTTATTATTTCACGCCCTTTGGGGTATAGCAGAAGACTTTTAGTAGGCGCGGATTGACGCGGATCTAACGCGGATTAACGCGGAGATTAAGATATGTTGCATAAGGTTTTACAAAATTTCGGTTTATCAGAAAAAGAAACCAGAGTCTATCTGGCTGCCTTGGAATTGGGAATTTCAACAATTCAGGATCTTTCAAAAAAATCTGGAGTTAATCGGGCTACAACATACATTCAAGTTGAGGCTTTGATCAAGCATGGACTGATAAATTTGATTGAGCGAGGTAAGAAAACATTGGTAGTGGCGGAAAAGCCACAGAGACTTTTGGAGATTTTGGAAAATAAAAAAAACAAGGTTGAAAAACTTGAAAAAAGAATCACCAGTTTACTTCCGGACTTAGAGGCAATATACAATGTGAAAACTGACCGGCCAAGAGTTAGATTTATTGACAACAAAGCCGGTTTTGAGTTTTTTCTTGATGAAATGATGAAGAAAAAACCGGAAAACGTCTATTCTATTATGCCTCGATTGGATGCACCGAATGAAACATTTGAAAAAGTGACCAAAAAAATTGGGGATTACAAAATTGTTTTTGCAATGGAAAAAAACACAGAAGATTTATATAAAAAATTGAAAAATATCAGTACGAAATATTTTCATCTTGATGATTTTCAAATCGAAATAACAATGTATTCCAATCGAGTTTTAATTAACAAGCCAATTCTTGAGGCACGGCAAAGTACAGCAGTGCTGATTGAAGATAAATTATTTTATCACAGTTTTTTGGCTTTGTTTAATATGTTTTGGGCAACTGGGCAGGAATTAGAATAAATTTTTTAAATTATAATAACCCCCGCGCTGCGAGGGTTTTCGTCTGTCTTATTTCATCGCCCTTGATGGATGATCAGCTAGAGAATCAGCTGAGTCGGGCGTTTTGCTGTGTCGATTGTTTCGCCGCGAGTAGAATGTGGCGCGCTGAATCCGCTTCCGCCAAACACTCCGCCCATGCTGCTTGTTGGTAGCGGAATATGGACAGTTCTGACTCGGCTCGATGAATGGGGCCGCGTAGAACAATAATACACTTTTCTGGCACTCATTTGCAGCGTTTCACATTTTCCTGAAAGAGCATGGAGTTTTGTGAGCATGTGGACCTCCTTGAACCCGTTAACTATTTTCCCAAATGGGATAACATTAATTAACAAACAAGTATAACAAACATTTTATTATTTGTCAAGCCTGTAAACGCGAAAACACAAAATTCGCAAAAGCGCAAAAGGGTAAATTGAACCTTGTGTTATTGTTTATAACAGTTTTTGTTTACTAAATTTACAATAGAATTGCCGTTTTGGGGAGTTGAATGTTGATTGGGGTTGACAGATTGTAAAAAGTTTGCTATAATAATCTATAATTTACTTGGCGACAATGCTTGTCTTGCTAAGTAAATATAGTATAGATAAAATTGTTTATCAATTGCGAGCCCTGATGCTGAATTGGGGCTCTAGATGGATAAATAACATTTGGAGAGGAGGCCAAAATGTTAGCAAGATTGAGTAGCCGACAGAAGCGTCGGCAAGCAGAAAAAAAGAGGAAGCGTGAGTATGACCCGCATCGAATAATGCGGGAAATCGCCCGCGACTTGGTTGGCTCGAAGCCTACTCAGCGTCTTGATACAAAGAGAGGCGCAAAGGGCTACGACCGTAAACGGGATCGACGTATCCCCACAGACTAGGAGGCGGCCATGTGGAAGCTGAAACATCGAGGATTTTACATTGTAAAATCCTCTTCAACTTTAGTAAACAAATTTCTGCCCCACTTTCAGTGGGTTCAAAGAAAAGAAAAATTTGTTTGTTGAAGTTGGTGGTTGACAACTAAGGAGGAAAGTATGAAAGAATTTTTGTTGTATGGTCTTCAATTATTTGGCTTGATAGCGATAATTGCTATGGGCATTGCTGGTTGCAGGATGGTCGCCCAGAGAAAGAAGATGGTCGATTCTTGTCTTCACAGCTTTCAGAGATTGGGTCGGGCATTTTTGCCGGCAGGTGCCTTGAGCCAGCTGGATGTGATCCAAGTGCTGAAGGAGAATGGAGTCAGTGTAGCTAACGGCAACACTATTCCGGATTGGCCGTACTGCTACGACATCCGAGGGAAGTTCAACGGCTTTTCCATCCGTCTGTATGCTGGCTGGGTTTTTGGCGAGGATGCTGTCCAAAGATTCTCTTTGGAGATGGAGAGGCGGTCTTCTTCGGAAAGTACGAAGATCGTCATCACTGAGCCGGAATCAAAAATGGCTGAGGTTCTTGCGGATCTTCATAAGTACGAGATCTTCAAGCCTGACGGGAAGTACGCCAGGAACCACGTTTAGCAGGAGGAGGAACAGCACAGTTTTAACTCTCCTTGCCTACTCTGGAACGGAGCAAGACCTGGAAGCTATTCGATGGGGAGGAGCAATTTTTATCTGGTGTATTGCAGCAGCAATACTGGCGATTGGAATTGCTTTTACTATGCATGTCCTGTCAACAAGAGGCGAATCATACAAGTCCTATATGAGAAGAAAGGACGAGGAGTACATGGCAATATACGGCTTCACGTTCACAGAGTACTGCAGGAAGAGTGATGAGAAAGAAAAAAGAAGAAATAGGTTCTTGAAAAGGCGTTGGTATCATGTGGCAGGAGGATAGATGGCCAAGCACATCCAATCTGCTAAAGTTCTGTGCATTCACTGCGCCAAGATGCATTCGAAAAATCAAGTGGCAAAGTGCAAGAAGGCGCAAGATCGGAAGGGTTCCAACTCTCCCGGTCTAAAGACACGGGGTAAGTAAAAGTAAACGAAAAGCGACCGCGCTTCACCGCCGGTCGCCTTTTTTATTATAAATTTGGGTGCTCTAAGGAATTACTTTTCCATCGGTCTCCGCATAATCATCCATTTCGAGTGCAGAAGTAATAATGTTTTTGGTTCGAATTATTAAACTGTCAATTGCAGTATCTTTTGCTGAGAAAGTTGTGTTGCCAGTCAATTTTATCAGCTCGCCGATATGTTCGATCTTGGGTGTAACTTGAATTGCAAAATTTGCATGTGCTTCGTTTACAGATTCTGGTAAACGATTTATTTCCCAAGTAACTTTTCGTGAATTGCTGTCAAATTCAATTTCACCGGCAGAAACATTTTTCTCATCCGGCCAGTTAACATATTCTGGTAGGGTTGTGGTAACTTTGATGTCCTCCAGTTCGTGAAGATTATTTGATATATCCCAGAAAACTTTTAATTGAGTTTGTTTTTCCGCTTCAAAAGGCATCGGCCCAATTCCAATTGGTGTTCCGTCATCATAATAGTATAAAGCCTTGATGCCGATATTTGCATTTGAACTCAAAGTGAGATCAATGACACTGCTCTTGATAGGTTTTACATCAGTTTCAAGCGACGGAAATAGATTAATTTGTGAATAGGCATTAATTTTGGTTTGACCTACAGTTTCGAGATTATTGCTGTCAATTGCGGCAAAGTCTTTGACCGGAATTACAATATTGATTACAACCTCATTACCCGCTTCAAAGCTTTGTAATTCAGAAATCTGGTCCTTGGTCCAGGTGATTTCCTTGCCTGCCTCAGTTTTCTCAATTTTTCCATAATAATCATCTTCGATCTCATTCCAATCCAGTATTTCTGACGGTTGGCTATTGATGACAGTTTTTATTTCAACATTTTCATAAGTTTGATCAGCATTATTTTTGGCAATTAACGAAAATGTTAAAGTTTGGCTCAGCTCGATATTTTTATTCTCAGTAGAACCATTAATAATCAGATATGTATTTACAGCCTGGTCAATTATTTTTATTTCAAATTCCTCTTGGTTGATTAAATGGTATTGACCATCTTTGCCGGGAAGATAAAAGTTTACGGCAAAGGATTGTTTTCGGTCTTCGTCATTTTTGAACGCCATATCGGACGGGAAATTACCATTAAGCAGGATTTCCTGGCTGTTCGAGGTTTCCGGTATTTCGGAGAGAATCCATTTATTATTATCTTCAAATGCGCCTGGATTGGCTGAAGTTAAATCAAAATTTTCAGGGTAGATATATTCAAGTTTGGCATTTTGAAATGCTACTTCACCTTTGTTTTTTAATTTTGTTTTGAGCGAAAGTTTTTGGCCTGGAGTAACGTTTGACGGGGAAGTATTTATTATCTCAATTTCTGGCTTTTCCAGGACAATGCTAAAATTTGTTTCTTTGGAAAATTCAGAATGGAAATTACTTGGCTCAAAGGTGATTGTGGCAGTTAATTTTTGGTCACGATCAATCTCGTCAATAATACTACCTGTAATTATTATTTCACCCTTGTCTCCGGATTCTAAATTCCCCAATACCCATTTGTGATTTGTAAGCTCAGGTTCAGTTTTTGTGACAATGAGACCGTGAGGGTACTGGACAATCAGACGGCTGTTTTGCAGTTCAATCTCACCCAGATTTTGATAGGTGATAAGGTATTCAAATTCTTCCCCGATTTTTGCTTTTTCCGGCCCGGCAATCTCGAGATTCAAGGTCTGTTGTTCAAATGTCTTCTGGTTCGCGAAAAATAAAAATCCGGCCAAGGCAGAGCCCGCCAGAATTACAAGAACGACAAGACTAATTAAATAGAATTTTTTACGTCTCTTTGTTCGGTCAATTTCAATTAGGTTTTTTAATGTTTTGTCATTATCTTCTTTAGAATCTTTTTTTTCCGATATCTCGCCTGTCATTTGCTCCCCATCAATGTTTTCTTCTTCATATAAATCCATTAATTCTTCAATCGGATCTTTTTCTTCGTATTTGATCTTTTTACGTTTGAAGTGAGGCGTTTTTGTTTTTTTATTTTTTGACATAAAAGCAAAAGGAGTAAAGGGGTTAAAAGGGCCAACGGATTTTATTTAATAACAAAAGCTATTAACTCATCCTGCTTCGCACCGGTCTGGAATTCTATTTTACTTCCGTATTTTTCACCAAGCGGTGGATAGAGCCAGTCAACGGAAACGCCTTCTGGTAAATTTATGTTTACATTATATTCGGTGTTTTGCTGACCGGACTGTTTTTGAATGAATAGGGAATAGAAATCGGTCTTTCTGGAAGATGCAGTTTTGATCCAGCTTTCTTTTTGTTTCAAATCAAACTTGAAAGGTAGTTTATATTTAAAAACTACGGTCCCGGTTTCTTCTGGGTCAATTTCTAGCCAGTTCCCAAAAACGGTTTTATTAAATTCATTGTTAATATAAGTGCCAGTTTTCGGTTCAATCCAAACCTTGCCTTGAACTTCAGTTAAAAGTTGATCAGTCTCCCAGTATTCTTCGGCCGGCTCAAACATTTCTGCCGGGATTTCACTATATCCTGTTGTGGAAATCAACTGACTTCCAACAGGCGTATAAATTCTGATAAAGTTAAGATTGTTTTTGCTAGAAAAACTATTTTCAGAGTTTCCGGTATGGGTTCTGGTAACTGTAACTGTATTAATAACGTCTCCATTGTCCTGAATGTCAGATTGAAGGTCGATGTTTTGTTCAATATAGTAATCAGTTTTTCCGCCACCAATATTGGTGTTAATTACTGCCAAATAATCTTTTGAGCTGTTCAGTATTTCACCTGTCCAGGCGTAGGAAGAAATTTTTTCCTGAATTGCCGAGTTCGAAAAGTACATTTGAATATCTTTTTGATCAAGTCCGACTTTGATAGTTTTAATAACTTCAATCAGGTCATTTCCTTCGGCATTAAATATTTTATCCAAAAGTTTTGGTGCCAATAAAGATAGTACTTTCTTTGGTTGTTTAGAGTTTTTATTTTCTTCAATTGTTTCCTGGAGTTGTTCTGTGAATCCAGCTGCTCGGAATGTTTTATTAACTTCCGGCACGTAAATATCACCGGTTATTTTCATCAATTCTGGAATAAGGTTGGCATTGAGAGCAATAACACCGTCAACTGTCGGTCCTCCTGATTTTTCGTAAAACCATTTTATTTTTTCAGCTGAAGTTGGGAAATCAGGGAACCAGTTTGCGTCCTGCATTTCCCAAAGAGAATTGATCACGTGCATTGGATACGGAGAAATGCGTTTTTCGATCAAAGAGCCTTGCATGTCATAAGTTCCGCCACCAGGAATTTCCATGTTGACGATTTTTCCTCGGTCGATGTCTACTAGGGCAAAGCTACCCATGAATCCGCCGGTTGGTCGCAGTTCATTATTATTTTGGAAAACAAATAAGTAGCGGCGTTTATAATCCGAGCCTAAAATTTGATTTATTGTTTTCGATAAACTGTTTAGTTCTTTCAAATCAGCGGCGAGAAGAGAAACATAGTCGCGGATATTTTCAAACTGGGCTCTGTTATTTTCTGGAATGGCCTCCAGTCTGATTTTGTGAAGGTCGTTATTAATTTGATTGATTTTTGGAATTAGGGCGTCAATGGAATTTTCCGGATCTTTGGAGGTCAAAGATTCAAGTACGTTTGGCAATTCAGTCCCAAGCTCAGAAACATTCTTTCCGATTCGAAGCATATACTCAGCATCGGCAACATTGGCTCGATCCATTGGAATGAGAGTTGAAATTGCTTTCAAGGCGATATTAATTGTGCCCAGCTCCTGGCTGGCTTGCTCAAAACTATATGTTGCAGCTGAAAAGCTTTTTTCTGCATTTTCAATATTACTTGCGGCTAATTCTTTGCTAGCAATTTTCAAGTCTTCATAGGCGGAAACTGCATAACTTACAATTTGGCCCTGTGTTTTTTTCATTTCCTGGAAATGGCCAAACACTTTTATTGGCGCAACAAGTAATAAACAGATTGCCACGTAAGCTATAATAGATCGATGCCAATAAAGTGGTAGATTGAAATGATAATGCCATGGCTTGCGCGTAAACTGCTCTTCCTGTTTGTCAGCTTTTATCTTTAGTTTCTCAGTAATAGCGATTGGTTCTTCATATTCAGCAATTACGACTCTTTCTTGGTGCGGATTGAGCGGCGCTAACGCCACTCGGCCGTGAGCTCGTGGCCGAACGGCGGATTTAACGGATTCAGAAACTATAATTACATCTTTATGGATTTCTTCTCCAACTGTTGATTCTATTTCTTTAACTTTGAGTTTTAGTTCAGTAATTTGTTTTTTGAATATCGGTTGTTTGAAAAAATCGGTTACTCTTTTCTTAGCTGCGTGTTCTTTTTTCTTTTTTTTGATCATTTCTGTCAAATCCAAAACAAATGGAGAATGTTCCGCTCTTCTGGACATACTTTGAACCAAAATATTGGTATGTTTGTCTTCATGTTTTTTAGAAACCTTTTCATTGTCAGGTAGGAGTGCGGCCAATTCTTTCATAATAGATTTTTCCAGTTTTTCGTCCGTTTTTTCTTTTGGTTGTTTATCAAGAATTCCATCAATTTCATGCTGAAGCAAGCCAATGCTTAGGTGGTCTTTGGTCGCCTTCTTCGTAGTTTTTTTTCTGCTTACTTGTTTCTTTCCTTTTTTGTTTTCTTGTTTTCTTGCTTTCTTGCTTTCTTGTTTTGTTGTTTTTGTTGCCTTTTTTGGCATATATTAGAGTTTAAAAGATTGTTCTGAATAATACTTGATCTACTGATTTTCTACATGATCTACTGATAAAATTTGGCTGTTAAATCATGTAGATCAGTTGCAAATCACGTAGATCATGTATTACCATGTATCTGTTTGTAAATTCGTAAGGTCTCTAGGGCGCATTTTTTCCAGCTAAAGCGAGTAACATTATAAAAACCTTTGGTAATTAGCTTTTGTTTCAAATTTTGATTGGACAGTATCTGATGAATTTTATCTGCCATTTCATTTTCGTCCTTGGGGTCAAAGAATAGGGCAGAGTCGCCGAGTACTTCCGGCATTGAGCTGGTATTTGTCGAGACAACCGGAGTTCCGCAGGCTTGCGCCTCAATGCAGATTAAACCAAATCCTTCGATAAAAGAAGGAAGTACAAATAGCTCAGCAGCGTTATATAATATTGGAAGCTCAGATTTTTGAACATATCCAGTGGTAATTATATCTTGTTTAAATGGTGAACAGTTAATTATCTCACGAACTTTTGTGTAATGCAAGTCTTCGCGCCCGCCAAGTACAAGTTGATAATCTAATTTATACTTTTTTTTCAGTAAATCAAACGCTTTGACCAAGCCTTCAATATTCTTGTGGCTTCGCCAAACGCCTACATAAAAGAGATACGGTTTGGTGATCCCAAACTGTTTTTTTGTCTTATTTATTATACCATAATCATCAATTTTACGAAAACTTTCGTCCACACCCTCATAAACCACACTGATTTTTTTTGATTTTATATTTAAATGTTTCACAATGTCCAGTTTTGTGCTATTTGAAACCGCAATTACGTGTTTTGCTTTGCGCAGTGTTCCGCTAAATACAGCTTTGTATCCAATCCTGCGCACAATTGACTTCATTTTGTGTCCTGGGAAGAATAAGGGGGTAATATCGTGAATTGTGCAGACGCTTTTCTTGGGATAGAGGATTGGAGAGTTGAAATGAGGATAGTGGATCAGGTCAAATTTTTCTTTCATAAATTCAAATGGCAATTTGAACTGTTCGTCATATGAATAATGGCGCGATTTGACCAGAACTTTTTTAACGCGCTCATTTGGAACCTTGAATTTGCTAAATGCCGGCTCGCGCATGAACATGATATATTGATTTTCTTGATCCAATTGAAAAATCTCATCAGTTAGTCGCTGAATATAGGTTCCGATTCCGCTGAATTGTTTTGTGCCGTACATTCGGGCATCGATTGCTATTTTCATAGTGGTGGAGTGAGTGGTTTTGGGGAGGATTTTGGGGTACGGGTTCCGCCAAGGGGAATCCGGCGGGAGGACTCCATCAGGAGGGCTTCGGAAGAAGGGTTCGGAAGAAGGGCTCCGAAGAAGGGCTCCGGAAGAAGGGCTACGGAAGAAGGGCTCCAAAGAAGGGCTACGGAAGAAGGGCTCCAAATTACCCCCCACTTGAGTGGGGGCTACCGGTAAACCGGCTTCAGCCGGGATTGTTACGCGCAAGCGCGCGTAGGGAACGGAGCCCTGACTTAAGTCAGGGGTAATAGTGACTCCTCCTCCCGTAAGCTACGCAAGAAAGCCTCCTCGTCCTCCTTTGACTTAATTTTTAATATAGTTAATATCCTATCCTCGATTGTTTCTCTTGAAAATTCATCCGCGTACTTTTTAAAATTACAGTATTTATAATCATACAATTCATCAAATGATTTTACGACCCCATGCCGAATTGGATTTCCTAATATTTAGGCAAAGATATTAAAATACGCATGATCATTAAATACTGCCCAGCCATAATATTTTTTCCATAATGTGCCTTCTCTTTTTAAGTATGAATTAATCATTCGCGAGGACGCTCCGGCAAACCGTCTGAGAAATTCTTTTGGAATTGAATCTTCTGCAGTATTGGCAATCAGGTGCAGGTGATTATTAAGAATTGAGAATGGTTCAATTTGGGTGTTTGTTGATTGCGCGGCTTTTTCCAGTTGTTCCAGAAGAACGTCTTTGATCTTATTATCAAATGATAAAATAACTTCATCGTCGAGTGAATAGGTTATGAAGTATTTGTGGCCGGAGAAGAATTGATATTTTATGTTTAATTATTTTAGCGTATTCCAAACTAATTGCCAAATCGACTTCATCGTCTGTGCGATCGCTTGATCTTCGATTATAACGGCTGCATAAGGTTTTTTGAAACTAATTAGAGAAATTTTATTGCTGTAGATGTTTATTTCGGTTTCAAATTTGATATCTTTGACTAATTTTGTTTGTCGAAGCTCTTCTTTGTCTTTTGATTGAACCATTCTACCTCTCGGACCATCTTTTCCTATAGAGTAAAAAAAAGTGTTGCTTTTGATTCTTGCTTTAGGGCCTGCTGCCCAGAGAAAATCTTCAGGTAAGGTTTCAAACATTTTTTCAAAATCTGTAAACGCGTAAATTTTCCCGTCTTGTACAGCATAGTCAGAGTAGGCTTTTTGGAGGCCGTCAATCCCTTGATAAAATCGCACTTTTGGTTTGTTTGCTGGTGAATTATAAATACTTAAAAATTCCGGCAGTTCTGCTTGAACTAATTCAAGTCGCCTTTGCGCGCGCTTCAAAACAATTTCAGGGTTTTCTGCAACAAGGAGTAATTTCCTTCCTTCTTTAACTTCGGTAACCAGTCCGAGGTCTTTTATTTCTTCGAGGAAATTGTAAATGCTGGTTCGTTTAACTTTTGATTTTTCAGCCAGCTCTTGAATTGTTGCGCTTCCCAATTCCAAACAGGCCAGATATACCTGGGCTTGCTTTTGGTCAATGCCAAGAGTTTTGAGAGATTTTAGTAGATTATTCATGATTTGAATTTGATTTGTCTATGTTTTAGACATTGTAGCATGTTAAAAATAATCTGTCAAATTCTTCTAATTTTACCAACTAATTGTTATTGTCTAATCACTAATCCCTGCTTGTAGTCTGAAATCTTGACAGTACTTTTTCTTTCTAGTATAATTGTATGTTCTTGAAGTTTTGTTCATTAAAATATAAAGGAGGTTTCAATGAAATATCTACATGTGGAATTACCGTCATTGCATCTGCTTTGGTAGAGAAAAGATCAACCTGATGTTGTTTGTTCAGTAATTCGAACTAACTATCCAAAGCCGAGCGCGCTTCTTGTTCCAGCGATTCTTCGTCAAGTCGAAGGGCTTGAGGTTGAAGCCATTGATATGAAGATTTGGGATCAAGAAAAAGTTATTCCTTATCGAGCGTTTGACTTTGAGGGCGGAAAGATGATCGCTTCGCGAATGGGTATGCCATTTGAAAGAGTCGAAGAGCAGCTTTTTGAAACGGATTTTCTTGGTTTGAGCATTAATCCAACTTGTTGGTCAAATATTGCTCTAGACTTTGCTCGTTATGCGAAAAAGATCAATCCGAGAATTATTATCATTATTGGTGGAACAGAAGCTATGTTCCGTTATGAGCATTACTTACAATCTGGAGTTATTGATTTTGTGATTCGTGGTGAAGGTGAAATTACAGGCCCCGCACTAATTGATGCATTGATTCATGGAAAAGATTATTTAGGAATCAAAGGATTGGCTTTTGTTCAAGTTGGTAAAATTGTTGAAACCGGAATTATGCGAAACTGTGATTTGAACAAAGAACCAGCATCAGCAATTGATCTTTTTTATGATGATGTGCCACTTTGGGATACACCAATTGAATATTATAGGGATGAATTAATTCAGACACCAACTGCACATTTATATATTACGCGAGGTTGCAATCAAGCTTGTGAATATTGCACAACACCTAGGAAGTATGGCCGACTTCGATTTAAATCATTAGAAAGGGTCAGAAAAGAACTTCAATATTTCAAAAAGTCAGGAATCAAATCGATCAATGTCTGGGACGATAGTTTGAGTTCATTGGTAAGGCATGGTAAAAGAGATCTTTTGATTTCGTATATCCGAATGATTAGGCAATATGGTTTTCCTTTTGAATATGCACAGAGCGTGGTAATTCGTGATTTGTGGGATTTTGAAAAATGTGAGCCAGATTTTGAATTAATACATGAATTATATAGTCATGAACTTGTAAATGGTGAGTTTATTGGATGTTATGGTCAATATACCCCGCTTGAATTTTTGCAAGAAGAAAACACTACCGCAATGGACAATAAATTGCTTGCTTTTGAAAAAGAGTTAGAAGTAATTAAATCTATTTGTGAGCAAGGTGTTCGGTATCTGACATTTCCTTGTATTCTCGGTCGCTCGACTGATGGTCCAAATCAAATTAGTTTTGCTCGAAAAAGATTACTACAGATTGTAAAGCTAGTTGAAGGTTATAGTGTGAAAGTTTTAATTACTCCATATCTTTATTCTATTTTTCCTGGAACCAAGATTTGGCAGAAAGAGAAGGATAGACTGGAGTATTCGATTGAAGATTATCCAGAACTGTTCCAATTCAACGCCAGTCCACATGGAACTGATTATTTTACTCCAGGTGAATTGATGCAAGCAAAGCTTGATTTGGAGCGTGAGTTTCTTGGCGAGGAAAGATTTGATCGATGGATTAGAACAGGTAGATATCAGTGGTAAATCAATTTATTGGTTTTTATAAATAATAGTTGTTCTTTTACAAAGGAGAAAAAAATGAAAACATTAAAAGATGTCCTGATTCAAGGTGAAAATGGTTTGCAGTTAGTTGGTAAGCACTTGATTCCTGATGAGCCAATGCCGGCAAGAGAGTTGCCCATTGTTCGGGAAGACTTTCTTTCTGCAGTAGAAGCAAAAGATGTGAAAGAGCATAACTTGCGTTATGGAAATGGTTTAGAAACAGAACCGCGACTTTTACTATCTTGGTTAATGTTGCCAACTCGGTGTAATCAAAACTGCAAAGGTTGTTATGCTGGAAAAGATCGAAAGCGAATGAACCATTGCTTGCCAAATTTTTATTCACCTAAAAAGTTGGATGAACTTTTGGCAACTTTGAAAAGATATGGTGTGAGAACGCTTGGTTATGGTGGCGTTGGTGAGTTGTTCACTATGAAAAGACCATCTTCGCCAATGGGTTGGCGTGAATATATTGACATGATCATTGGTCATGGTTTCAGTATGCTGATTTTTACAAACGGAACTTTGTTGACTCAAGAAGATATTGCTTGGATTGAGAAAAGACCAATTAGTTTGATTTTTTCTTGGCGAGATACAGTTGCCAGTGAGCACGACAAGATTGTTAGATTGAAAAACAGTTTTCAGAACAGTGTTCAAGCTTTGGAGTTCGCACTTCGTGCTGAAATGCAAAATGATAACCGTATTGGTGTAGAGATTCCGGTTATCAAGTCAAATATCGAGCGAGTGTTGTACGATTTTATTCCTGCTATGCGTTATCTTGGCATAATTCCTTATGCTGAACAGTATATGCAGGTATGTACATCTCCAGAAGAAAAGAAAATGAGTTTGAATTTTGCTGAAGCTCGTGGGTTTTTTCAAAGAGCTCAGGAAATTGAAGCAAAGTTTGGCTATGTGCATCAGACCTGTTTTGGTCAAAGAATGGTTTCACAAACTGCTTGTGATCGACCGGTTTTCTCAGTGACAATTTATCCAGATGGGATAGTGACCCCATGTCCTGCTAGCTCGGAGAAACTTGGTAATGTTCATGAATCTTCTTTGGATGAAATTTTGTTGTCTGAAAAGTACAAAAATTGGTTAAAAGATTTTGGTATATGTGCTTGCTCTGTGTTTTACACAGATGATCGATCGCAGATTCCAGCCAACATTCCAAACTTCTTGGAGGGATTCAAATGAAAACAATCCATGACATTCCGATTGTTTTTTCAGAAAAGTTTCCATCTGGCTTTGATAATAGAATTCAAAATTGGGGCTTTTTTACTCGAGAAGAAATTGAAAACAATCAGGGTAAGCTATTAACTTTGGATTTTGATTTCGGTCGATTTTGCTCACTAAAGTGTCCGGACTGTTTTCGGAAGGTGAGTGTGATTGATGAGCTCAGTTCAGGTGATTTGTCATATGATCAGATGTTGGCTGTGATTGATCAGGCTGTTGATCTGGGATTACGCACGGTAAAGGTTTGCGGAAAAGGTGAGCCTACTGAAGATACTCGGTTTTTGCAGTTTGTTCGAGATATGTCTGCCAGAGGAGTTGGTTTAGCAGTTTTTACTGCAGGTCAGGTTCTTGGTGATGATGAAAAAGCCAGAGTGATCAATCGCGATCACGGAATTCGTGATGCAAAACATTTGTGTGAAGAATTATTCAAACTCAATGTAAGCTTTATGCTCAAGTTCCAATCGTTTGATTCTGAAACACAAGATCTGCGAGTTGGAAAAGATGGTCATACAGCGATTCGTGATCAAGCTTTGATCAATTTAGTGGAAGCAGGTTTTGCTGATGAGTTTCCAACCCGTTTGGCAACTTGTTCCAATCCGATTAATAAATTAACGGCCAATGAAGTGTTTGATATTTATGTTTGGTCCCGGCAGCGGAATATCTATCCAATTACCGCAGCGCTGATGGTTAGCGGCAAGCAAATTGATAAGCAGTTTTTGCAAGAAAATGATATTTCTGATGATGAAAAGATTCAGCTTTGGACTCAGATTTATGAGTGGAACATTGAGCATGGTTTGCAAACTCTGGGGCAGATAGAAAGGGAACAGATTTCAGTCTTACCAGGAATGCATCCATGCAATCAGATCGCTGTTGGTCTGTATGTTTCTATGACCGGCAATGTTCTTTTGTGTCCAGGTTCCACCGTTTCACTGGGAAACGTGGAAGAGGAATCTTTGGAAGAAATTTGGCAACGACAAGTGGGTAGACTTACTTGCCCCGCTGGATTTAATTGTTTTTGTCCACCAAAGGATGGAGTAACGATTCCTCTGAATTTGTATGAGCAAGTTTTGGCGAATTTGCGAAGCAAATGAAAATCCCCCGTCTCTCATTCGAGGCGGGGTTTTAAATTACCCCCCACTTAAGTGGGGGCTACCGGCCAGCAGAAAGTTTCCGGCTTTAGCCGTGGTGAGCGCGCGCAAGCGCGCGTGTGGGCTGCGGTGCCCTGACTTAAGTCAGGGGTAATGGCCCCTCGCTCCCATCCCACATCATCTCAAACATCAACCTCATTGAATCCGCCAGATCCTGACTTTTTATTTCAATTGAAAGCAATTCTTTAGCAGAAGTAATTTGCACTACGACGTCATCATAGACTATAATTGCTGAGCGCAATTTTTTTTGTTTGTTTGAAAAACGTACGTTGCGAAGGTGTTCTTGGTGCTTTTTTAGAAAAGCTGGCACTTTTTCATCAGCTGGCCAAATGTTTTTAACTCGGATTTTCTTTTTAACTCTTTCTGTAATTAGTTTAAGTAAAAATTTTTCGCCAACTGCTTTATGTAAATCATAAACCGGATTGATCCCAAGTATTAATTTTGATTTACATTTGTTTGTATTGGATAAAACTTTTTTTAAGCCATCTTTACCGCGGTAAAATTTAATGTGTGGAATTTTCCAGGATGCCTTTTGAATTTGCAGATTGAGATTCTGAATTGTTTCTTTGATGTCAGGAATAAATTCGTTTATTTGTTTTGATTTTTGTTCAAAAACCCCTAAAAGGTGATTGGGATTTTCAACAATAAACCTTCTTTTTCTGTGACTGCCAATAAAGCCGACTAAATCATGTTTTCGTAGTTGGTCTAATTCAAAATAAACAGTTGCCCGTGGCATTGATAATTCTTTAGAAATTAAGCTAGCGCTGATCGGCCCGCGCTGAATCATAAGCTCATAAACCAGCTGAGCTTTTATTGATAATTCAAGAAATTTAAATATTTTGCTTAATGTTGTCATAAGTTGTTAGACGAAAATATACTTTAATTTAGTTAAATTTATTGTAAATTATTAAATAATTACAATTTGTTTAATTTGTATTGTTATTATACTGTGAATATCTTATAATTGCAAACAGGGTTGTTCTTTAGCAAAAATTGGAGGAAAACATGTTTAAGTTTGACAAAAATTGTTCGTGCGGTTTTGGGTCTGGTATTTTTACGACTCCGTTTAGAATGCCCACTTTTTTGTCCTTTTTGTTTGATGTCGCCTTGGCATGGCTTTTGGGAGTATGCTTCGGCGCCACATTTGTGATAGGTTTTATGATAATTGTTCTTATGATTTTTAATTTTTCTTTGCTAACAGAGTTTTTGGAATTTAAAAATTTAGCCGGAACAGTTATTTTGAATTGCCAACTTGTATGTGCATTGTTTTTCTTTCTTTCATTTAAGAAGTTGTTGACAACCCATGGTTTTTTTTGCGGGCTGGGGGTTTGTTTTGGTGGAGCTTGTGTTTATTGGAAAATGTTTCGTATTGATTGGTGTTATTGTGCTTTTATTTTGGGTAGCTCTGCGTTCATAACAATTTGCGTAATGTTATATTTTAGTGAGGTTTTGTTGGTATTTATCCAAAAGAGACAAAAGCATAAACAGAAAGAAGAATACTTGAAGAAACATTTGTAATATTCACAAAAGCGCGTCAAGGTTCCGGAATAAAAAGATGATAGAATGAGAATTTTTTCGTTTCTCTGGTTGTGACGTTAATAAAAAAGTCCCCGTCTCGATAATATTCGAGACGGGGTATTTTGTTTTCTCAGACCGTTGCCGCTTGCTGGCCATTGGGTTCGTGTCTTGTTGTTGGTTCATCAGGTGTTTCGAAAACCATAACGACTACTCCGCCAAACAGTATTTCCAGCATCGGAATTATTTTCGTGGTGCTGTAATCTTCATCCATGTATATTGTGGCATCCGTTCTGTCATCTGTCAGATACCAGCCATCGATCCAATGTTCCAGGAATCTGCCGGTTGGTACATGTTTGAATGCATGGTGACGAGATTCTTCGGGATTATCCATTTTTACCTCCAGTTTGGGAAAGAAACATCAATATATGAGTTTAATGCAAAGTTTTAGTTTTGTCAAGCATGTAAACGCAAAAGCGCAAAACATTAAAAAACGCAAAAATACAAATCTTATTTTGCCTCTTGGCCATGAGCTTGAGGCCGAATGGCGATTTGGCACGTTTTGCGTTTTTCCGTTACTAAAAACTGCAACTCGTGTGAGCTGCAGTTGGTTTGTTGTTTCTTTCTTCTATTGCGTTCACTACCAGGACAACGCGTCGAGAATTATTCTCGTAATAAACATGCTGTCTGGCGCGAGATAGTTTGCTATCCCCCAAACCATCCAAGGCAGGACGGCCCATTTCCATGCACTTTGCCACCGCACTTGTACGTATCCACCAAGCAATACTAGCAGGGGGTCACCGATCAAGCGATTGGACCAATGTTCGTGGCCAACTTTCCAGGCCGACACTCCCTCTCCGAAAACTCCTAACTCAAGAAGGTACTCCACGAGCTCCCATCCGTATGCAATGGCGAGAGTGATACTGAGTAGCTTCATGACTGAAAGCTTTGGGAAGAAGCGTTTCAGGGAAGCGAGTACGACCACACCCCAGAGAAAGTGTTCAATAGACCACATGTCGAGCATCACCGCTTCTCTGTCAATGCCATACTTTTCTGGCACAACAAGGCAAATTGCGAGCAGCCCGATCAGGGTATCGTGGAAGATGATCATGGGTTTTGGGATACTTGTTGGGTCCCACTTCACAAACTTGTAGACCAAGACCACCAGAAATGCCAACAGCTCATTTGCCTTGTTTGTAAGGAATATGAAAAAGCCGGAAAGAGAGGATATGGACAAGGCGATCCACTTGGCCGGTGAAGTTCCTAGCGTGACTGGCAACGTGTTTTTGTGTCCAGTGTCAATGTTCACATCTTCAATGTCCTTGATAATCTCCCGACCAAGGATCAGAGTGAAGAAAACACTGTACCAAGTCCAGATATACGCATCGCTTTTCTGGAAAAATACTGAACCGCACAGGACAGGGCTGGCGCCACATCCAGCTACAATCAGGTTGTTAACAACAACCAGTTTCTGGAGGTATGAGTAAGCGAGGCCAAGCACCAGAGTGCCAAAGCAGAAAAGTGCCACGACAGTATTTAATGTTGCAAGCAAGCTGATTGCTGCCAAGGTGATGCCTGTGAGTCTGACCCAATACGACCAGAATGCCTCAGGATGATCATACGCCAACCGTTTTCCCTTTTGTAGATCGTGGCTTCGATCATACCAATCATTGAAAGTCATGATGGACATGTGTAACAGTGAGCAGGACAGCGCCGCAAACAGGGCGACCATCCAGTCTACACGATCCTCCCCATACATCACAAATCCAGACAAGGTGAGGAGAAATGTGAAGATGGTCCCCCTGATCCTTCCGGTTTTTATGAACTCAACGAGCGGAGGCGCCTCGGATGCGAGCGGATTTTTGTGACCAAGTATCACGTCTACCAAAACCGCGCTGAGAAACACCAGATATCCCGCCACAATCAAGTAGATCGATGTCTTCTCGATATTCCCAGACAAAGCATGCAAAAGACAGATACTTGAAACGGCTACGCTCACACCAAAATACGCAAGGTGAACTTTACCGCCAAGACTGACTTTGCCAGGCTCTGGAAAACTCCAATTGGGTTTGTACTTCTGATGTGTACCCACTCTGTACCACGACCATGCCCCAAACACCAAAAGAGAAAGAAAAATTGCCCACTCTCCAAGTTCGATCCGTCCGTACCAGGCCAGGTGTGCAAAGCCTGAGACGACCAGCCCGAGTCCAACCATGTCGCCCCAAGTTTGACAATGGCCATCTTGCCAATGATTGAATTTTTGGTTTGTGCCATGTATGGCACTCCCGCGTGCGGGAATTCTTCCCCTTTTTAGCTCCCATTGTTGAACAAAATATTGCAATAAGCAAGCGACCCCGTTCAAAAGGAGGCTTACTAGGACAAGAGTCCAATTTAGTGTCATGTGACACCTCCTTTTGGTTATAATTGATTGCCGAAGTCCAAAATCATCTTATAATTTTAGAATGATATTGTCAAAGTGCAAACAAAAAAACTGCAATCCGATGTTCGAATTGCAGTTGGTGAATCAGCGCGCCGGGCAGGACTTGAACCTGCGACTCTCGGCTTAGAAGGCCGATGCTCTATCCAGCTGAGCTACGGGCGCATTTCTGCTAGTCCCAGTCCTTGAAATCTTCAGGTATTCTGTCCGGGCATTGGGTGCAACCTACGGGCGTTGCGCTTCCATTACATGCACGGATCAGGTCGTCAGGACCTACGACTGCCCTACAGTTGGGATTGGGACACGTGTAGGTTGTTTTCGCCGCATCGAACGTTTCGCGATCAGGCATCAGGAACTCC
The DNA here is from genome assembly GCA_013202715.1 of Candidatus Kuenenbacteria bacterium. GTDB lineage: Bacteria > Patescibacteriota > Patescibacteriia > UBA11705 > JABHMO01 > JABMRF01. The sequence continues at coordinate 47,188 of JABMRF010000053.1, forward strand.
TTTTTGGGTTTGTTGAACGGAGAGCTGGCGAGGGGACTTGAACCCGTAACCTGCTGATTACAAATCAGCTGCTCTACCAAATTGAGCTACGCCAGCAATGAAAAGAAACGGTGCAACCGAACCAATGTCGCGCTTTGAGCAGGTTAACGCGAGTATTGGCAGGTTGCGGGGTGGCAAGTACACCATTTTTCCAGCACCATATTCGTGTGCTGGATTAACGTTAGTCCAGCACGGATTCAACAGCCGAGGCAGATGTAGCAATCAAAGGACATGACCCTTTCGGCTTGCCTAATCTACTTTCTGCGGCAGCTGCCACTAACCGTAACTGGGTGGTCATAACTTTGGTGAATAGTAGTGTCACCTTTTGTTATAACCCATACGTCTCCTACTTGACGCATCGCGTCCCCAAGGGGATTTGAACCCCTGTTACTGGCTTGAAAGGCCAGCGTCCTAACCGACTGGACGATGGGGACAGTTGAAACGAGTGAGCCGCAAAGGAGTTGAACCTTTGACCCGCAGATTAAAAGTCTGCTGCTCTACCTAACTGAGCTAGCGGCCCGTTTGAAAATTGAACTTGTGACTTCCTCCTTTGTGATGAATGATTGTTAAAAATCTATATAAGAGATAATTATAGCAAGAATTTAATTATTTGTCAACCCTAAACCATTCCTTCGTCAGGTTCAGGGTAAAGCCTTTGCTAATTTTAGCAATATTTTTGTGTATATTTAGGGCTTTCTTGCAATTTAATTATAACATTGATTTTTTGGAAAGAAAAAAGCCCTGAAGTACATGCGTATTCTCGCATGACTTCAGGGCAAGCCCCGCGTGGCGGAGCTAGGAGTTGCTCTAGATAGTTTTGATTAATCCTGGGACTCTTCCACAAGGATATTTGGTTTGGAATGCTGAAATCCTTTTTGGTGTGTAATAGTCTGGACAATAGATGTCATCACGCATTGGTCTTGGCATTCCGGTTTTGTAGACCAAAACGGTTTGCTCAGTTAGTAGGCCAGAAGGTCCGACAACTTCAGAGTTCTGCCAAAACAGTTCATTTGTTGTTGGATTGAAGCACTGTCCATGTTTGTCGAAGTCTGTAAGAAACACTTCAGGCATTTCAGCCAGAATGCTTTTAAGGGTGTCGCCCGCTTCAACAGTGATTACTATATCGAAATAGTCATATGCCTGAATACAGCTGACCATTGTAGTGGGCTCAATCACAGCCGGTTTCCAGATAATGTCATATTCAGCTGCCGATGCCGGCGGCTGAATTCCAATCAAGAGAGCAAAAACGACAAATGATAGAAATAGCTTTTTCATGTCTCCTCCTTGAGTCTGTTAACAGCTAAAGGGATAAGTGTAGAGAGTGATTTTTAGCCAATCAAATGACCATAGGATGTCGAAGCCATCTGTGTCTGGATCAATTGCGCTGGGATTTTCATCCAAAAAATATCTCCAACTAACCGAACCTTGATTGTGATGTTGTTCAAGTTGCAAGGCAATATCCACCAAGGTGTCGCCATCGTCAGGAATCACTAGATAGTATATTTCTGTTTGACAAATGTCACTTGGCCCAATTCCGCCATAAGTAAGGAATGAGTTTAACGTATGAAATTCAGCTGCTTTTACTGGTGTGCAAAATGAAAAAATCATTACAGCTACAATACTACCAAGAATAGTTTTCATTTTTTCGCCTCCTGTTTGCATTCATTACCAGTATCGATGGTTTGTCCCGCTGGAACACCGAAAATCGATTTGTGACAGCGATGAAGGGGCCAAGTGAGCTTGATTTTTAGTGAGGTGTTGTTTGGTAAAAGAGTAGATCCGTTATGATATTTCAACCTGTTTAGAGTTTGTCGATTTTGCTCCCAAATTGTGTTGACAACTTCTTGTCTGTGAACTGTTACAAGAACGTCATTGATCTTGTCTGCAAGACTGGCAATAGAATCACATTTGCCTGTTTCAATTCGAATAGTTGTTGTGGAAAAACATCTTTGGCTCTCAGCAGAAGCTATGATGCTGTATGCTGGCCCGACGGTGATCTCTCCAGCTCTGGCTGGTGAAGCGCAGGTAAAGGCCAAAACCATGATCATAAAGAAACAGCCAGCTATGTTATTTTTGTTTCCTTTCATTTGGTGCGTTCCTTTTTTTTTGGTTTGGCAGAGCCCGCTACTCCAAAAGCAAAAAACACAGCCAGTATTAGGGCAAGTTTCTTGATCATTACTGACCTCCATGGTCTGGGTTTGTCAAAGGGCTTTAGACTATATATATATTAAAATAAAAATTACTCTTTGTCAATCCTGCTTTGATTAATATTTTGCAAAAGTTTTTGTGCGGTCAATTCCCAATTAAACTTTTGTGCTTGTTCAATTCCTTTATTCTGATAATAATTTTTAATCTCCGGTTTTATCATTTGTCTCATTACTTGAAGTAAATCGTTTGAATTGTGGGCGTCAATCAAAATAGCTGCATCTTCGCAAACTTCTGAAAGTGAAGAATTGTTTGTTGTAATGACTGGGCAGCCAGAGGCCATAGCTTCGAGCGGTGGAAAACCAAACCCTTCGTAAAAAGACGGATAAATAAACATGGAAGCTAGATTGTAAAGAAGGCATTTGTCCTTGGCTTCTACAAACCCTGTCCAGATAATTTGCTTGTCTCGCTCGTCTTGCTTGTCTCGCTTGTCTTGCTTTCCCCATCCTTGTGGTCCGGTAATGACCAGTGAATATTCCGGCTTAACTTTGTTAAATTCCTTGAACGCGTCAACGAGTGTATCTAAGTTTTTGCGTGGCTCGATTGTACTTAGCGCCAAAATAAACTTTTGCGGTAGATTGTGTTTTTGTCTGAATATTTTTATTCGTTTTGTATTTGGAATTGATTCCGGACCAAATCCGTCTCCGAGTGGCTTGAAATCTTTTGAAATACCTGAATAGACCGTAGAACAATTGACATTTGACAATTGATATCTGACATCTAAGTCCAGTTTTGTGTTTTTTGAAACGGAAATAACTTTTTCTGCATTTTGAAAGCATTTTTTAGGATTAATGAATTTGTGCCACAGTTTTCTCTTTAGTGAAAGGAATTCCGGGAACAACTCAAAGCTCAAGTCATGTGCTGTAATAAGATATGGGCATTCAGTTTGAAAAAAGGAGATATTTGGGAAGAAAAATTTGTCAATTTTTGTTTTGAATCGTTTGTTGATCAGTAAATCAAGTTTTGGGTATTTAAAAAACTTCAAACTTAAGTTTAAAATTTTGTTGGGGTATTTAAATTGGCAATAATGAACATTTGGCTGATTAAACTTGGGAATTCTTTGCGCGACATCTTTGCGGCTATTAAAAAAAAGATAGTAATTGTTTGTACTATCGATCTCGAAGAGGTGAGTGAGCAAATTAAATGTGTATTCGCCAACGCCGGTGAGATTTTTTTCCATTAGACAGCGAATGTCAACAGCAATGTTCATAATATTTTAAATGCAAAATGCAAAAATCAAAACCACATACTTAAATAGAAAATTGAAAAACTTTTGGGTTCAGTTTTGTAATTGTAATCTGATTATTATTTTTTTTGAATTTTTATTGTGGTTTTACATTTTTCATTTTGCATTCTGCATTCCTTGAACAATAAACTCCTTGATTTTCCTTTTGAAAACTTCCACATCAAACTGAAGAGCGTGTTCTCGTATTTCTTCTGGATTGTAATCACTGGATTTGAACCGCAAAATTTTGTCAGCTAGATCGGCCCAGGTTTGTTCTTCGAAAAGGGTACCAGTCTTTCCTTCAATAACCGTTTCCATTGCGCCACCAGCTCGGAGAGCAATAACAGGCCGGCCGGAAGCCATCGCTTCAACTGCTGTTATTCCAAAGTCTTCAAGTTGGGGATTTAAATAAGCCAAACAGTTGCTATAAAGATCAATTTTTTTCTGTTCAGAAACTTTGCCCAGGAATTCAATGTTGTCTTTGGCCATTTCCTTGAGTTTTTTGAATTGCGGACCGTCGCCAAAGATTTTCAAGGGCATATTTAACCGGTTAAAAGCATTTACCAGCAAGTCAAACTTTTTGTAGCCAACCATTCGGCCACCGGCCAAAAAGTAATTGCCGGGGTTATGGGAAATCTTGAATTTATGCGTATCAACTGGCGGATAAATAACGGTGCTATTTCGATTGTAGTATTTTTTGATGCGTTTCTGAACTTCAAATGAATTAGCAATAAAATGATCGACCCGATCTGCGGCGATTTTGTCCCACTGTCTCAATCTGGTTAGAGCGATTGGGAGGAGGCGCTTGATTATGAAATTCTGATTTAGATCTTGCAGATAATTATGGGTATTGGTCCACAAAAAGCGAGGTGGAGTGTGGCAATAGCAGATGTGGGTCGAATTCGGACCGGGAATTATTCCTTTGGAAAAAATTGAAGAGCTGGAAAGAATTAATTTGTAATCATTAACTCGGTGATGTTCTGTTGCGGCCGGCATTAGATTCAGATACCATTGATATTTGGAAACGCCCAGTGGAAGGTTTTGGATGAAGGAAGTTTGGATGTTTTTGTCATTATAATATGGATCGACATTTTTCTTGTCATGAACCAACGTAAAAAGAGGACTTTCCGGAAAAATCTCCATAAAAGCCTTGGCTACCTGTTCTGCCCCGCCGTCTTGGGCGAGGTGATCGTGGACTAATGCGACGTTCATATTTTATTGGTTTGAACCTGTTATTTTGGTGAAACACGGTTTTAAGAGCAAGGATCAAAGATCAAGGAGCAAAGTAAGCTTAAAGGTCAAAGCATAAGGATTAAAGAAAAAGTTATTCTCTTTATGCTTTTATCTTTACTCTTTTGTCTTTCTTTGCCCTTTGACCTTTGCTCTTTGCCCCTTATCATCACTATCTTACCAGACTTTCACGAAAATTCAAAAAAGTTATCCCAAACAAAAAAACTGCTCCCTATATGGAGCAGCTCTATCATCTTTATCTAAACTCTCGATTTTCTAATGAGGACCACAAAAGGCGTTTTGAGCATGATCCAGAAATCAAGTTTTAGCGACCAATTTTCTATATAATAGGTATCAAGTTTAACTTCTTCATTGAAATCAAGGTCACTCCTACCTGAAATTTGTGCCAATCCGCTGATCCCCGGTTTGATGTCCAGAACGCGCTTATGGTGTTTTTCGTATTTAGCAACTTCACGTGGCTGATGAGGTCTTGGTCCCACTAAACTCATGTTGCCGATCCAGACGTTGAAGAGTTGTGGAAGTTCATCAAGAGAAGTTTTTTCCATGAACCGACCGATTTTTGTCCTTCGTGGATCATTAAGAATTTTGTAAACAGGACCTTTTCTCTCTGATTGTTTGTCCGTCAATTTTTTCTCATATGCCAACACCGCTTCCTGGTCAGTATATTTTGTGAACTGTTTGCCGGTGCAGTATCTTGTGTACATTGATCGAAATTTGTAAACGTTAAATGTGCCTTTGCGATTAACTCTCTCGTTTTTGTAAATAGCCGGGCCCGAGTCTTCTATTTTAATTAAAACAGTAGCGATAATCAAAAGCGGGCTGAATATTATAATTAAAAAAGTGCTGAAAATGAAATCAATCAGTCTTTTTATAATTTTCCCCCAGCCATCAAGTTTTGTTTTTCTGACTTCTATCAGAGGCACGCCAGCAATCATGTGAACTTCAACGTTTGTGGTTCGAGCTTCAAACTGGCCGGCGGCGTATTTGAAAATAATGTTATGTTCTGCGCAAAAGTCTGCCAGAGACACCGAATGTATTCGGGATAACCCGGAATCGGTTTGAACAATCTCATCAATCCCTTTTCTTTTCTTTAGTTTAAGTAGTTCCTGCTTGTCAGCTTCGTCAAATTCTTCAATTCTGGCAATTATTTTATAACCAAGTTGCGGTTGGTTTTTGAAAGCGTAAATAATTTCTTCTGTGTTTTTGTTTTTTCCAACAACAACAATGTTGTGACAGCCCCAACCTTTTCGTAGAGTGTGATTTTGAATTTTCCTAACAATACTGCGGATTATCATTATCAAAATAATGCTAAGTACCCAGGCCGTTAAAACAATAAAACGCGAAGAAAAATATTCGCGTACAAAAAACATGTAGATAATGACGGCAGTCATGCCGGTGGAGCAGGCCAGAATAATTTTTGCCAGCTCATCAGTAATTTTTCTACGGGTAAATGAATAAAGTCCGGCGGCAGCAAAAAAGAAAAGCCAGAAAAATGAGACAGTTAAAACAAAAATAAAATACCGTTCAAAAGGTAAATCAAAAATAACTGGCCGGATTTCCTGAACTGAACTTTCATAACGAACAAAATAAGCCAACAGGCCGGCAATAACCAGAGTTAAAAAATCAATTGGAATTTTTAGAAAGGTAAAAAATAGTTCGGCGTTCTTCTTCATAAATGAGTACTGATTATACTGATATACTGATTTGTTTTATTTACCTTTTCATTGTAGCAATAAGAAAAAGCCTTGACAAGGATGGATTTGTTTGCTATAATTAATTCGTCCTAAACAAGCAGAACTGTCGCTGGTCTTAATTTATTGAGACTGGAGGAAAGTCCGGACACTCAGTTGTTTGATTAACATGGGTAGAGGGTAATTCCCTTCAACCGTGAGGTAGAGTTGCGAGCAGAGACGCCGTGGAAAGCAATTTCCCGGAACCCTTCGGGGTTAGTCCTGGTGGAAACATTAGGGGTGAAACGGCTAAATACTTACCTGAGTGCAAGCCCAAGTTTGGTAGGGTGCTTGAGCCTTGAAGTAATTCAGGGCCCAGATAGATGACAGTTAAAACAGAATCCGGCTTACTCGTTTGTTTAGGACCTTATAAAAGATAGATCCATTTGGAGCTATTTTTTATTTATTCTAATTTTTGTGAATGCTTTAGTTGACAGTGGTGCTACCCTTTGCTATTATCTGAATTATGTTTTTAATTGTTCTTTTTAGTAAAATAAACGGAGGGAAATAAATGGTAGGTTGGCATCTGAACAGAAAAACATTGGAGGTGCGACCGGTCGCTAAAATTGTTAGTAGAGACGAAAGGATGATAGTGTTGTTTTATGAAGAAACAAAGTCACATCACTTTGTCTTCACTCAACCAGAATCCATCAAACGAGCAGATTTTTTTGGCGCAATTATTTTTGTCTTGGAAGAAGTAGAATCGCCTGTCCATTGGTATGTTGATAGAAAAAATCTTTCTGTGAGACCTGTATACCAAAAAGGGTTGGTGCGTCAGCGCGGAACTACAAAGTATTCTTTTTCTGAAGGTGTTCCTTCCGTATTGCAAGATGATTTTTTGTTTGATTCTTTTGTTTTAGCGTATTACAAGCTGCAAAATATAGTGATGAACTTGGAATAATAGAAAATCATTGGCAGTCCGCGCGTGGGCTGCTTTTTTTTTATTCTTGACAATCGTCACCTATTTTGATAACATTAGTCAGTGATAGTTCTTATATAATTTGACAGAGTAAGCCCTTCTTCTCTCTATTGAGCTACGAAGGGCGCAGGAGGAATGAAATGGCATTAATCAAGTGCGGGAAATTTGATTTTCGGAGCAAGCCTGAGTTTTCCTGGGCAAGTAACTGGCGGGAATTGCGTGCCGGTAATCTTCGCGGAGTTATGAAGGCGCGTTGGGATGAAGAAGAATGGGTTACTTGTGGTGCATTACTTGAATCATACATAAAAGATCCGCCGGAAGAAAAAATATATCTTGGATTTCAGACTTTTCACGGGATGAGAGTTATTGGTTTCTTGGTTGATTGGGCAAAATGCAAGATAATAAAACCAGGCGAGATTCTTGTCCTTTATACAAAAAGTGGAGCAGGTACCGCTTTGGTCTGGGCTCCGCACAGCGTATATTCAAGAGGTATTAAAATTCCAATCGCGGAAGCGAAAGGGATAAATGAACTGATCATTGCCGCTGCATCTGTCGGATAAAACAGAGCTCCCCCCCGTCCCTCGATAATATTCGAGACGGGGGTTTTTTATTGGGTGTGGGGATTTGGGTTGCGATCCGTCTTTTGGGCCGCAGCTTCGCCTGGCCGTTAAACGGTCCAGGGCAAGCCCCACTCGACAATAATGTTAGTTTGCCATGGTAAAGGTTGAGGACTATGTTCGAAAAAAAAAGCCCCCGCATGGCGGGGGTGTGAATGTTTGGTTTAATCTTCTAAAGTGGGTTCTGCTTGATATTGAGTACGATTACTATCAGCAAACATGACTGCGGCCATAACGAACAGAGGTACAAAGTAGGCCCAGTGGTGGGCTACAGCGAGAAGTTCGAAAAGGAAAAAGAGAAAGAGTACGTACATGCTAATAGCCACTATGTATATTCGCATTCTTTTTAACATCGAATCCAGAGTTTCAGTTTGAATGAAATAAAAATCAATGAACATTCCGAGAGCGGTGAGTCCGAGTGGAGCCATGAGTAGATAAAAGGTGACAGTCTTATTAACAATGACTGGCCGTGAGTTGTAAATTATCAAACAAACATCCAACATAAAAAAAGAAGAGCAAATTAAAAGAATTGTCCAAAAGGTGAGACGTTTCAGTTCTTTTTTGTTTTCGGTCATGTGTTCCCCCTATAGCCCAATTGTTTTCTTCACCTGTTCCATTTTTTTAACTGCCAATTTTTTGGCCCTTTTCGCGCCATCTTGTAATATAGCATCAATTTCCTTATCTGAAATAGAATTGAATTTTTTCTGAATTGGCTCTACAAATTCGACCAGTCGATCAGCAAGATCCTTTTTGAAATCGCCATATCCCTTGCCGGCAAACTTGGCTTCGATTTCATTGACTTCAAGTCCGGTTAGCAAATGGTAAATTGTAATTAGATTGGCAATGGCTGGACGTTTTTTGGGATCAAATTTGATGTCTGAGCCGGAATCTGTAACTGCTTTCATGATCTTTTTTCGAATTAGAGACGGATCATCTGTGAGAGCAATATAATTGTATTCTGAAGGTGCTGATTTGCTCATCTTTTTTTCAGGATTATCTAGCGCTTTTATGCGTGCAGAAACCTTTTTTATTTTTCCTTCAGGCAAAACTAAAACATTACCATACAGATTATTAAATTTTTTGGCTATTGTTCTGGTCAGCTCGACGTGTTGCATTTGATCTTCGCCGACTGGTACGTAGTTTGTATCGTAAAGAAGAATGTCGGCAGACATTAAACATGGATAGGTGAAAAGGCCAGCATTCACATTTTGTTTGTGTTGATCTGACTTGTCTTTGTACTGTGTCATGCGCTCGAGCTCAGCAATGGGCGTCACGCAATTCAAGATCCAGCCCAGCTCAACATGCTCCATCACATCTGACTGCCGGAAGATAATATTTTTCTTTGGATCTAAACCGCTGGCAATATAGATCTTTGCCAGATCGTAAATGTTTTTGTTTAATTTCTTGGGATCTTGATAGACAGTCAGCGCGTGCAGATCGACAATTGAAAAAATGGAATCGTATTCATCCTGTAATTGTAGCCAATTATAAATAGCTCCGAAATAGTTGCCGAGGTGAATGATTCCTGTTGGTTGAATACCACTAAAAATGCGTTTTGACATAAGGTTGTTTATAATAATACCTGATCTACTGATCTTCTACTTGATCTACTGATAATCCCTAACATGTTAGTTAATCATGTGGATCAGTAGCAAATCACGTAGATCATGTATTGATAAGATAGTACATAGACACGTTACTATAGTTTTTATTATAGCAAAAGTGGCAATAATAATCAAAAACCCCCACCTCGGTCAAACCAGGGCG
>JABMRF010000054.1 GCA_013202715.1 Candidatus Kuenenbacteria bacterium
AAAGAAAAGCAGCTCCAAAGCGAAAGAAAGCTGCGCCTAAGAAAAGAAAAGCTGCTCCTAAGAGAAAGAAAAAAGCGGCTCCAAAGAAAAGAAAAGCTGCTCCTAAGAAAAAGAAAAAAGCAGCTCCAAAGAAAAGAAAAGCTGCTCCTAAGAAAAAGAAGAAAGCAGCTCCAAAGAAAGAAAAGCAGCTCCAAAGAAAAAGAAAGCGGCAAAACGAAAAAAACGTAAATAGTATTAAAAACAGCCCCATTGCAAAGGGCTGTTTTTGTTTTTAAATATTCATTCAATTTCTTTTTTTCTCTTTTTTACCTCTTTATCAAACATTTCTTGGGCTGTTTTTGTATAAAACCGATTATGCTCAACTCTGTAAGCCAGCAACCACTTTGGCTTTTGTTTATAAGCCTGAGAGTCTTTATAAAATTGCTCCTTAAAAACATCAGAAAGATTATCAGCATCAATTAATAGTCGCTTTTCATGATCACGTGGCTTTTTAAACTTGTGAGCTACAACAATATCACAAATTCTTTTTATTTTCTTCTTATCAAAATCAACTTGAGTTAAAATTTCTCTAATTACTTCCGGAGCATACTCCAAGTGTAATTCCATTCCACGAATCTTTTTGCTTCGATCTTTAGATTTTTGCATTGTTTTTGGCACTTTTGAAAATCCAGTGTCATGAAGTATGGCACAAGGAATTAAAATTTCAGGATCACCTTTTTCTTTTTTTAACAAAAGTTCCATAGATTTAATTACACCCTTAGTATGCAACACGAAATCCTTCATTACCGCTTTTTTTAGATACGGGACAGCTAAATTAAAAATTTGTGTATTTATTTTGTTCATATTATTTAAATGAAATTGTTATAATAATTTAAAAAGCGAATTAAAAATAATTTTAAAAGTCGAATAAACATTTTCATTGTAGAGCACAGTTCCAAAAACAGGTTCTTGCAAAGATATGATTGCAATATTGTTTTCCCAAAGTAAAATATCTGTTGTGATTTCATTTTTATGAACTGGTAACACTTTTGCATCATAAAATCCTTTGAGTATTTTTTTTGATTCATCCAAGGCCGTGTTTTCTGAACCAAAGCTTACAATATCATGTAATACAATATTTTTTTGTTTAAGTTTTTGAAAATATAGATTAAAAAACTTTTCATCAAGCTCAAGTAATGTTTTAGTTGAACCAATAGCATAAACTTCTTTTGCTTCTAAAGTTTTCAAATAGATTTCTTTTACCTCATCCCAGCCGTCATAAAAAGTAATTTTTGGTTTATTCTTTTGAACTGTATACAAAGCCTGCAAATCAGGGATAACTTGCTGTAAACTTTGTTTCTTCTTTTCAAGAGAACTGAGTAGTGACGTAGGGTCCTTAGCCAAATACGCATTACGCTTGGCTTTTTTTTGTTCTTGAATCAAACCCTTGTCTTTCAGGCTCTGCAAAATGTTATAACAGTTCGTTCTGGCAATTTTTGTACCCTTGGAAACCTGCGGTGGAGAGGAAATCCCCCCTTCTAATAAATACAAATACACTACGATCTCTGACTTAGTTAGCCCTATTTGCTTAAGCTCATTGTGAAAATCCATATGTTTGTCAATATTATTTATATCATTATTATAGCTCAATTAACTAATTTAATCAAATTGTATGAATAAAAGGAATATATAGTATTGACAAATCTCCTTAATTAGTGTATAATATATTATCAAGATCGTTAACAACAACCAAAGCCCAAGGAGACACACATGAAAGTATCCGAAATGATGAGAAAGCTTTTTGGAATGACAGAAGAGAAAAAAGCTAATAAACTAGCAAAAAAAGAAGCAAAGAAAACAACAGAGCTACTGGGAAAAGCTTTTGGAGGCAAAAAGATTGACATGGCAGTATTATCGAAAGGCCGCTCTGCAATCATAAAAGTTTCCCTAAAGTATCGCCTAGGAACGACACGCCGACGCGTCAGAACAAGCTGTATTTTCCACGAAGAGTCTGGGAAAATGATACTAGGGCTGGTATTAACACCAGGCGAATTCTCAGAGCTTGACTACATCTACTACGAAGAAGAGTCGGGCATGTGGCAATCGCCTGAAGGAAGAATTACAGTTGATCTCCTATGCTACTAGATTAGCTGAACACACATCACAAAACGCCCACTCAACTGAGAGGGCGTTTTTTCTTTGGCTGTATTTTAAAATAGTTTATTCTGCTCCGGCAACAACTTCTTGATCTCCTCTTCATCAAAAACCTTCACAACTCCATACTCACCGTCATATCCCGGCTTTGTATAAACTTTTCCATTGCGAACGCGCATTATAGCTTCCGCGATTATTTCATTAGAGATTAATTCAATTTCTTTACGATTTAAATCCAGTAAAATATCAAACTCAGTTTTTTTCTCTAGCATTTCCTCAAAAACTGTCTGCACAGTTTTTGTTAGCTTACCTTTTTGAAAACATTCAGCCACAATTTCCTGAAGTGGGACGAAACTTTTGAACGGCACTGCATTTTCCGGTCTGAATCCAAGTTTCCGATCCGCCAAATCGTCAACTCGGTGTTCAACTCCCAAAACCAGTTCTTTTTTACAAACCGGACAAATGTTTTTGTGTTTGTTTTTACTTTCTTGTGGAGAACAAACAAAATTACATTTACGATGGCCGTCAAAATGGTATCTTCCCTCCTGCGGATAAAACTCTACTGTATATAAAAATCTTTTTGTGTCTTTATTTTTTATAACTTCATAAATCTCATTATAATCTACTTTTTCCAAATCAAAAACATTTGCTTCCCTGCCGATATTCCGAGGTGAATGCGCATCTGAGTTGGAAAGTATAGTTATATTATCCAAGGCAGACAAACGCCAGTTCATTTCAGGATCAGAGCTAAGTCCAGTTTCGATTGCATAAATGTTCGGAGTTAATTCCTCATAACATTCCTCCATGGAATCATAACCTGACTTGGAACCAAAGAGTGAAAACCACGGAGTCCAGATATGCGCCGGAATTACCAAAGTTTTTTCATTAGCCTCAAAACAAATCTGCGCCAACCGTTTTGCGCTAAGGCCAATAATCGGCCGACCGTCTGATTTCAAATTACAATTCAGTTTATTCAAAGCCACATTTATTTTATCAACCGTTTCAAAATCAGGAACAAGCAAACAAACATGCTGTCGCCTTGTTTTATCTTTATCTTTGTAAATGCAGGAGATTTCCCCACTGAGTATAAACTTTATTTTCTTTTCTCTTTCTTCTTTGCTCTTTAATCTTTCTTTGCCCTTTGCCCCTTGCTCTTTGCTCTTTATCTCCAAGAGACCACTACCATCTTCAATCAATTTTTCTTTAAGTCCTTTTAAGTATTGGGGGTGGGTAAAATCGCCCGTCGCCATGACATCAATCCCTTTCTTTCGACACCACAAAGCCAAAACGCCCACTTCCATTTGAGGTGAAGTGGCGCGAGAGTATTTGGAATGGATGTGAAGGTCAGCTATTGTGCGCATAGGCTCGGGAAAGTGAATTCAGTGAATTAAGTTAATTGAGTAATTAAGTAATTAAGTAATTTGGTAATTTGGTAATTAATAGTAATTGTTAGATCTTGACATTTGGCTCTTTATTAATCTTATCACATTATTTAAAATTAAAAAACGCCCTATTTGACAGGGCGCGTAAAAGATCAAGAAAACAAAACTTCGAAAAATTTCATTCCAAGCAACAAGGATTATCACTACGAGGCGAAGCCGGACGCAGAACCCCATCGCTCACTCGCATTGTCTGTGCTGATGTGGTACAGTACCATAAGCTTGCAATAGTAGTGCCAGTAGAAATCGAGGCAAAACGGGAACGCACCCTCGGAAACATCGACCCTATACTCACATCCGGCACAATCAATGTATAATTGATCCGGCCCGGTAATGCGATCAGGATGAGTCAGCAAGAGAATCGCCACTTCGTACGGACCAAGTCCGAATTCTTCTGCCAAATAACGAGCTCGTCCATGCCTCACCGAGGCTCCGGCCCAGCGCTTGCCGAATTGAGCATCAAATACCCAAAAATCTCCGTTCTGTTTTTCCGTCAACATTTTGTGCGTTTGCGCTGTTTTTTCAACCAGCCGAAGATGCTCTGAAGTCAAAGCTCCCTCACGCCAATTTTTGAACTTGTCGCCGTGAACCGTTTTCAACAGCTCGACTGCTCTGACCAACGCTTTGTGGTAATCACCGGCAATCCTGAGCGGATCGGGAATCACGGCCGTAAATTCAGCCTTTTTATGAAGTCTATCCGGCGACCATGTTTTAACAAACTTGTCATCAAGCCCCGGAAAAAGTTCCAACAATCTTGCGGTCTGCTCGTCGACATGACGATGCTGAAATCCTGCGGGATAACCAACATTGCTGACAACTCTCTCGTCCGCATAGGGCAATTCCAATTGACAAAAAACTTCAACCACTTTTTCCATGCCGAGCTTGTCTTCAATTGCCAATTGGATCATGGCAGGAGAACCGCCGACGCGAGCAAACGCGTTGACAAATTCACTCATTTGAGGAAGACCAAAATCCTTTCCCTTGAACAAAGGCTCACGATTTGTCATCGCACACCTCCTTTTGTTTGCGCCAATCACCCGGTCAACGCTTCCGGCTGTTTCTCATACTTGAGAACAGAGACATTAAGACAAAAATTTATCCTAATTTCCTTATTCTCAAGACGTAATAATATAGCAAAATTTCATCCTGTTGTCAATAGGCGTGTTATTTTTTTAGCTAAAATTACTTAAACTTAATTTCAAATCCGCTATTATGCGCATAAATTAAATTTCTTCCCCACTTTAGGTGAGTGCTTTTTACAACCTTAATCTTACCACACTCAACTAAAATCACAACCATTCTTAACAATATTTTTTATAAATTCCTTGTTGCTGTATCCATGACAATGCTGTAACATTCCATAATACGATTGTATAGTTTGATTAAAAGAAACTCTGCTAATCCTGCCACCATTATATTCCATTAGCCTTTTGTGTGTTTTCGCGAGCATTCTTTGCTTACTTCTTGTTCTTAAAATTGTATGATACGGAAAAACAACATATCCCAAAAAATCAATCCCTTGATTTAATTTACAAATGCTTATTTTTTCCGGATGAAATTTAAGCTTTAACTTATTCCATAAAAAATCCTTACTCCTTGAAATAATTTCTTTCAGATATTGCTCATCATAATGAATAAAAACAAAATCATCTGTGTATCGAATGTATCTTTTCATTTTTAATTCATGTTTTACAAATTGGTCAAATTCGTTCATGTAAATATTAGCAAAAAGCTGAGAGGTTAAATTGCCCAAAGGCACTCCTTTGTCTTGAATAGTTCTATAACTGTAAATAATTTCTCTAATTAAATCCATTGCCGGATTATCTCTGATCCTCTTTTCAATCAAGGCAATTAAGATTTGATGATCAATTGTATTAAAAAACTTAGCTATATCGCATTTCAAAATAAAACATGTAAATTGATAATTTCTACTTGTGTTTTTTGTGAATAATTCAAGCTTTTTTACTGCCCTATGCGTTCCTTTATTAATCCTGCATGAATATGAATCATAGATAAATGATTTATCAAAGATTGGATATAAAACGCGAAAAACTGCGTGATGAACAACTCTATCCTGGACACAGGCTTTATGAATAATTCTTGGTTTTGGATCGTTTATGCTAAACTGTTGATAGTGGCCATGTTTATAACGCCCTGTTTTTAAAATCCAATTAAGTTTAAAAAGGTTATCTTCTAAATTAAATTCAAACTTCTGAACATCAGGTTTTTTTCTTTTTCCTCTTTTAAATTCATGCCAAGCAAAAAATAAATTTTCAATACTAATTATTTGACTAAAAATTGTATGGCTCATACTCAAATTTCTTTAATCCAAAAAATCTACGATCTGTACAAAGATGTTTATCAGGCAGTAAAGCTTTTTCCAAAAGGAGATAAGCACAATCTGGGAAACGAAATAAAAAATTACTCACTTCAACTGCTGGAATTATTATTCAAAGCTGAAAGGGCAAAAAAAGATTGGAAACTTCCACATTTGGAAAATGCTGACACAAAACTTTCTTTATTAAAACTGCTATTTCGATTGGCATACGATCTTAAGATTATTGATCAAAGAAAATCAATCAATCTACAAGAGCAATTACAAGAAATCGGCAGAATGCTAGGTGGTTGGATAAAATCCGTTAAATAATATCACAAAAGCTCTGTTTGTTCAGAGCTTTTGCGCGAAAATATAGACATAGCGAGGCGAAGCCGGACGCAGAACCCCATAGCTCAAATGCATAGTCTGCTCCGAAGCGGTTCAGTACCATCCGCTTGCAATCGTAGTACCAGCTGAAATCGAGGCAGAACGGGAACGCACTCTCAGAAACATCAGTCCGATACTCACACCCGCCGCAATCAATGTTCAACTGATTCGATCCGGTAATGCGATCAGGATGAGTCAGCAAGAGAATCGCTACTTCATACGGACCAAGTCCGAATTCATCTTCGGCAAATCGAGCCTGCGCATGACGAACTGATTTTCCACGCCATTTCTTACCGAACTGAAACGGAATAACCAGATAGTCGCCGGGTGTTTCCGCTTCCAGCTTGGCCAACGTCTTTTCAGTCTTTTCCAACAACCGCAAATATTTTTCCGTCAAAGCGCCCACGCGCCAATTCTTGAACTTCTTGCCATGTTGCGCAGACAGCAAGTCAATCGCCTTATCCATCGCACCATGGCAGCTCTTGGCAACCTTCGACTGCTTGGGGATCACGCCCCAGCCTTCAGCACCTTCTGGAAGTTTACCCGAAGCCAATTCTTCAACATGACTAAAATCAAGATTAGGGAATTCCACGGCCAGCCTTTCAACTTGCTCGGCCACAATACGCACACGGTATTCCGGCGCATAGTCATAACTGCTTTCAACAACTTCGTCCGCATACGGCAGAACTGCTGAAATCTGTTCGGCTTCATACGAAACGCGGTGTTCCAAGACTGCTCGGAGTTGATTCTCGGTCAACCCCTTTTTTCCGCCTGTCTTGCGTCCCACCTTCAACTGCTTCATCAATTCCTCCAGCAACCCGAACGGATGGCCCGAATCGCCGACAACCATATTCTTTCCCATGGCTGTCCTCCTTGATTAAAAGTACGCCGAACCCCTCAGCGCAAGAGCATGTTCTCAAATTAAGAACAAGTAAGAAAAGACCATTTATTTATTGATCTTAAATTATTTATTCTTAACGGTTTATTATAGCACACCTTTTAGAAAAATGCAATCCCCACCTACACTTTTTACCTAAAATTACGTATTCCCTGCTCATATAAAAACAAAAAACATAATTCCCGGCATACGCCGGGCGAGCATAATTCATAATTCATACGTCATCAGACTTCGCTCTGTATTTCATCAGAGCTTCCATCTTCGCATGCCGCTACGACGGACACGTCGTCTGACACGTAATTCAAATTCACAACTCCAATTTCTCTTTCTTTTTTCAACCTTCTATTATATTTTATAAATAAAAATCCTGCTTTTATTTTCTTTAAAAATCTCTACCGGCCTCCGCCAATCCTTTATTTCAAAATCGTAAGAATAAATGATCGTGCCAGGTTTTAATTCTCGATCAAACTTATCCCTCAATCTGAGCAAGTATGTATCCAGAAGATAACAAAACACTATATTGTATTTAGATAAATCAATTTTATTAAAATTCTTATAATATATTTTTGATTTTGAATGAGAAATTAAATTTTGAATCCAGCCCAGAGTCGTAGCCCAAAAATTCACTTCGTAACCATCCAGGATTGCGGGCGATTGCTTTTCAAATAACCGCAAAACTCGCCCATCACCACACCCCAGATCAACCAGTTTGTCATCTGGGTTTAACTTAACATATTTTGTGATTAAGCTCAACTGCTTCTTATTCAAAGGAACAAAGGGGACACCGCGGGCGCGAATTAGACCAACCATAGTACCAAAAATAAAAACTGACCATACAATCAGAAACAGCCCAATACAAATTATTAAAATTATTAATTTTGTTAACATTTTACCAATCGATTACAGAATTAACTGTTAAACCGTACTCTTCGGCTTTACCTGCCGGAACTTCCAGTACATATTTTATATTATCCAATGCAGAAGCGATTACCTCACATTCTTTTTCTAAAACACAAGGTTGTAGATCCAGATGATCTTCTAAAATCTTCTTATCTTTATCTAAAAAAAGGATATCTAAAGGAAACTCCATATCAAACATCCAAAATTGCGCTTGCTTCGGCTCCTTTTCAACAAATATCATTCCCTTGTAATCTGTAAGCTCATAAATTCCAGATAAACCCAAAACTTTTTCAGAAGTGGTAATCGCCATTTTTGCTTTTACTCTCTCTCCACTGGGCACATCTAAATAAGCAAAATGCGTAAAGCCGCAACTTGCTAATAAAAAAAGACAAATAATTCCAAGTAAAATTCGTGACATAAGAGGAATAAGGCTAAACAAGGCGAAATAGGGATGAACAGGGCGGGGCTCCTTTATTAAGTTTAGCATTTTTCATAAATTTTCTCAAACAAAAAACAGAGACAGGGTCCTGGCGATCCTTCGATTCACCACTACTAAACGGCTTCGCCTTTTTGTTATGAAGAATCAGGACAGGCTTTTCGATATGATATCAGGTCTTTTTTTAAAACTAAAAACAGAGACAGGGTCCTGGCGACGACCTACTTTCCCACTGTGTAGTATCATCGGCGCGGCAGGGCTTAACTTCTGTGTTCGGGATGGAAACAGGTGTGGCCCCTGCGCTAGAGTCACCAGGACTCTATCTCTGTTTTAAATATCTTAACAGAGTAGATTAAATTAGATTAGAATGTAGATTAAAATTCCGCTTTATCCGGGCCTGCCCTCCGAAGTTTTAACGTAGGAGGGTTAGATCCGCGAAATCCGCGTATTACAAATATTAACATTATAGTGGCTATACAAAATGACTTATTAGTACGGCTCGGCTAAATACATTGCTGTACTTACACCTGCCGCCTATCAACCTCGTAGTCTACGAGGAGTCTATGAAACCTAATCTTGAAAACGGCTTCGCACTTAGATGCTTTCAGCGCTTATCCAAACC
>JABMRF010000055.1 GCA_013202715.1 Candidatus Kuenenbacteria bacterium
GATAACAGTGAGCGCATTTCAGATTACAACTTCCGCGAACCTCAAGGTGTACAAATTGAAGTCCAGGGGTAGGTGGTAATTTATCCGGAAGGATACGTAATCTCGGAGAAGTCGCAACATCAATGACGCCTTTTTGTATAAGTTCATCATAAAACATCCTAACCACACCACACGAATCCTCATCAAAAAGTTGAAAAATCTCCTCACTTAAATGTTGACCATCGCACATTGAAAGGAACTCAAATTGACCTTCTTGCAAATCAAATCTCATCCCATCAGTTATACGTATCAATACTGGACTTAATTCATCGCCTTTTAAAGAATATCCCGGAGCAAGCATCAAAAACTTATTCATTCCAATTCTCCTTTTCATCTTTTAAAAAATTGGCGAGGATCTATGTTGAATAGATGCCCCGCCAGGGTTGAAATTCATTCGCCAGTAATGGCTTCTACGTACCGGGAGGACTCGCATTAAGAGCCTGAGTCAATCTGTAATTGACAACCTTACGTTGAAGCATAGCCACTGTCATTTTGAGTTTCTTTTTCTTCTTCACGACTGTTACCTCCTTACAAGTAGATTTGGTCCGAAGTAAAACTTAGACAGAATTTAGAATGAACATATCGTCATCCTTGAATTAATTATAACCTTTTGATAATATTTGTCAAATAACATTCATCAACCTACAAAGTTCACCCTTGCACTATTTTTTTCCTTATCACGGCCAAAAGACTGATAAAGAGAATATACTGACAACGTTTTCTGTGTTCTTCTTCTCTATAATTAATCGGTCGTATGCTCTCCTCTTGATGATAGTCAAAAAATAGCGCCCCGAGCGGTTCAATTTTCTGTTCCGTTTCCCTTGCTTCTGCCTTAGTCAATACTTTTGCGCACATAATTCTCTCCTTACACTTTCAAGGGAAATTAACCTGCGTTCACTTCCCTTTTCTGGAAAGTCGAGCAAGGAATTGCTCTGTTCCACAGAAGCTCAAACATCATCATGAAGTCATGGGCTAAATTCTTGTTCTCAATTGGCAGATCATTTTTTCCGTCATAAACAAAGACGTAATCGCCGGTGATTAACATTTCAGTTGAAAAGTCAAATTCCGCGCCGGATAAATATCTGACCTCTAACTTTGGGAACTGTTTTGATAATTCCTGCATTTGTTCAAAAGCTTCTCCGGTTTTGATAAGGCAGATAACCCGAAACCTTTCAACTTTTCCCAGCAAATCTGAAATGTGCTCATTTGAAGTGAAAGAACTGAATCTTTCGTAATTGAAAATATTACACACTTCACCTCCGCAACCTGCCAAAACTTCTTTCCTAAAACCTTTCAACTTCGTAACATTACTCATAGTAAACCTCCTAAAAAGTCAAAGAACAAACGGGAAAAACTCCCATATAACTATAGCCGACTATAGCCATACAACAGACTATAGTAGCACACTGAAATGATTTGTCAAGCCCCTTTGGTAAACGTACAAATAACAGGTAAACTATTTCGTAATTTTAGTCAAAAAATCCACAATTACAATCATACCAACATTAACAAAACAAAACTTCTAATAAATAATATTTAATGCTATAATAAAGACAGATATATAACATTCTAATACTATTTTTATGCCTCAAGACAATCATCGCTGGATTACTCCGGCAAGCACAGTATTATTTAAAACAATACTTAAATTAGAAAATCTAAAACAGGCGCAAAACTTTTTTCGCGATCTGATGTCCGAAAAGGAAATCAGAGAGTTGAGCAACCGCTGGAAAACTGCACAAATGCTAGAAAAAGGTATTTCTTTCAGTGTAATTGAAAAACAAACTGGAATGAGTCCGAATACGATTGCCCGGATTAACAAGTGGAGAAAGAAAGGCATGGGCGGATATCGGCTGATGTTGGGGAAGAAATAAGTCAATAAATAAAAAATTAAAAAAAACTAGGGAGAAGACCAAAATGTCAATGAAAAACACAAAAGACTCAGATTTATTTGGCGGCACCTATGAATACTACCTGAAATATCGCCCGGGTATACCCGAGGAAGTGGCTGATAAAATCCTAAAAGGTTTTGACGTGGGTCGGAAAGATAGAATCCTAGACATTGGTTGCGGAACGGGTCAAGTAGCGATTGCAATTGACGGCAAATGTCAAAACATGGTTTGTATAGACTCGGACCCCGATATGATCGAATTAGCAAAAAAGGTCCTCAAAAAACCTGTCTCGAAAATTTCCTGGCTTAATTATGGTTCTGAGGAATTGAGTCGATTAAAAGGGCAAGGATTATTCAAGGTTGCCACAATTTGCAGGGCATTTCACTGGATGGATCAAGATCAAGTATTAAGTGATTTGGATGATCTGATCACCCGGGACGGTGGAATTGCGATTTTCGGCGATGGAAGTATTTGGACTGGCAAAGAAGAATGGCAACTTGCTGTAAAGAAAGTTGTTCAAAAGTATCTTGGAGAAGAAAGACGCGCCGGAAAGAAAAAGTTTAAACTGCCGAGTGAAGCATGGACAGAAATCATTTCCCGATCCCGCTTTGATCACATTCGCCAAGAAGAAGTGAGAGTAAAAAGAAATTGGGATGTGGAAAGTATCGTTGGTTGGCTTTTTTCCAGCTCCTTTGCATCGCCGAAACTTTTCGGCAATCGAATTGAATCATTTAAGAAGGACATTGAGCGTGAATTATTGTTACTAAATCCAAAGAGAATTTTCGAAGAAAATGCTGTTTTTTCAATAATTCTCGCATCAAGAAAAGAGTTCTAAAAAGTACTATTTCGAATAAAAAACACGGGAATAATTCCCGTGTTTTTTAATATATTTATTTTCTATTTACGAAACTTCTTAAGCAAGAGGATCACAATATTGATCTTCTTATTTTTTTACCAAAAAAGTAACATAATCTTCGCGAAAGCCAATGTAATCATGATGATAAATATTAACCGAAGAGAAAAAACTTTTAACTTTTTTTAATGTCTCATCAAAACCAACAGCAATCCCTGGTTTATCAACAACTGTATATTTTACTCCTTTATGTTTAACCGGTGTTATTAAAATAAATACGGAATTTTTTTTCATGCAATCTGATACATTTTTTAGAAAAAACTCTTTATTATCGATAAATGTGTACACAAGATTGCATAAAATAATATCCGGCTCCAGTTTAATTTTATAATCATTTAAATCAGCATGGATTAGTGTGATATTTTTCAATTTGCATACGTCAATTTTGTGTTGGAGTTTTTCTAAAGCGACATGTGAAAAATCTATTCCAGTAACATTAAAACCTTTCTGTGCAAACTGGATCACTGTTTCAGATATCCCACACCCCAAATCAATTATTGTTTTTGGAGATGGATTAATTTCTGTTTGTATTTTTTGCAACAACTTTGAGAGAAAAAGTTCATTGAGCGGTTTGTATTTTGGATTATTTTGAAATATTTTATCCCATTTATTCATAATGCTATAAATTAAATTACTTAATTGAAGTTAATATAACAAACAAATGAACGATTGTAAAGAAAAATGTTGTTTATGTCATTTAAATTCTAATATATTTGTTTAAATGCGCTTTTATCCGCTGGAAAAATTTATTAAGCATCCACTTGACAAGTTTTTTCAATATGCTACTATAATACGAAATAGCATACAAACATTTTCAAAGCCCCTTTACAACCAAACAAAAGGGAGGATATAATGCCAAGCACAAAAAAAGACAAATTTATCATATCCCCACATCTAGTCATCAGAAAACATCAGGATGATTTTGTTGTGTACCATGCCCTTTTCGGCAATCCTCTAATCCTAAATAGTAGCAGTATTCAACTTTTAAATATCTTTGAAACCGCGATGAGCATAGCAGACGTCAATGAACAATACTCAATTGAAGATATTGAAGAATGGCTGGATTTGTTTATGAAAAATTCCTTTTTAACTGTTGAACATGGTGATGAACGCAGTTATCTGGAAAAAACAACAGACGAAGTTATAAAAAAAATCTGCTCAGGGAAACAGTTATCATCGCTGGGATTAATACTTGATGAAGCTTGCAATTTTGACTGCGCGTACTGCATATCAAAAAAAGTAATAAGCGCTTCCGACAGAAAATCAGAAAAGCCACAAAGAATGACATGGGCAGTCGCAAAAAAGGCGGTAGACCGCTTTGTTGCCTTCGCTGGAAAAAACCACGAAGAACTTGAGATATACTTCGGAGGTAGCGAACCTCTGCTTAACTGGCAACTTATGAAGAAAGTGATTGAGTATTGTCTTAACAATTATGGAAGTCAATACAAATTTACTTTTTCAACCAATACAAATTCATCTCTTATCACCGCAGAGAAAGCAAAGTTTCTTGGTCGACACAAAGTTACCATTACGACAAGCCTGGACGGACAAGCCGAAGTAAATGATAAAATTCGCAGATTTGCATCAGGCAAGGGCACATTCAAGCAAATCATTTCGGGTTGGGATAACCTCTCGAGCTTTGCCCAAAAGGTGGAATGGATTTGCCTAACCTTGACTGAACAAAATATTGATCAGATTAACGAAGAATTCTTTGATTTCCTATCAACGAGAGAAATTACTTCCTGCTCTATTGAACCCGATATTATCTGCTCCGGTAAAATACCAGCAGAAAAAATGGTATCTGCCCTTCTGAAATTTAAGGAGATGGGAGCTAAAAAAGGAATCTCTGTTGGCGGTCTTTGGGACAAACCACTAAAAAACATGTTTGAAGATGATATCCTTAAAAAATTATTTAATTGCTCTGCTTTTACCGGCAGAGGAATTTCAGTCTTAGCAACAGGAGATATAGTTCCCTGCTCATACAGTGCGACAAAAGTGGGACACATTGATGAATTTGAATCAATTTTTAGTTCTGCACTTTATAGATCTCTTGTTTCATCGAGAATAATTGGCAAGATTGAAACTTGCAAAGGATGTGAAATTGAAGGACAATGTATAGGTGGATGTTATATAACAACAGAATATGGAAACTGCCTTGGATCAGACGAAACATTTATATATCGCTGTGAAATTTTCAAAAAAATTACTCAGTATTTATTATCAGCGGCCGTTGACTGTAGTTAATATGGTCAACTAAACTTGCCCTGAAAAGGAGGTGATAGATTTGAAGAAGCGTCAAAAGATTTGCAAAATGTCAGTAAAGAAAGTTCGCAAACCAAAAAGGATTCTCGGAGCGGTAAACATGAATCCTCAATGTCGAGCTGGTGGTTGTTGCTAACCTCACCAAACGAAAGCCGCCTCAAAGTTAGAGGCGGCTCTTTTATTATTCAAAACAGAATTAAAGTACTTGGATTATATTTTCCCGACCTCTTGTTTAGTTAAAGGTCTTTTGATAACAAAAAGCAGAACTGGAATAAGGATAAAGATCAAACCGCTCCATGCTATCAGATTACTGGGACTTATTATTGTTAACAAAAACCCAGCTAATAATTCACCCACCGCAATTGCCAATAAACTAACAGTAGAATTTATAGAAAGAATGCCTGACCGTATTTTGTTTGGTATAAATTTATTAAAAAACGATTGAAAAATCGGATACCAACCATTTATCATCAATTCTATCAGCGCAAAAAGAATTAATCCGAGCCAAAAAGTAATTGAAAACCCGAAAAACAAAAAAAGAATAAATAATGTCAGGGGAAAACAGCTCATGGTAAAAAAATATCCTTTTTTCTTGGTCAACTTTTCCCCTAATAACGCCCCGATAATGCCCACGAGCGCCGACAAAGCGCCCAAAAAACCAAAATAATAGTTTGGAATGTTTAAAACTTGTTTAAATAATATTGGATAAGACAGACCATAAATAGAAGTTGCTAATCCTAGAATCATCGTAATTGCCAGAAAGGAAATAATTATTTTTCGTTCAAAAACAAACTTGATATTATCTTTTGTTAAATTTATCATTCCTTTAATTTTATTCTTTGCTTTCAGAGAATCAAATTTGATTTGTCGGTTTTCATTTGTAAAAAAGAAATATAGAACAAAGAGAAGTATATTTAAAAAACCGGCTGCCAGCCAAATTGATCTTAAGAAATAAAAGGCCAACAATGCGGATAGCAGACCACCAAACAAAAAACCTATGCTTCCAAAAACCGAAAGACGAGTAAAAACACGATTTCTTTTTTTATCATTTTTTTCTAAATCCAGACTATCAATCATTAGCGACTCCTTGGCTCCGCTTTGAAAAGTATATGCAAAGCCCCAAACAACAGCTAATATCAAAAGTATATAAAAACTTGTGCTAAAAAACCAAACAATAAGAACAAGGGCAATAAGAAAAAAAGAAACTAACAAGGACATCTTTCTGCCATATTTATCAGCAAAAATTCCGGTCGGAACTTCAAAAATAATTATTGAAAGCCTTTCAATGGCTAATAAAATTCCAATTTGCGCGGGATTGAAATTTATTGACAACAAGTAAATTATAAACAAAGGACCAATAATCCCACTTGAAAAAGAATTCAAAAATGAAGCAATGTAAAATATTGCCGATTTTGTGGACCAAAGAGCTTTGGAGCTAGATGCTGTATTCATAAATTTTTATTTCTACCTTAAAAATCTTAAAATAATTGACTTGCGATGGCTTATACTTTGCCATCGCTTTTTTTTACAATTAATTCAATGATGTTATGAAAATGTGGTTCATTATTTGAGCTGTCCTTAGTTCTCCTCTGATTCAAAAATATAATATCAAATTCCGTGAACATTTTTTTAGTTCCCTTTGAGTAAAAAAATGACGAAAAACTTTTGATTTCCTTAAATAGAACGTATTTTTCTCAACTTCCACAGCACCGAGCTTTTTTATTTTTTTGTAAAGCGGATCCTTGGTTGAAAATACAAGCAAATATATGTATCCTCGAGAAACAAGGCTTTTTTTTATTTTTTCTATTATTTGCCTAACTTCAGAGCCTTTCAGAAAATCAATTGTCGCAACAGCTAAAACCAATGAATACTTATTTGGAACAAATTTAAACTTTCTTATGTCTGCCAGTTTAATCACAATATCAAGCCGTTTCTCTTTCGCATAATTCTCTAGCTTTTCTAGACCCGCCTTTACAATATCAATAGCCATTACTTTAAATCCTTTACGAGCAAAATAAATACTATTTCGGCCCTCTCCTGCTCCAATATCTAAAACTATCCCTTTTTTGATTTTAGGCAATAGTTTAACAAGCGCCGGGTCTGGTTTCAGCCCCCAATAAAAGTCTTTTTTCTTATATTCATTTTTCCACATAAAAATTATTTTATTAATTTTCTGTAATAAGTGTACCAAATCCCCCTACACTTGACAACTCTTTACATCTATACTAAGATAAGATATTATAAAAGTAAAGGAAGATCTATCCACCTTTTATACCCAAAACGGAGGAAATCATGAAAACAGTTCTTTTCAATAGCTTTTTTCTTGCTTGCCTGTATTCCTGTATTTTCATGCTCCCCGCCTGCGAGAGCGGAAATGCAAGCAGTCCTGATGACAATGGTCAGCAGGACGTGTACGAAGACGAAAGCACGACTACGGACAACACCGCAGATGTTAATCCTCCGGATGAAGTCGATCCGCTGGACGAAGTCGATCCCCCGGATGAGCTGGTAGTGGACACAGAACCCGAAGCTGACGTCGGTGAAGATCCGCTGGAGGAATACTACTGGCTTTAGGGTGAGTGGGAGTGTATTGAAGCAACTGGCGGATGCATGGACGATACTATTGAAATTTCTCTTGTCAAATGGAACGAAGAAAATGGAGTTGAAGTTCATGGTATCAGTCCTTTAAACGTTTCCTTCATCAAAAAAAATCCTGAATCCTCTGAGTTTGAGCTTTTTGTGGAGTACGAAAGTGGATCATGGGCTGAAGGTATTGCAAATCCGGAAACGCTTGCAATTGAGTTTGACTACCACAATATGATGGACGGTAACACTTACCACATCAAATACGAGAAAATGTAAATATAAAAGACCGAGAATCAATTCCCGGTCTTTTTTAATTATATCTTTACGCTTAATTCATAATTCATTCTTCATAATTCAAGTTACCTGCATTACCCTATTCCGCCTTTTTTCGCCTTATTATCCTACGGACTCACATAAATATATCCATCATAATATTCATAAGCGTTACTATTATATTTACAATTATCCTCAGCCCCGTCAGCCCAATACCCCTCCGTACCAATAACAGTCGGCTCCATATCCCCAGCAGATCCTTGGCCAATCAATTTTGTACTCCAATGATCAGCATTACACCAGCCCCAAGAATCCTTCACCTGAACACCAATCCGATAACGGCAAGAATAGTTGCCACTGGTATCTAGGTATTTACATGGAGACTTGTCAGGATAGTCATCACAGTCAAAGACCAGACTGCTAGGATTTTCGCAAGTGTAAGTATTATTGAACCGGAAATAGCCCTCAATACAAGCATTATTTATATTGTAGGAAGCATCCCCAGAAGTATCACCAAAATGCGGACGCACATCCATACAAATTGGATTTGAGCCCAAAAACTCACATCCTTCAGCCTCACCTATAATACCGCCCTCACAAATCGCCCGATAAACTTTATCTAACTTTTCGCCTGTTTCCAACTCGCCCATAGTACAATCATATTCTCCTAGTCCGGCATTCAACCAAACTGGATCATCCTGATTCGGATTGGAATGATAACTATACTGAACACCTACACATGTTTTACCAATCGCAGCGCAAGCCTCATTTCCATCTACAACTAATTTTGGCTCTTCCTCCTCATTTGAAATACAAGCATGAGTAGAATCAGCTTCACCGCAATAATCAGCGCCACTTCCACCGGTACAAGGATAACCATTGTAAAGAATACCCCCAATACCACTCAGACACCGACCAAGTGGCTCATTTTCATAACGCTGACAACGTGGTTTATGATTTTGAAACTTCCCGACAGGGCTTGTTGAATTATTATCGCCCCAATCAACGTTCACCTGCCGGATCGGCATTTGATCATCATCTGCCCAGGCGTAAAATTTTACAAAAACTTCAAGTTGCCCGTTTACTCCTGATATGTCACCGGCATTTTTACTTAAATCCTGCGTACCCACGGTTATTTTATTCGGAAGAGCAGTATACAGATTGTTGCCGTTGTCATCCTTTTTGCCGGTTGAAATCACAGCTGACACAACTGGGGGAGTATGATCTACTGTACCTGATTGATCATCCCAACCATCATCAGAAACCTGCTCATAAAAAGTTTCCGGTTGGTCGCTACTATATTTCAATTCAGTTGTACAAAATGTTTTTGCACCAAGAGGCTCCACAACCGTTTCTATTGCTACCGGGTCATTACAATCTGCGCCACAACATTTATCAACAGCAATCACGTGCCAATATTGCACACAATTCTCCTGATCTTCATAATCTGCATCATCAAAGTCCCCCTCCTCGACGTCGTCATCCACCGGATAATCCCCCATAAACAAATTGGAAATTACCTTAACGCCATTATTAGGACAAGCATCTCCGTTTTGTGGCGGATGATCTGGTAAATCTGTCGGATTGATAGTCCGGCAATCCGCTCCACCACAATCAGCAGGCACATAACAATATTCATCTGGATCATTTTCACAAGTTCCTAGCGATACCTCGGAGCATTCATCATCGATTGCAACGGAATCACCACCACAATCAAGAGAAGTATCACATGCATCACCATTGATAGACGCATAGGGACTCATACATATTCCTGACTCTGATTCTCCTAACACATACCACCACTTGCCATACGCTTTGGCAAACAACTCCTGTAAAGTGAGCGCATCAAAGGCAAGCTCTCCTCCCTTTGGTGTGTCCAAAACCGCATTTGCTAAATCCTCACAATCAGTAAACTTATCTCCCGGTATTGTGCAATACTTCATTGACATCGGATCTTCGTTCTCCATGTATGATCCCGCACCGCAATCTTTATCTGAACTGCAATATTTTCCTATTTTAGACGCAGTAGGGCTATCATCATTACATTTCATGGAACTTAAAAATAAATTATATGGACCAGATTTTTCATCATTTGAAAGAGTGGCACTAATATCTGTTCCTTTACCACCATAGGCCATGGCGCCATACCAAGGACAAGCCAAAGCCTTTGGAATTGTTCCCATCTTACCACCCTTGACCGGCGCTCCCTGATATATTTTATCTGTATATGCTTTATTAATATTACTATCACCTACGCTATAAAATTCATCGCACGTCCAATGCTCTGTCTCTGTCACTATTCCTGCTTCTCCCGTGTCAGCAAGTTTCGTATTAGTACTGGCAATAGAACCATCTGGGTCATGAAACCAACCCTGCTTGACAACATCTCCATTCGGCAAAACAGGTACACACTCATAATACCAGCGGTACTTATCTTCCCGGTCACAACAACCAGCATTTTTTTTATGTCTATGTACAGCATGCAAAGACATTGCCTTGTAACCATAGGGACAAACATCCTGTGGTTTTTTCAACTTAGTTCCTCCATTAACAGGCTGGCCACTACAATTATTATTTTGACAATCCCAAAGAGATGTTGGGTCCGCAGTTTCTGAATAACACACATTATACTTCTCTTTACCACCGTTATCCAGAATACACCCAGCTGCATATTGTGGCAAAAGCTCGCCGTTCTCATCTTTGGCATTACTTGGCCATTTTGCACCGTCCTTACAGGCCGCTTCAGTACCATCCATGTGCCATTTTTTGTCTAAAAAGACCGAACCTGCATTAAATAAAGAACTAGGAATAACAATTACCCCATTGTCCCTATCACCATCACAATCCAACCATCCCTCATTCATAACTTCAAATGCTTTTCTAAATTCCCAACGTTCAGCTTCTTTACAATAGTATGGTCCGCCATCGGTATAACCATAAGCCATTGGATTGAATCCAGCGTCCTCATATTGATTTTGCAAATCCTGCAAACCGGACAAAGATTGCGTCGGATACCAGGTCAGGCATGGATGCTCTTCAGCATTACCATCCTTGGCCAGACTTTGATCCTGTTCCAAACAATATCCCTGCCAACCAATATATTGCATAACATCTTCTGCATCTTTTCTCATACAAATCCCGTAACCCGTATCGATGACTCCACCACATGCCTCAGAAGAAAACATAGTATTATTATCTATTATTAGATCGCCCGAAGTTGCCACCGATGAACAAGGCAAATCTACATCATCCTGACAAAACCCTGGTGGCGTCGAAGGAGAATATTCCGGATATTTAGGGAAATATTTTGTAATTGATCCGTTGCCATAAGTTACTTTACGATAATTACAAGCATAATCATTTTCACTTTGTTTATCATCTGTATTCATTAAATACGCATTTTCAAAAATCCGATTATTTTTCAAACCTGAAGGAAACGGAGATGTTTCTTCCGGATATGCCCGACAAGTTGGATTTGGAGACGCGGAAAAAGTACTGTCCGTTCCATAAAACGGTAGTACACAAATATTATTTAAACATTTACAAATATTATTTGCCCCGTCTAGGCAAGACTCATACTCATCACAGCCATACTCATCTGCTACCGGGTCATCAGTAACATCACAATATTGATTGGTCTGATTTACCAATCGAAAATCTTTTACTATATCACAGGATTGACCAGACCCGCAGTCTACGTCAGTTGTACACTCAGTAGCAGTAGAGACAGCGACACCACCGCAAGTTTTTTTCTGCTCTCCTTGCTCAATATCAAAGGCATCGTAAAATTGTAGTGGGGCCATGGACGGAATAGCAATACCGGTATAATCCAGATTGAACCAGCCGGTGCTTCGAACTGCATATTGCAATTTGTCGTCATCTAGATCAAAAGGAGTATTATTATCAGAAAAAATCTCATCAAAAGGCACATTCTGTGACAAGAGATTTTGATCATCTTCGTTGTTCACAAAATGAACACACGCGTCCGTATCACTTTCTGAACTTAATTTATCGCATAATCCAAGTTTATCACAAACTTCAACATACCTGGCCTGACTTTCATCCCAGGCCCAATGGCTGGATTTGCAATCATACCAAGCGGCACATTCCCTGTCGCGAGCTACTTTGATTATTGTGTTTGTATCATTGACCATTATTCTCTTGGCAGTACAAAATGCATTTTTGACTGCATCCACCATCTTGTCATCAAGATTGCCCGGAGTAAGGACTGATTGACAGTAAAATTGGTGGTCGACAAGACCATAATCTGCATCTGTCTGAAAAACTTCTTTCATGCAAACGTCAGGTGTAAGTTCCTGCTGAAGACATTCAGCCATTTTGGTACAATATTTGTATTCGGCGCAAGAAGCTCCATCCACTATCGCTTTTACCTGAGACCCCAAAAGACCATTACCTGAATCAATAGGCATATTATTCCATTCGATACTATCCCAATCCGTATCTTCAATTTTCGCGCTGACCCGCATCCCCTCTGTTTTGGTAGCAGTATAGGCCTCGTAAGCATTGTATGTAAGGACCGGCTCACCATCATCGGTTAGAGAAGTGTCATTAAACAATACGCATCCTTCTTTCCTGCCCACAGTACTACATTCGCCTTTATCTATTTTCTCATTATTTAAATAATAATAAGCTTTTCCAAGTACTGAAATTATCTTGTCGGTTGGATCAACAAAAGATGTACATTTATTGGCAGAATTCGGACATGCTGCGGCCCAGCCGGAATAGACATCTCCATTAGCAGTACCACTATATGTATAATCTGTGTTGCGGATTATATTTGGAATACCGTCCTGATAATATTCTTGTGTATCACATAGATTTGCTTCAACCGCTTTCCTGCCTTTTTTGAACCAAGCAAAAATATTTTCAGAACCAATAACTCCTTTTCTATATTCACAAAGTTTATCACCCGGAGTTTTGAAATAATATAAGACCTCTTGATTTTCTGCGTCTTTGTATTCTTCACATCCGGCGGCGCTGACCTGACACAGAGGATTGATAGTTTCATCCTCGTCAAACAGCTCAGGATCAAGGATATAATGTAGATTATTCCACTGTTTTTCCATTACTTTCGATTTATCTGCTAATGTTACTTCTTCTTCAGCCACAACATACTTTTCTATAAATGTTTCTGCGCCAGAACACACAGCTCTCAAAACACAAGGATCATCTGCTCCTACTGTCCTCGGATACGAACAATCAAGAGTACTTTTTATAAATCCATTAGAGGTTCCATCTACTGAATCGCAATTCCACTCTGTTTCAATACATAATTTGCCTATAGAAGCGCAGGCATCATCACCAGAAGAATATAAATATGTGCCATTTCCGAACTTTCCATTACTATCCGTACCAGCGATTGTACCATCATCAGTTAAACAAGCATGATTATCATCCGCCGCATTGCATGAATTATCTTGTTGATAAACATTTTCAGGCACAACCGTCAATTCTGGCGCTCCAAGTTCAGTACATCCTTTTTCAAAATCAAGACATTTACTCTGATTATTTACAACTAAATATATTAATGAATCTGCATTTACAGTATAGTTAGATGGATATATACAAAAATTATTTTCATCATCCCACGCGTAACCCTCATTAACACACATTGCTTCAAGGCCTGCTACCGCGTCTTCACAAGTAATCTCAAACATTGATGCTTCGGCAAAATACGCAGATGAACTGGAGCCATCATCACCCAAACCACCGGTTCCCATGAAACCACCAGCGTTATTATCATCATCTTCCGGCTCAGGCTCTGAAAGAGCATCAAGATATGGAAGATCAACACCCATAGAAATCAAACAAGCACTTTCATCGGTACAATATGCGGCATCAGGGATATCATCTTTTGGATTTAGATCCACCCACTCATCTTGGTCAGGATCAACACAAGGATTCCAGCAATTCCCCGAGTCAGCTGTAAGACAGTTGCCACCAAGTTCTCCAGATGGTTTACACGTTGCCTCACAACAATCACCACCATCGTAATTACAAGCCTCAGTTCTATTATCAAAATCACAAACTCCATTTCCAATCGTACCTTCGTCAAAAGCCGGACACGTATCATACGTACAAGCTGAGGTAAAGCCTCCAAGCGCTAAAAAAGGAATATCATAAATTTCAAGAAGATACGTGTCAAAGGAGTTCCGAATGGAACTATCGTTTAACAGTCTGGACAGGGTATCATTGTCACCACCCGCCACATCGCCAAGGGTGACATTTTCGTGTGCATCACAGCTGAACGGTTTTTCAGTATTATATGTTTTTTCAAACGGATAAACATTATTATTGGTATCAATCAAAGCTTCACAACCGACTTTTTCCGCGTCACATAAACCTGAGAAGCTCTTCAGATAATGAGTATTGTCCTCTGGATCTTTGAATTCTCGACAACCAACCTGCGCGTACTCCACATCAGCTCCACCCAAGTCCTGGTCACAACTATCCGGTGTAAGCCAAGAATCTTTGATAATATATTGAATGTCTTCGGTTTTAACCAGTTTAAAGTTATCAATCTGAAAACTATTATATGCAGTAATTCCAACCACATAATCATTGGAAAAATCATCATCAACATCGAATTGGTAGGAATAGAAAGTCCAATCTTCAGGCAAAGTAACTGGAGTTTCAGTTAAATTATAAATTGAGCTACCAGTAGTTATACTATTCTGATCCCTAATATCAACTCTAAAGATATGAGATCCTGCTTCGACCCGTTTCAACCAAAATGACAATCGATATGTACCCAAATCATAGATATCAATTGAATCAGGATCAGTATATAACCTTGGACCTTCATTAGTAGCGTCACCTAAACCATCCCCACTAGAGACTTGCAGATAATATCCAAATTCCGGATCCAATTTGACAGTTGCTGAGCTAGATAGTAACTCATCTAAATCACTTTCCGCATTTTTGTATTCTGAAAAAGTATAATTTTCAATTTCATGCTGTACACCGGCCATATTACCTTTGTATTCCCGACAACCAGCATTTGGTTCAGAGCAAACTCTGCCTTCGTTTGGAATGGCCATAAAAATACATTCGTTGCTTTTCCATTCACCTTGTCTTTCTTCACATTCACTTGCAGTTTCATACTGAAGTGAACGCCTGTACGGATGACAATTTTCAGAGCAGGTTACGGTCTTGGTCATTGGTAAATAGAAAACCTGGCCGGCCTCGTTGTAAAACTGACGGCAATCAGGACTTGATTTTGCATCAAAAATAGTTTTATTACAAATATCACTCACATCATCGAGAGTTACTGCCGGACCGGAATTAGCTTCTTTGAGATAATAAGCTTGCAATTGATAACCGGTAACTTCACTTCCCTCCCATGTATAAAAGTTTTCGCAAGTTGAATCTTCCTCCGGAAGCTTTGCGCACTGTTTCAATTCAGAATAATATTCCTTGGCTTCACCGCCAACCACTAATTCATCCAGATTGGTAAATTCTTCACAACCGGACTCTGCACTACTACAAGTTGCTCCGGTTTCCGGAATAAAGTAAACCGGGAAGTCCTGATCTTCGAAATAAGTTTCACTTTTATTAAATGTTTGATAGCCGGCGCATTCTTGCGGACAATAATCATAAAATGAAGTAACCCCATTTATAAGAGAGCCATCATCGGTCGGCTGATACGCCTCGCAACCAACTTCCTCAGCAGAACAAAGCTGAGCATAGGCTTTGCAACCTTTGACTGTGTCAGATCCGACTGCGTCATCATCTCTGTGAATAAGTGAATCTCTATAAGGTCGTCCATATTGTTCATCCTGCACTCCTGTCGCTTCAGTCACTTTAGCATTGTAACAATTTAAATACTCAGGCGCCTTTTTCACATATTCCGGATTTTTACTGGCATAATCATTAAAATTATGCATAGCAGTCAAGGCTGGTGTGTCAAGCTCTTCCAACATAACATTGTCTAAAATAATTGTGCCATTGCCCACTGAAAACTCTACTGAAATCGCTGGAGGAAGAACAATTATTTCTGCAGTACCTGACAAACCACGGTTGACCTTGAAAATTCGAACAATATTTAGCCATTCTCCAATTTGTGCATTATTAAATTCTTCTTCGTTATAATATATTGATTCATGCTCACCCACTACCGTGTCTATATCGACATTAAAAACCGAACTGGAAACCCAATCTTGTTTTTTAAAATCAACACTCACAGCAAAATATCTTTCGTGTGATTTTGGAGCAAGGTGAACGATAGTTGACTGGACTGTTTTATCGATAATAACCAATGCAGCGTTTCCACCATCTGAATCAGCAGTTAAAGCCTGCTCCTCCAACCAACCGGGAACAGCTAACAATTCATCTGTATCCAGGTTGGTTTCATCACCATCAAAAATTTCAAAATCTCCGTTTGGAATCAAGTTTGTCCCGAGGCCGGCAGTTGTTTTGATAAACCTATTGCAACCAGCTGCGCCCGGAGGACATTCCTGAGTTTCTATTAATTTATTTAAAAATATTTTATTATCATCGTCATTAACCCAATTTAAATCTGTATCGCGGATCAAACTGAACCACTTACAACCAACACTATTGGGATCGCAACCGGTTTTGTCAACTGTATTCATGAGGTAACCCGCATTTGATTTATCGCGACCAATGAGAGTACTACAACTGTCGTAAACACCGAGGCACGAGTCACCACCCATACGGAAAATATTTTTCTCCGCCGCGCAATAGCCCCAAGATTCACAGGCACCAAGTTCATTGGTTCGAATACAGGTCGGCATGTCAACGCAAGTTTGAGCGCGGGTATCAGTTTGCGGACCGGTCAACAGCTGACCGCTAACCTCGGCATTACACTGCGCGTGAGGATATTTCAAAATCCAATTTGGATCAATCAAATGATAATATTTACTATCTTCATTATTGAAGTCCGCAACTACATCCATCAATGTTACATTACTGTCTTCTCCCACGATGGTCGCAGCAATTTCCCAGCCAATCGGAATAATCCGCGCTTTTCTAAGCTTTACAAGATTTGAATAGCAATAATTATTTTGAAAACAATTTGCACTGCTGTCTTCGAGGTTGCCTTTGCCGACAATGCTCCATCCACCATTCAGACCTCCACGATCACCCAATGCATCGGCAACTGAAATCGGCTCGTCCTGCCCAGCCTCCAAAACTGCCTGCGCAAAATTACTGTCCATAACACAGTTATTTAGCTGACGCGCAGAATCGTCCTGCGGACAATTGGTAAATTCTGATAATAAATTAATTTGTTTTGGCGAAAATGAAAAATCAATTTTATGCATAGCCAGTTCTTTTTTCAACTGCGACTTGGTATCAAACACATACTGACCGGGTTGATAAGATTGCGCCGGATCAACCAAACCTTTTTTGAAATATTTACTATTCAAAAATGCTTCAAACGCTTTGGAAGCAAAAGTACTTAAAAAAGCCATAACAACCTGCTCTGGAATATCGGCAATCACGTCGCTTGAAGTTTTTGCTTCTTGTTTTGAAATTCTTTTCCCAGCGACCATTTCTTCTTCTGAAGATTTTTTAGTAAAAAAAGCCGGGGTTTTAATTTTTCCAATGAGGGCGGTCAGGCCTTTTGCGCCCTGTCCTTCTTTTCGAGTTAGCAATTCTGCCTGCTCCGCTTTGGTTTTCTGTTGATTCATTTTGTCTTCCAGACTGATAAAAGTTCCAATACCAGTTTCTTGCTTACCAAAACTGACTCGGGTAGATTCTTGGATCATTGCCAAGCTTGCAGTAGCTGGATCTTTTTCAAATTCTTTATATTTAGTCTCCAATTCTTTTGCAAATGCCTCCCAACTTCCAGCAAGTTTTTGAAAAGTACAATCCGGTTTCTTGCGAGGAGCACCTGGTGTACCTTTCTTTCCCTGCATATCCAAGCCAAGAATAATGTCCAGTTTAACACTGTAATTCGAAGGATTACAAAGATCAACACCCAAAATATCATTTATGCCGTCCAAAAATGCGCCCACTGTATATGTTTGAATATCATCCACCATCTCATCAAAAGCCTTTTCAAAAAACATGGAACTCTCGCCCCAGTCACCGGTAGTCATATAGGTCAGAGATGCTTCAGCCGCCTTTTGCGCCAAATTAACAAGGGTGTTTTTCAAGGTGATCGAGACGGTCATGATCAGTGTGTCTTTTAATTTTTTCCAAACTGTAGTTTTGGCTTCTTTTGCAGCCTCCTTTGCTGCGTCTACGGCCGTCTGGGCGGCCTCTTGGGCGACACGATCCGGATTGGTAGCAATTACACCGAACTGTGCATTTGCAGCAGTTGAAAAAGAAAACATGACGGCCGGCAAGATTAGCTGGAAAACAAAAAAGAAAACAACGGTCAGGGTAATTATTTTTTTAAATCTTGGATGTTTGCGGATAAACATAGGTATTTTTAATATTTATTGAAATTATATTGTAATTTGGCTTCGCCGTAATTTAACTTCGTTGTAATTTAACTTTGTTGTAATTTGGCTCTGCCGTAATTTATAGTAATTACTACCAATTACAACCAATTACCACTAATTACTGCGCCATTGAGCTCGCTTGATCCAAAGCCGCCTCATATACTTCCATAACCTGCTCA
>JABMRF010000056.1 GCA_013202715.1 Candidatus Kuenenbacteria bacterium
AAACAACGGTATAAATTTTCACATCGTCAATATAGATATCCAAACTTATCACCCCTTCCGGAGTTGTCCCGATAATATACGGTTGATTATTATTTGTTAAAATTCCATCCGCCGGCTTGTTCAACACCGGAGGTTCTGTAAGCTCATCTGATTCGTCATTATCAAGCCCATCAGCACAACCATCGTCATCTAGGTCGATGTCACCGTCACTATCGTTATCAATGCCATCAGCGCATTGCTTTGATGGCTCCGGGTCTGGATCATCACCACCATCGTCATATCCGCCTGGGCCACCACCGCTAGGAGGAACTGCGGTGTTTATACTAGTCGCACTTGTAAATGATGTTTCAACACTGTCACCATTACGAGCCTTGACTCGAAATTCGTAGGGTGTATTCGGACTTAACCCTGTGCTTGCCCAACTCGTGCTTTGCACCCAACCCGAATTTGTACCGGCAGTTACATTTTCAAAATACAAACCAGAACCACCAAGGGTCAAATTAGGAAAAGCACCGTCTGCATCTACCGTAATTTCAGTAAAACTGACACTGTTCTCACTAACACTGGTTGGTGTATTGGCTAATGTATATTTAGAAATTAAAGACACACTATGTTCATTTCCATAATCATCAACTGCCAAAATATCAAAATAATACAAAGTATTTACTGATAAACCCGTAATAGTGGTGTCTGTCGTTGATATAGTTGCCAAAGTGGCATCACTAACATTATCCCACTCCAATGCACTGCCGGCTCTTGTTTCAACATCACTTTGATTTGTACCATACCAAAGTTCATAATGATCAAAATTTGTTTCTATTACAGCAGTCCAATCCAACGTAACTGAAGTTAGAGATTGTGCACTAGAAGTTAAAACTGTTAATCCGCTTGGATCTAAATTATCTACGGTAAATGAAGCTGAAGTTTGAACACTACCATCATCAGCTGAATCATTGGGTGTTACTCTCACTTGAATATCACTTTGCTCAGTATCGTCCATCGCAGTACTTGTATTGGCGGTAGATTTACTATCCCAGGTAATTGTTAAAGTATTAGCACCCGAAACTGTACTTATAGCAGTAAAAGAACCTATCTGATAACTGGTACTTAGCGTAGTGGTGAGCGTCGGTGTTCCTGGTTGATAGTCAGTCATGACGGTGAGACCAGACGGAGCAGTATATGAGTAAGTGCCACCCGAAGAAACAAAAACATCATCAGCCCATAAATCAACAGTATATGGACCACCACCCAGTGCATCAAGATAAGCCTTAGTTGTGATTGCATCAGGAAACTTAGCATCATCTACGTAAAATGAATATTTTGGACTAGGACCAGTAGGACTTACCAATGCCAAATTCCAAGTCTGTGGAGTATCGGAAATTATTGCAGAAATATCTTGATCATTAGTAGTAATATCCAGGAAATCTTCAGCAGCATCAACAGTATCATTATAAACAAAAACAATTCCTGCTCCAGCTCCTGTTACATCTTCATAGTCAGAACCACCATAATTAAATGGGTGCTGAGTAACGGTATATAAATTAGAAAGCGCTAAATCTGGAGAACCAGTCGTGGCTAAAACAGAAGTTAAATATGGTGCATACCAAGTAGAACCACCATCATCAGAATATTCAACTTTTAATTTTGAATCATTATCATTTCCATCATCTACAGTCGTCACAAAAGACATATAACCAGTTCCATCGGTTGCTTGGGTAATTGAAGCTGGGACAGTAGCAGTTGGCGCTGAATTCGGCTCTGCATCAAACATCATAATTCTATTGTTTCCGGTATCTGCAACAAACAAACGATTTGAAGATGCATTATAATCAAGTCCAGTTGGGACACTTAAAACACTTTGAGAAACAGTAGCACTATCGCATGAAGTAAAACTTGACTGCCCAAGAACATTAACTGCACTGTCTCCATCAGAAATTGTTGACACATCGTAAACCATCACACGATACCCATCCTCATCAGAAACATATAACCTATCGTTAATAGAATCATACTCAACACCGTGAACACTGATCAGGCCGGCCTGAGTACAAGCTGGTACATTGCCAGCAAAATCAGTCTGACCTAAAACATTATCTGCAGCTTCCCCATTAGTAATTGTACTCACATCAAAAACCATTACTCGGTTATTAGAAACATCCGACACAAATAACCTATTATTACCCGTATCAATACTAACGCCTTGAGGTGTATTAAACGTGCTAGAGGTTAGACCTGTACTACTAGTAGAAAAATTTAACTGCCCGAGCACTTTGATAGCAGGCTCCCCATTGGAAATACTGGCTACATCAAAAACCATTACTCGATTATTATTCGAATCAGCCGCATAAAGATAATCATTCACACTATCATAAGCCACATCAAAATTACCCGCCAAGGTTGAATCATCCACTACACCATTAGTTGAAGTAAAATCAGGCTGTCCCAACACATAAAGGGCATCCTCACCATCGGTAATAGAAGCAACATCAAAAACCATAATACGACTATTACTGGCATCAGCAACAAATAATAAATTTTTTACTGCGTCATAATCAATACCACGAGGATCATTCAAAGTATTTCGTGTTGTCCCACCCAAAACTGATCCTGACATAAAATCTGGTTGGCCTAAAACCGCATCCGCCGTATAGTCTACCAATTGATTTGACGCGTCCAAATTGTAAACTAATATTCTACTATTTGTATTATCCACAACAAACAATCTGTTATTTGTTGTATCCACAACAATATCACTAGGATCAGCCAATCCAGTAGCTATCGGTCCATTATTACTAGCACCACTTGTATAAATAGCTGAGCTTGATTTGTATTGTCCTGCAACATTATTTGCATTTTCACCATTAGTAATATCTGCTACATCGAAATTTAAAACTCGGTTATTATAAAGATCCGTCACCCATAATAAATTAGTAGTATCTTCTACAAACATCCCTCCAACACCATAAAAGTCGCCTTGACTTATCTGACCACCACTGTTTGTTGTAAAATCAGATTCACCCAAGACTTTAACAGCATCCTCACCATCTGTGATATCTCCAACATCAAAAACCATAACTCTACTATTATCTTGATCTCCAACAAATAGCCAACTGTTTGAATTATGATAAGCTAAACCTGTTGGTGTTTCCAAATTGGCTATCGTGGGAGGGGTTCCTGCTGTACTGGTATCGAAATCATCTTGCCCTAGGACTTTAGTTGCGTTTTCACCATCTGTAATGGCTGAAACATCAAAAACCATAACACGATTATTATTTTGATCTGTTACATAAAGCTGGCTTGAAGCATCAAGAATCACATCTTCTGGTGTATTAAAAGCTCTTTGAGATGTAGCTGAATCACCAGTTACAAAATTTACTTGTCCAAGAACATTAACTGCCGCCTCTCCATCTGCGATAGAATCTACATCAAAAACCATAACTCTATTATTATTCTGATCAACAACATATAACTCATCCCGACCAACGGCCTCTTCAAAAGCTAATCCCTGAGGACTATCAAAAGTCCTTGACGATGTACCACTAGCATTTTCCAGAAAATCAGTTTGTCCAAGCACACTAACTGCATTTTCACCATCTATAATTGTCGATACATCAAAAACCATAACCCTATTATAAACAGAATCAGAAACAAATAGCCGATCTCCAGCATCATCAAATGCTAATCCATTAGGACAGTTAAAAGAACTCGGACCAGAAGTAGGAGCCTCTGTATAAGTTGTTAAACTGCTCTGTCCCAACACATTGTCAGCTGTATAATCAATCAAATCATTAGAAGTATTTAGATTATAAACAACCACTCTATTATTATTACAATCTGCCACAAACAGCCGTTTATCAGTTGTATCAACAACAACATCTCCTGGAAAATCCAATCCAATTGCCGTTAAACCATCATTTGGCCGACCTTCTGTGTATGTGACAGAACCATCTAATTGACCTGCTACATTAACCGCATTAGCTCCATCACTAATAACTGCTTCCGCCGGCCAAACAAAAGACCACCAGAATGGTAAACCAACTGTACCGATAATTAACGCCAAAACAAGCCATAGCCAAAAGCCCGGCAAGTTTGTAGTGAACTTACGAATTTCATTCATAGAGAAAAATCATTTCTCTTTATTTAACTAGATATAGTATACCATTTTCACCCTTTTTACAAAACCTAAACTCGAATTAAATGTGTATAACAAAAAATGTGGCTATAACCACCCCTTTACAATGACCAATTAAGAATTAAAAATTAACAATGAATAGCGAAGGATGGCTATAGTAAATTCTTAATTCTTCATTTTTTATTATTAATTTTTAATTTAGATCGCTGTTTCTTTATTAAAAAAACAAGACAAACAAGTATCAATCCCCCGCTGAGTATCTGCGCCCAACGAACTCCAAAAACTAAAGGGCTGTAATCCAGGCGCAAAAATTCCAAAAGAAATCTTTGAACTGAATACAAAATCAAATATAACAAAAAAATATTTCCAGCAATCGCTTTCTTCCTCTTGAACCTGAACCAGGTTAACAATAGCAAAATACCAAAGATAACCAGACTGCCCAAACTTTCATACAAAAATGTAGGGTGAAAAAATTCAAAACTTAAATACTCAGCTGGCCGGTTGATCACATCGATTGGAATGCCCCACGAAACCGGCTTACCAAATATTTCCTGATTAAAATAATTCCCCACTCTGCCAATCACTTGAGCTGCTATTAGTCCGAGAGCAATTACGTCGGCGAACTTCCAAAAGTTTTGTTTTTTTATTTTGCAATAAATTAATGTGGCCACAAACCCGCCTAACATTATGCCGTGAATTGCCAATCCGCCCTGCCAAATCTTAAAAACATCCAGCCAATTATCCTTGTAAAATTCAAATGCATAAAGTACATAATAAATTCGCGCTCCAACGACGGCGCCAATCACCCAATATATCAAAAGCTCGTGAAAAAATTTCTTGTCGATTTTATAATGATCCGCTAATTTTAAAATTATCCAAAACCCGAGCAGTCCGCCGACCACCATTAAAAAACCGTACCAGTGAATCTGCAGAGTCCCAAGTTTTATTAAAACTGCTTGCGGATGAAAATTATGTAAGAAGCTCATAAGTCATTGTTCATGGATCATAAAACAACTAGATAGGAGTTGTTCCATGTTCCATGCTCCACGCTCCACGCTCCACGCTCCACGTTCAATTGTACCAGAATTCCGTTTAAAATGAAAAGAGCTTCTAATTGAAGCTCTTTTCACTCTTTTGGGTTTTTTGCTTTTTTAATAAAAGCGATATATTAAACCCTGCCCTCGCGGACAGAGATCTAATTTCTTTTTTTACTTTTTCTTTTTCGTGTTACTCTTTTTAATTTCTCTTTGGATATCATTCCAACGTTCTTTTAGCTCACCGCCAATTTCAATCCAAGCATTCTTATCAAGCAGTTGTTCTTTGGAATATTTTTTTATTATCCCTTCAACAATAGCTTCGTATTCTTTTTTTGTCAATTTCTTGGCTTTAGCTACTTCTTTAATTAATTTTTCACTTACTTGTTTAGAAACCTTTTTGAATTTTGCGCGATTCTTTTTTCCTTTTTCCGGTGACAAAAACAGGCCCAGAGCTGCGCCAACTAAAGCACCCATTGCTAATCCACTTAGAAATTTTTTGGTTTTCATAATTT
The DNA here is from genome assembly GCA_013202715.1 of Candidatus Kuenenbacteria bacterium. GTDB lineage: Bacteria > Patescibacteriota > Patescibacteriia > UBA11705 > JABHMO01 > JABMRF01. Next base: position 5,682 of record JABMRF010000056.1, read on the forward strand.
TAAAATTAGAAATTGGAAATTAGAAACTAGGGTAGCAACTAACGGATTTCAAACCCAGTCTCAACCCCAATTTCAAGCTTCTAGTTTCAAATTTCTTTCATAGATATTATATCACAATAAAGCATCTTACTAAACAGTTTATCCACATGAACGTAAAGGGCAAAGAGCAAGGAACAAGGGGCAAGGGAAGGGTAAAGATTAAAAATTAAAGCACAAAAAAATACAACAATCTACCTTCATATCAAAAAAAACAAGGAGCAAAAGTGCTGCTCCTTGTGATGTAATTCTTATTCTGCCGGACCGGCTTCTTCTTTTTTCTTGGGCCAGGCGAAAGAGATATGTCTCGTCAAGAACGGTATGTCAGGTGCCCCAGGCTTTGTGTGATCTGGCTGAGCAAAGTCCAGCTGATTTCCAGGTCGCAAGGACAAGAACTCGTACGAACAATCCTTGACCAAGACTCGATCCATCAAAAGCTGAATGAGGAGCGGAGTCAAAAACTGATTGAACATCAGCTTCTCGAAACAGAGACTGTCGACAGCATCATTTGGCATGGTCACGTTTGCCAGAGGCTCACGACTGAGCATGACATAACCGCTTTGCCTGGTGTGCTCGGTGGCAACGCCGATCGAAAATACGCGAGTAATCAGATCGTGCACATCACTGAAACCTGCGGCGCCAATGAAATTGGTAATTGCCTGAACAACATCGCCCTTTGCATCGAAATAGGCGGCCTTGAACAGCTCCACAACCGTGGTCAGTGGCAACGCCGGCAAGTACATGCACAGCCAGTCACCACCGGCCAGAAGGGCCGCCTGATATTCCGTGAAAGGAAGTAGCTCTTCCTTCGGGGTTTTGATCTCCAGGTTGTATCCGTCAAACACCCGGGAAAAAACCTCATTCAACGCATCGGTCACGTCATACTGGCAGAGAAAGTTACCTTCAAAAATCTGAGACGCTCTGTCTTGCGTCAGCATTCTGTCCGGCTTAATTTCAGCCTTGGACATTTCTGCTTGGCCAACTACGCTCTTTCCTGCTCTCTCACATTCGCGTGCAATGATTGTCGAGCTCCAAAATCTGTCTGTGTCTGCAACCATGATAGGCCCTCCTTTTTTGCAAAAAAACAATCCGTCCATCAATGTTATGAATATTTTATTCTATTACAAATAAATGAGCTTGTCAAACCTATTTCCATTTATTATCTAATTTAAGCTAATTTTAATTAGACTCTTGCAAAATTTTATATGCCGTGCTATCATTTTGTGTATAATAGTATAATATAAACAAAATATGAAAAAAGATATCCATCCGAAGTATCACAAAAAAGCAAAGATCAGTTGCGTGTGCGGTAATGAATTTACAACCGGCTCAACTCTTGAAAAAATCAAAGTAGAAATTTGCCATCTTTGCCATCCTTTTTATACCGGAAAACAAAAACTCGTTGACACTGCAAGGCGTGTTGAAAAGTTTACTACCAAAATGGCTTTGAAAGATTCTGTTGGAAAAGACCGAAAAGGTAAAAAAGCTAAAAAGGCCAAGCAAGCGGCAAGCAAAACTAAAAAAACTGGAAAATAACTGCTTAACAAAGCCGTCCATTTGTTTTATAATATATTTGTGGACGGTTTTTATATTATAAGATAGCAAAAAAGGGAGCAGAAGGGAGAAGAAGCGTAAAACAAAAACAAGGCAAAAAAAGTTACGCCTCTGCTCCCCTCTGATCCCCTCTAATCATATGAAAAACAAAATCGACAAAATCAAATCCCAGTTCGCCCAGCTTGAAAAAAAACTTCAGGATCCTTCAGTTACAAGCGATCACGATCAATTGAAGAAAATCGGTAGTGAGCATTCTGAATTAAAAGACTTGATAGAATTAATTTCCGAATACGAAAAAACTGAATCTGATTTCAACCAAGCAAAGGAATCAATTACTTCCAGTGACGCTGAATTGAAAGAAATGGCAGAAGCTGAGGTCGAAGAGCTGGAGCCAAAGCTGAAAGAACTCGAAGAAAAATTAAAGCTTGAACTAAAACCAAAAGATCCTAACGACAAAAAAGATGTAATCGTAGAAATTCGAGCCGGAACAGGTGGAGACGAATCAGCGTTGTTTACAGCTGAACTTTTTCGCATGTATTCAAAGTTCGCAGAAAGCCACGACTGGAAAGTTAATATTTTATCTTCAAATCAAATCGGGATCGGAGGATTCAAAGAAATTATTTTTGAAATCAAAGGGACCAACATTTTTGGTACTTTTAAATATGAACGTGGCACACATCGAGTTCAGAGAGTTCCGGAAACTGAAAAACAAGGCCGAGTCCACACTTCAGCTGTAACGGTTGCTGTTCTACCGGAAGTTGAAGAAGTTGATGTGAAAATTGAAGACAAAGATTTAAAAATCGACACATACGCCTCAGGTGGAGCTGGCGGACAGAGTGTAAACACAACTAACTCTGCCGTTCGAATTACTCACCTACCCACAAACATAGTTGCCTCTTGTCAGGATGAAAGATCGCAGGCACAAAATAGAGTCAAAGCCATGCAGGTCCTGCGTTCCAAAATTTATGAACTGGAAATGCAAAAACAGCACGACGCACTTGGTGCAGACCGCAAAGCGCAAGTCGGTTCAGGCGACCGCTCTGAAAAAATTAGAACTTATAATTTTCCACAGGATCGAATTACTGATCACCGCATTAAAACTAACTGGAATAATATACCGACGATTATGGATGGTAATTTGGATCCGCTAATTGAGGCATTGAAAGAGGCGGAGTTTAAACTTCAGGAATAATGACCATAAAACAAGTCCTTCAAAATGGCTACAAAAAACTTCATAAAAATCACATAACCTCGCCTCATTTAGATGCTGAGGTTATTTTGAGCTTTGTTTTAAAAAAACCCAAGGAATTTCTGTATACTTATCCGGAACAAGAAATCAATAAAACAATAAATCAAAAAATCAACAGCTTGATTGAGAAACGCGCCAAACATTATCCAGTTGCATATATTACAAACAACAAAGAATTTTTTGGACTGGATTTTTTTGTAAATGAAGATGTTTTGATTCCTCGGCCGGAGACGGAGCTGCTTGTGGAGGAATGTTTGCGATGCATATGGAAACAGCGAGCTGCAAAGTCTCACCCAGATGTAAGGAACGGTCGCGACCGTTCCTTACATCTGGGAACATATCTCGGGCTACATGTCGCTGAAATCGGAACGGGTTCCGGTTGTATTTCAATTTCGCTGGCAAAAAATTCCAAAGCAAAGATCATTGCGACTGACATCTCAGCTGCCGCCCTAAAAGTCGCGAAACGAAATGCACGCAAACACAAAGTCTTATCAAAAATTAAATTCTATCAAGGAAATCTTCTTGAGCCAATTAAAAATAAAAAGATTGACATTCTTGTTGCCAATCTCCCCTATCTTGATACTAATTACAAAAACCTTCTAAATTCTTCAGATAAAAAAGCTCTCAGGTTTGAGCCTTCACTTGCTCTCTATTCAGGAAAAGAAGGTTTGGACCATTATGCTGAATTTTTTGAGCAAGTTGCAGAGCTTAAACATAAACCAAAATTAATTTTAGTTGAGTTTGGTCCAAAGCAAACCTCTGCACTCAAAAAAATCATTCACCAACATTTAAATAACAACCTTAAGTTAGTAAAAGTCCAACCTGGGACCCTGATGATTGAATTGACGTAAAATAATATTTCAAGTAAAATTAAATAATTGTTCATTTTACAACGACCCCGAAGTACATCTGCGCAAGCTTGATGACTTCAGGGCAAGGAGTCTATAATGAAGCCGAAATCTACTTTTCGTAAGCGTGGTAAATCAAGAGGTGGGCAACGAAGCAGCACTACTTTCACTGAAATCAGTAAATATCTAGCACCATTTAGCCAACACATGAACAATTTCGAAAGTGTTGACAATGTGGAATTAGCTAGAAACTATCACCAAGTAAATAGTCCCCGAACAAAGACAAAAATCAGAGATCAACTTGTTTATAACAATATTAAACTGGTAGTCAAAGTCGCTTTGGCTTACGCTAATAAGGGTGTCCCTGTCGTCGACCTTATCCAGGAAGGTGTACTTGGGTTAATGAAAGCAATTGACAGGTTCGAACCAGAAAGAGGATTTTCATTACCCACTTATGCCGTCTGGTGGATCCGTCAAGCAGTTTCAAGAACGGTTCAGGATCAAACCAATGAAGATCCTTACCGCGTCTCAAATGGGTTTAGAGACAAAATATCAATTGTAAAAGTGGAAACCTACAGGCTGGTTCGCGATCACAATGGAAAATGGCCCACTCCGGAAGAAGTACTGGTAGAAATTAAAAAAAGAGACACTCAAGCCAGTGAAAAGTTCACACTTGAAGATGTCCAAAATGTACAAGCGTATTTGACCAATCACAACATTCACCTTGATGAGCCCCTCGAATCTATAGAAACCGACGACACAATGTCAATCGAAAGTTTAGTCCCAGATACAATTCACACGTATGCTGATATTGACATGATGGTTCAAGCTCGCCGTCAATTTAAGGAAAATCAGGAATTTCTTGACCTTATAGAACAATATATTTACGGCTTGGGCATCAGGATGGGCGCTATTCTCAAACACCGATCAGGAATCAATGGTGCTGAAGAAAAGACACTTGAAGAACTTGCTCAAGTCTTCAAAGTCAGTAGAGAAAGAATTCGTCAAATTGAGGCTGAAGGACATATAATCTTAAAAAGCATGATAGGTTTAGACAAAGAAGAGATTAAGTCTTTGATTCTTTCTCACGAAGAAGTAGGCAAAATAGTAGGCTCCAATTTATAAAGAGTAAGTTGCAATCGGCTTGCTCTTTTTTTTCAAAAAAAGTCAGGCTCTTATGAAAGCCTGTTTTATATTTCCTAATTTAGCTTTTCAATTCACTTACCCCACGTCTTCAGACGGGGAGAATGAATGTCAGTAACAGCGCTGTCCTCCCGGTCTAAAGACACGGGGTAAGTGGTGAGCCGAAAAAAGTCAGGCGAGACGAAGGCGTCCCGCCTGACTTTTTTATCTATTTTACTAAAACTACATCATTATACTCATTCATGAGCATCTCTATTGTCTTGTCAAATCCTTCAACTCCACGGTATTCCACTCGGGCAATATATGTAAAATCATTTTGAACAATATTGTTGTTCAAATTCTCAATTGGTAGGTTTTCAAGCCCTTCAAAATCTTGCAAAAAAACTTTTATAAACTTGTTGGTTTGTTCAACTGATGAAAGTTGAAACGAATCCTTGAAATAGATATATCCTGTTTCTAAATCCGCCTTATCCTGTTGCCCTATTTCGCCCTGTTTCGCCTTATTGCTTTCATCCCCAGTCAACCAACTCGTATCATCATAAACTGACAAATCAAATTCTGGTGGCCTGGATAAATCCTTGCCGTTTATGAAATTCCAACCATAGATAACGAGCCCACCAATAAAGATGGCAGCCACAGCTATTAAGATAAAATTGTCTTTGTCATTTTTCATATTGTTACGGATTTTGCGGATCCTACGCCACTCGGCCGTGAGCTCGCCTTTGGCCCTGAAGGCTCAGGCCCTGAACGGGTGGCCGAACGGCGGATCCGACGGACTTTACTATAACGTTTTTCAAAATCCAATATTATTTGCATAATTCGCGCTATTTAGTATTTGACCTCAAGGAAATGATCAGGAATTACCTCAATCCAAGTTGTGCCTGGCAAAAAGACAATTTCGTTTCTATTTGAATTATAAAATCTGGTTCTAGCATTTACACTTGGCCTGATCCATGTTCCCTCTATCGCCTCCCCGCCTCTAAATACAATTGCCGTTCCGGTTCCGGTTGTTTTTGTTTTCCTTCGGCCATAGCTGTCAATCACCTTGCTTTCAGTATACATGATTGCCACATTTTTTGCTCTGATTTCAGTTCCGTCCTTGTCCTCGTGAACTGCCCCGGCTTGATATCGCAAATAATCATTTTTTTGCTGATCAAATTTCCAGTCAATTGTAAAAGCATAGGTGGCAAAATCAACTCGGACCGTTTGCTCCGGCAAGTCGGCTTGGCTTTTTACTTCTGGCTCAAATTTCCAGCTTTCAAAATCATTCGTGACATCCCATTTCTTGACATCGAACAATTCTTTCAGCAAAGTAGTTGATGTGTAAACATTGTGCGGTTGACGTCTGGTCCATTTCCGCCAAAAAGATTTCCCCTCGGAAAATTCATTTACGTCAAGAGAATATGTCTTAGCAATTAAATCCAGTGCTTCGTTACTGCCACCAACATGAACGTACGGGCCATTGAATTCCTTTGCCCAGTCAACGTAAAATGGTCTGGCTGAGCGAACTGGCCCAATTTCAGGTATATCTCTATCCGAAGAGAAAACTGCCAAGAATCTGGTAATCGGCGACTCGACAATTGCTTCATAAACCAGACTGGCCTGACTGAGACCACTGGCCGGGCGGGCGTCAACATGATTTTCAATCATTACCGCGTAAACAAATGGTTCTTCATCTTCACTATAACAAAGTCCGTCAATTTTTTTTATATTCTCGCAAATCTCAACATTTTGTTCCATGATTTTCTGAATTTCCAGTTCATGAATTTTGTTTTCTTGCCAATCTTTATTAATTACAAAAAAAAGACTGCCTGCTACGACTATTATAATCAAAGATAATATACCAACGATGTAAAATTTTATTTTTCTATTCATAATATAACAGGGCTAGACAAGGCGAAACAAGGCAACGGGATGTAACAAGGCAACGGGGAAACAATTTTCTATCTTGTCGCCACGTATAGCCTTGTTTAGCCTTTTTAAACAAAAAGCACTCTATTATCATAGAGCACTTTTTTATGTAAGGCAAATTTTTAATTTATTCCTTTTTTTCACCATCAGCCTTTGGCTGAGGTTTTTCGCCACCTTCGCCTTCTTCAGCCTTTGCTTCACCATCAGCAGATTTTTCACCGCCTTCACCTTCCGCGCCTTCAGCACCTTCTTCACCTTCACCTTCTACTACTGGAACTTCCTCGGGTTCTTCTTCTTCAGGCTCATTAACGGTAACGATTAGCTCTTCAAGCTCAGTTAGGATCTCGACAGTTTCCGGAAGATCTAAGTCTTTCACTTGAATTTTATCTTCAAAAGTTTTTAAAACTGACAAATCAATATTAATTTCAGAAATCATATCACGAGGCATACATCGGATTTCAACCTTATCTAAATTAGTCATAAGTACTCCGCTCAATTCTTTTACCGCAGGAGCCTCATTAACAAAGACAAATGTTGCTTCAATATCCAAGGTCTGACCACGTTTAATTTGATAAAAATCAACATGAATCGGTTTATCAGAGACAGGATTATAATTAACCGCTTTTACCAAAACTTCACGTGATTCTTTTTCACCTTCAACAGAAAGATTGATCAAAGAGTTTTCTCCGGCCTCGGCATAAAGTTTATCAAAATCATTTTTTCCAATTGATAGATTCACATTTTCCTTCACTTCAGGACCATAAACAACACCCGGTAGCAAATCATCCGGCTTTTCTCCTGTTTTTCTTACTTTTACGTTTAGATCATAAATCATATTGACTGTATAAATTCTTTATTTTTTAAATTTTCATGCAAATTAATTATGTCATCTGAACTTAATGGTCCGCGGTTAATAAACTCTTTAACCTCTTTGCTACCCAAATCAGTCAGAATACCAATCAGATTCATCCCCTGTTCATTTAATGATACTAGCACAACAATACAACTTTGGCAAGTCTTGCACTGAACGTGAATCAAATGACCTTCTGGCTGTTCATCAAGAAGGTTAATTTCTGATGGAAACTTTTTTTGTCGGCAAACAGGACAATCTGATATTAATTTTAATGACTTGAATTGATCTGGAAGCATATTTATTTTTATTTTCAAATTTATTGGATTATACCAAATGATGTTAAATTAGTCAAATTATTCAGTCTAGAGTCTTGAGTCAATAGTCAAAAGTCGTGAATTAACTCTAGCCTTTTAACTCTAGACTTTTGACCCTAGACTTTTGACTATTTCCTCACCGCTACGCTCTCAGCAATACCTATTAATATCGCACAAACAATTAAGAAACTTCCACCATAGCTCAAAAATGGCAGTGAAATTCCCATGACGGGCATGACGCCTATATTCATTCCAATATTAATAAACAAATGCAAAAACAGCAAAGCAATGATACCTAATACCAAAAACAGTCCAAAATCATCCCGTGCTTTTTTTGCAATCAAAATTAATCGGTAAAAAATTACACTCCACAAACCAAGGACCAACGCTACACCTATCAATCCCAATTCTTCTGCGATTACGGCAAAAATAAAATCGGTCTGTGTTTCCGGAATAAACTTCAATTGGCTCTGAGAGCCAAACCCCAATCCCCGTCCCAAAAACTTGCCTGATCCAATTGCGATGATAGACTGGGAAACATTGTATCCGCTTCCCAATGGATCAGATTGAGGATTTGCAAAAACCATTATTCTTTCTTTTTGATAATCCTTTAGAAAAAACGACCAACCGATCGTGGCGATAATTAAAAAAATAACCAATAAAAAAACAATATATTTTTTATTAATTCCGGTCAGCATTAATAAAATAAACCAGATTCCGAGTAAAATTATGGACGAACCAAGGTCTGGCTGAAGCATTACAAAAAAGACCAAAGACAAAGTCATAAAAAGACTGACAATAATATGCTTTGAAATATGGAACTGCTGAAAACGATTGCTGAAAAATTTTGCCAGCAAAATAATAAGAACAATTTTCGCCAGCTCAACCGGCTGGATTCCCAATCCACCGATCAGAAACCACCCCTTGGTGCCCCTGACGACCGAGCCAAAAAATAAAACTAGAATCAAGAAGACGACCATTGCTACAAAAATGACTCGGCTGTAAACCCAAAGACCGGAATAATTGCTCAATCCAAATATTAATAAAAAAACAGCGCCAATTACGCCAAAGACTACCTGTTTATTAAAATTATTAAAATTTTCTCCCGGCAAATTTAAACTTACACTGTAAATTGCGGCCAAGCCAAGACAAAATAATAAAACTACGGCGATACAGAGCACCCAGTCAAATTTACGTATATTTTCTATTGCATTCTTTAACATAAACGAAAACAAGATAAACAGGATAAACAAGATAGAGCGCAAACAGATAGATGACTATCCCGTTTATCACGTTTATCCCATTCCCTCGCACTTCCCTATTTAAAATAAGACAGGAATCACATTCCTATCTTATCGTAAAAATATAAAATTGTATAGCCTACTATTATTTTGCCTCGCCCGGCTCCAAGCCAAAACCCTTGAAAATATTCGGGTCAAGAATATTGATATCGGGAAAAATTTCCATTGTCACTACCCGAGGGATATTCTGAAAAAGATTAATACTGTGTGATTTTTTTTCACCGGAATTCAAACCATTCAGAATGGTCTGAGTCACTCCGACTAAAATATCTCTTTTTTTAATTAAAACAACAAACCTCGGTTCCCAAAAGTTGTAGGAACTCTTGTTGAGAACATCAAAACTGACCTGTGCAACCTGACCCTTGTCACTCAAATCTCCATCCTGAGATGAAACAATGGCCATATTTTGGTAATCAAACTGCATTATTTTTTGCTGCAGTGCCTGAAAGTCAGATACCTTTTTCCATTTGATGTTTTCGATTACCAAATTTGCAGCATTAAAATTTTTATCTCGCGCATAATTTAAATACATGACAAATTTATTTTGACCGGGAAGAATAAAATCACTTTTCAAATTCGTTTGTTCCTCGCCAATCAAATAATAAAAATCAAATTCTTCAACCGTCCAGGTGGAATTGGGATTCACAACCTCAGAAATCAAATCATAATATCCTTGTCCGGAATTGAGCACTTTTGTCTCCAGAATTTGAAGATTCTGCGGAGTGTTTAATTCCGCCAATAGACTGTAATTTAGTTTAGCACCTGTAATGTCCTTTTCCAATGCAACCTGGTCTGAATAACCAATCAGATAATGATTTACCAAACCACCAACCCCAAATAAAAACAGTCCGCCAGAAACAATGGTTAACGCCAAAATGCCCACCTTGCGCAGAATCACCCGATGTGTCACATACCAGTAACTTCTTTTCAGATCCTGATCACTTAAATTGTTATAAATATTATTCGGCATAATAGACGCGGATTTTGCGGATCAAACGCGGATACAGCGGAACGTTAAATTAAAACATTCCTGTGATCTCCGCGTTAATCCCCGGCAGACGCCAGGCAGGCGCGTTAGATCCATTTTATCCGCATTTAAATTATACCACAAAACTCAAAAAATAACCAAAAGAATTATCCCCTTTTTGACTTCACAAAACTAAAAATATATGCTAAAATGAATACATAATAATCACTACAAATTATGGCTAAAAAACTGACAAAGAAGAAAACACCTAAGACAATAAAACCAAAATCAGTCGCAAAAACAGCGCCCAAAAAGAAAAAAGATTCAGATTATGGCGCAGAGCAAATCACAGTTTTGGAAGGATTGGCGCCGGTGCGAAAAAGACCGGGAATGTATATTGGCAACACAGCAGGAGAAGGATTGCATCACATGCTCTGGGAAGTTGTTGATAACTCAATCGATGAAGCAATGGCAGGACATTGTTCTGATATTGTAATTAAACTTTTGCCTGACAATAAAGTTTCCGTCACCGATAATGGACGCGGGATCCCAGTTGGCATTCATAAAACCACGAAAGTTTCTGCCCTAGAAACTGTTTTAACAAAGCTTCATGCCGGTGGAAAATTTGGTGAAGGCGGATATAAAGTTTCCGGTGGACTTCATGGTGTGGGTGTTTCTGTTGTAAATGCTCTGTCTGTGTATCTGAAGGCAGAAGTAAAAAAAGACGGAACAATTTATGAGCAAGAATACAAACAAGGAGATCCTTTGTATAAATTAAAAGCTGTTGGTAATGTAAAAAAAACCCTTAAGCCTGATTCTTATTATCCGGAAAAAGCTTTTGTTAATGGAACAACAATAATCTTTGAGGCAGATCCGGAAATTTTCACAGTTCTTGATTACAGCTGGGGGAAAATATTAAACAGAATGCGCCAGCAGGCATTTTTGACCAAAGGAATTAGATTGATCTGTATTGATCTTCGAGATAAAGCAAAGCCAAAACAGTATGCCTTTTATTTTGAAGGCGGGATCGCTTCCTATGCAAAACAGTTAAATCGAAAAGATAAACAAAAACACGAAAATATTTTTTATGTTGAAAAAATGCATGATGATATTAATGTTGAAATCGCCATTAAATACACTGAAGAATACGACGAAACCTTACTTGCTTTTACAAATAATATTTTAAATCCTGAAGGCGGAATGCACGTAGCCGGATTCAGAACGGCTCTCACTAGAACACTCAATAGCTATGCCCGAAAAAGTAACATCCTAAAGGAAAAAGACGAAAACCTGACCGGTGATGATGTTCGAGAGGGACTGGCTGCCATTATCAGTATCAAGCTTGCAGACCCACAATTCGAAGGACAAACAAAAGCAAAGCTGGGGAACGCTGAGGTTAAACCGGCGGTGGACAGTGTTTTGTCTGAATATTTGGGAATCTTTTTGGAAGAAAACCCAAAAGACGCGGAAGCTATTATTGGAAAAGCATTACTTGCAGCCCAGGCGAGAAAAGCCTCCCGCGCTGCGCGAGAAACCGTTCTCAGAAAAGGCGTTCTGGACAGCTTGAGTTTACCGGGTAAACTTGCAGATTGTTCATCGAAGGATACCGAAAAATGCGAGCTCTACATCGTGGAGGGAGACTCAGCGGGCGGTTCTGCCAAGCAGGGACGTAGCCGTGAATTTCAAGCCATACTCCCCCTTCGTGGTAAAATCATTAACGTAGAAAAAGCCAGACTTGATAAAATGCTGGCCAACAATGAAGTGAAGTCTTTGATTATTGCCATGGGAACCAATATTGGCGAGCAATTTGAGATTGATAAACTTCGTTACGGTAAAATTATTATCATGACCGATGCGGACGTTGACGGCTCACATATCCGGACTCTTTTATTAACATTATTTTACCGTCATTTTCCAAAACTTATTACAGAAGATCATCTATATGTTGCACAGCCTCCGCTGTATCAAGTCAAACGAGGGAAAAAAGCTAATTATGTTTATACTGAACAGCAACTCGAAGATTTATTAAAAAAACTTTCCAAAGAAAAACCTGAACCTCAGCAAAAGGCTAAAGCAGAAAAAGAAGAGGGAGACGAAGAAGGAGCAGAGGAAGAACAAGAAGAGGCTCCAGTGGACGCAGCACTGGAAGGAATGCACAATATAAAGGGAGTTTCCATTCAGAGATACAAAGGTTTGGGTGAGATGAATCCAGAGCAACTCTGGGAAACAACCATGGATCCTGAAAATCGAGTTTTGAAAAAGATTACTGTAGAAGATGCTGAGGCTGCAGATGCAGTTTTTGATACTCTGATGGGAGCTGAAGTTGCGCCGAGAAAACGATTTATTCAGACTCATGCCAAAAATGTAAAGAACCTTGATGTATAAGAAAACATAAATTCATTTTTGGTCCTGAGCGAAGCCGAAGGGCGAAGAATGTGAAGAATTTGGACGTTTAGTCCATAAACATTTCCCCGGGCAATGTTATTTAAACTCAACTTTTTACAATCATAACGGCATTATGAATCCGTCCAACTCTCTTTTCGCAAGCGAAATTTACAGCAAAAGAAGTAAAGGTCGCATAAAAGGAGTTGTCCGAAATACATTTTTTTAATAACGACAAATAAGCTCCCGCTACTTTAAAAACAAGGGGCAAAACAAAATTTTTCTTTTTTAGAAAGAAAAGTAAATAAATTTCATAACAAGATGCTAAAAAGACACTTAAATATCAAATTTTAACTAAAACGAAAACAATAATATGGAAAGACCAAAAACAAAATTAGAAGATTTTTATAAATTCCGCGCAGCACGGGATACTATTGAGCGTGATATGATCAAAAAAGAGTTAGGTAGCTCGGATCCTGAAATAGCAAACGCTATACGCGAAATTAAGGACAAATTCGAAGGACAAATTCATAGCAGTGATAATTTTGAATTCCATACGCCAGAAAAAATGAAGCAATTTTTACTTGAACATGGAAGGACGCGTGGAATTACGGAAGCGGAAATTGACAAAATTATAAGCCATGAACTTGAGCACGCAGAAATTGCAAAAA
>JABMRF010000057.1 GCA_013202715.1 Candidatus Kuenenbacteria bacterium
GTGGTAGAGCACTTCCATGGTAAGGAAGGGGTCTCGGGTTCAAGTCCCGAAGACGGCTCCATTCTTCGCTCTGTACTCTGTCAGAGCTACGAATGGCGCAGCCAAGTCTTCGCTCTGTACTCTGTCAGAGCTACGAATGGCGCAGCCAAGCCTTCGCTCACGATAGTGGGTGATTTTTGTTTTAAACAGTTTTTGTGGTCATTAAAGAGCTAAAATTAGAGAGAATCCTGTGATGGTGCCAAATAAGTGTTGAAGGGGCTTGACAGATTGATAAATCTTTGCTATACTAGTTAGTTCTGAATTTGAGTAGTTGTTTCATAACTTTGATATGGAGGTGATTCATGGCAACAGGTGGTCGTTTTTTCTCGACTTGGGACAACAATTGAAGTCCCATGAAGAAGGTCGGGGGATTACGGCTATTGCCTGTATCTCCCAACAAGCGTGCAGAATCAATTTCTGAAGAAGTACGCTGAAGTTGGAAACCCAAACGGGGAGGTGGCTATGAACCACTAAGCCATATGCGGGAACCCGGCCCCATTTGGGGTCGGGTGACCCCCGCAGGCATAGTTGGTTTCGGTGACCGGAGGGAGTGATGGATTGGTAGAATAACTTAACAACGACCCACAGGAGGTTGAGCATCAAGGAGAAGTAATTCTCATCAAAAGAGAAAGATCTGCGAGGACCATTCTGGTTTCACAGAAAAAGGAAAAGACAGAAAAAGAAAGTGTATACCCGCAGTCAAAAAAACAATATTAAAAGGACTACGCGGGTCACGGGGTTCAAGCAGCATCTGCTTGAACTCCGTTTTTTTTGGAGTTTTCGTTGTTTATTTTTCAAAATTGAACTATAATGTTAAATATAAGAAACATAAATGAAAAAATATGAGCTTAACTAGAGAATTACAACAAATTGGTTTATCAGAAAAAGAAGCAAAGGTTTACATTGCAACTTTGGAGCTTGGTCAGGATTCTGTCCAAAATATTTCAAAAAAATCCGGAGTTAACCGGGCCACAACATATTCTATATTAGAGGCTTTGATCTCAAAAGGATTGTCCAGTACTTTTGAACAAGCAAAAAAAACATATTACATAGCCACGGCTCCTGATAATTTATTATCAATGTTTGAAATGGAGAAAGTAAAAATTGAAGAAAAACGGAAAAATTTTGAAAAACTTTTGCCGAATTTACGTTCAAGACACAATACTAAAGCAGGAAAGCCAACAGTTAGATTTTACGAAGGAAAGCAGGGTATGATAAGCTGCCTTGATGATTTTTCAATTGATCACAAAACTTACCCTGATGAACCAATGCGAATTGTGTTTGATCGTGATCGGATACGGGAACTTTTTTCAGATGAAGAGAGAAGTAAATTTATTAATATAAGAACAAAAAGAAAAGTTCCTTCAAAAGGAATTTATAGTTCAAAAAATGAAACTTTGAAAAAGAAATTAGACAAAGATTTAATAGTTAAGCTTAACAATAAAAATTACCCGCTCACCTGCGAGTTAGCAGTTTTTGGAGATAATTTTAGAATTATCTCCCTAGGAAAGGATTTGTCAGGGGTTTTAATAAAAAATAAAGAAATTGCCACAACAATGAAAACAATTATCGACTTGGCCTTTCAAACTGCATTGCAAATGTTTGTTAAAGAAAAGAAAAAGGAAAAAGGAAAATAAGTTTAAGACAAATTTAAAATAGAAAAAGGCTTCACAAGTGTGTGAAGCCTTTTGGATTACTTGCGGCCGACAAGCAAGGCGGCATCGCCGGCCAAGACATCCAGTTGCTGCGTAATGTCCTCGCTAAATGGCGTTTTTGCTTCAATGGGCTGTCCTGTCAGACAGCGTCCATATGCATCGGGAAAGATCATGTTCCAACGGAATTGGTTTTCTAATTCGAACTTGTACTTAATTGCCACAGAGATTGCGTTTGGCAAATGGTGTCCGGGCCTGGTTCCTCTGTGAGGAGAGAGCAGCCTCATGCCCTGGAATTCACACAGCCAGGCGAAGAAGCTCATCACAATCGGATTTTGTGTCCTGGTCATGATGATGTCTTCGTCGTGGGTCAGTCTCATACTGCCCAGCATTTTGTAAAGCGAGAATTGCTTCCTAATCTCCGGCAGGATAAAGGCACTGGAGAAGTAGTTGACCGTTGCTGTCCTTTCGTTGACGCCATTGAACCAATCGATTTCAAAGGTTTCATTTAGGGCATAGGCAATTAACCTTGGAAAGCCGTCTTTCGACATGTAGACAAAATGGCCCAGGTTTGCCTCTTCTAAATGATCGTATGTTTCTTCAATGGGCACATCTGCGCCAAAAGATGCAGCTGTGATCCGGTTTACTTCGCGAACAAAGATGGGTTCATCTGATTGTTCGCCAATAACTCTTTTTACTTCTACGCCTTCCCAATTCATGGTAACCTCCATTGGTTTTGGGAAAATAAAAAATCAGATTCGCGAGAATCTGATAGGCATTGTGTTTAAAACATGAAAAACCGCAATCAGAAGCTCGCTAATCTGACTGGCGGATAATAGTTTTTAGCACAAATTGTTATAAAAGTTTTCATAAAGCTGATTAGTCCTACACATATGAAGACGATGAGTAGGCAAAATTGTTACAATTTGGCGATTTTATTTGTAATTCAAATGTGATACAATAGCGTTATACTAAATTAACAACAATAATTCTATGGAAAAAAGAACAGTAATTAGAAAAATTTACCTGTATTTATTCGCTTTGCTGGGACTGGTACTACTTACAATTGGTTCAGTTCGGTTTATTAATATGGGGCTCAAAGCCTGGGTATTTACAGAAGCGGAAAAAGAACAAAAGTTTAATTATGATAGACCAAGAGAGGTTCCATACTATTTGGATGAAAAAACTGAGGCTATTAAAACTGATGATGCAAAACAAGTGAGTATTAAGTTAACCGAAGCGCAAACAATTCAACTTAAGTCATTATTAAAAAATAATGAAGAATGGGAAAAGCAAAAAGGTGAAATCGATTATATCAAAGCGCAGCGTCATCGTGATGCGTCAATTAATTTGTCGTTAATTCTTGTCGGTTTACCATTGTATTTAACTCACTGGTTTATTATCAAAAGAGAAACAAAAGCGTAAGTCATTTTTCATAGTATAGAACAACTGGATAAGAATTGTTCCATGTTTTATGTTCAAGAGACTTGTGAAATTTTTCATGTGCAAAGAACTGATTAGCTATACGCTGGTTGGTCTTTTGGGAACGGTAATTGATTTTATTGCTTTTATTGTTTTAATCCTTTACGGACATTCACCGCTAGTCTCGCAATGGCTGGCAGGATTGATTGGATTTACGCATAATCATTTGTGGCATCATTTTCTTGTTTTCAAACATGAGCAAAAGTTCAAAAAAACATATACTTGGTCAATGATAATTAATGTTGTTGCAATTGCAATCTCAGGCCCGGTATTAATTCTATTAAACCTTTATATTCCAAATATTTGGATCAACAAGTTGATAATCCTGTTTGTTTTTATGGTGATAATATTTATTGTCAGAAAAAAGTGGATTTTTACTTGTAAATAAAATGAAAGTTAACGATTTACAAAAACAAATCAGAGCACAGCGTGACCCGGAGCGAGCCAAAGCCAGTATTTGGTTTTTTAAAACTGGAAAAGGGGAGTATGGAGAAGGTGATAAGTTTTTGGGTTTGAAAATGGGCAAGCAAAGGATTTTGGCAAAGAAATTTATTGATTTAGAATTAAGTGAACTGATTCCGCTTTTGAAAAGTGAATGGCACGAAGAGCGCATGATCGGACTTGTTATTTTGACATACAAGTATCCGAAAGCGGATGACAAAGAGAAAAAGAGGATTTATGATTTTTACATCAAGCACAGAAAAGCAGCCAACAATTGGGATTTAATTGACGTCACAGTTCCGAGAATAATTGGGGCGTATTTATTAAATAATGACCGCGCGATTTTGTATAAGTTTGCCAGGTCAAAAGATTTGTGGGAAAAAAGAATCGCAGTTTTAGTCACTTTTGCCTTTATTGCCAAAAACGACTTTAAAGATTCATTAAAAATTGCTAAGATCCTATTGAACGATAAACACGACTTGATTCACAAAGCTGTTGGCTGGATGCTTCGGGAAATCGGGAAAAGGGATCAAGCTCTCGAAGAAAAGTTTTTGAGGAGTCATTACAAAAAAATGCCGCGGACAATGCTGAGATATGCGATTGAAAGATTTCCAGAACCATTAAGATTAAGATATTTAAAGGGAAAAATATAATGCGAATGTTGCGAATTTTTATGCGAATGCAACGAATCGCGAATTAATAATAAATTTAAACATTATGAAAAAAGTTATTTTAGTCCTGTTTGTTCTAGTAACAGCGACAGCTTGTGGTGCCAATCAGGCAAATGATGTGACCCGCAAAGATGAGCCTCGTCGCCCGGAACCAGTTGTGCAGGATGATCAACCGATTGATAACAATAAAGAGTTGGAGGTAGTTTTAGACAAAGAACCAGTTTCTGCAAGTCAGGGACTTGAGACTGACTTAGAATTAGAAAAATGGCAAGATGCGACTTTTAGCAACTTGGCCTTTACTTTCAAGTATCATAAAGATTGGTATTATGGTCAGTTTATGAATGATGAAAAAACAGCTAACTCAATTGCAATTGTGGGGTTTGGTGACTCAGCTGATATTTTTGATCTTGTTGAGACTGAAGCTGTTGCTCCGATTGAGTTTAATACTTTTGGTAAAACTCAAGATTCAGATTTGTATGCCAAACTTGTTAGTTCAACTCCAAACTTAATTTCTGAAGAGGCCACTTATTTTGGTAAATATGATGGAACGAAAAAAGTTTATACTGAAAATGGCCAGGAAAAGGTGGTAGTGTATTTTGAACAAGACACTGTTGTTTATTCAGTTTATGGTGATTCAGAATATTCAAATATAATTGAACAAATGGCTTATACTTTTAAATTCAACAATGATGAAGAGTAATGAATTACAAAAAGTTATGTTTTGTTTGGCAATAAAGAATATCAAGATATAAGCAAAGGGCTTCAACTTTTGAGTTTGTGGAATAATAATTTATGCCGATAATAAAAATTGAAAAGCTGATTGCGGGAGGACAGGGCCTGGCCAGACATGACGGTTGTGTGTATTTTGTCTGGGATGTTTTGCCCGGGGAAGAAGTGGAAGTTGAGGTTTTGAAAAAGAAAAAAAGCTATGTGGAGGCAGTTGTAACAAAAGTTATCACTCCTTCACCCGAGAGAATAGAGCCACTTGAAGCGCATTATCTAAATTGTAGTCCATGGCAAATATTGTCTTGGCCTGAAGAATTGAAATGGAAAAAAGAGATTGCCATTGAAAGCTTTTCGAAAATAGCTAAAGTTGATTTGCCGGCTGATTTACAGCTTGTCTCTGACGAGCAAAATCAATATAATTACCGAAACAAGATCGAATACAATTTTATTCATCGCAGAGGTCAGCTCCATTTGGCTCTATTTTTTCGACAGACAAATGACCTGCGCTTGCTCGACGAATGTTGTCTCGCTGAGGATGAATTGAATATAACTGCGAAAACTATTTTGACGTGGTTGAATTCGCGACCTGATCACAAAAGTTTCCAAAAGATGATCGTGCGTCGGGACAGTAGTGGCAGATTGATTGCCGGATTGTATGCGAAAAACAAAATAGCTGATTTCACATCTTGCGCTTTGATCGACGAGCAATTGGTTGGGGTGAGCCTTTTTCAGTTGTCTCACAATGAAAAGTGGGTTTTGGAATGCCAATTGGGCGAAAACTTTTTGACGGAAACAATAAATGATATTGAACTGCGCTATGGCATTGAAAGTTTTTTCCAAGTAAATGTTCCAATTTTCAAATCAGTAGTTGATGATATTGCACCCTTCCTTGATTCGAATGACAATGTGCTCGATTTTTATTCTGGGGTGGGCTCTATTAGTTTGCCTCTCTCGAAAAAATTTAAGTCTGCACGCTTGATTGAATCAAATCAGGAAGCGGCAAGGTTTGCTGAGCAGAATATTGAATTAAACAAAATTAAAAATTGCCAAGCAGAGATGAAACGGTCGGAAGATGCAATTGATTTGATAGAATCTGAAAGCGTTTTGATCCTGGATCCGCCACGTGCCGGCCTGGAAAAATTATTAACATCAGAGATTTTGGAAAAACAGCCAAAGCGTTTGATTTATTTGTCCTGCGATATGGCAACTCAGGCAAGAGATTTGAATGCATTGAAAGAAAAGTACCGGATCGTTTTTTCTCGTTTGTATAATTTTTTTCCGCGTACTCCACATGTTGAATCTTTGATTGTTTTGGATAAAAAATAAATTATGTTACAAGGAATAATCGGAATAAATAAACCCAAAGGACCAACTTCACATGATATTGTCGATCAAGTTCGAAGAATCACTGGTGAGAGAAAAGTTGGCCATGCCGGGACACTGGATCCACTGGCCAGCGGAGTTTTGGTTGTGGCGATCGGAAGGGAGAATACGAAGAAAATCAGTGAAATTGTAAAAACGGAAAAAGAATATATTGCGAAAGTTAAACTTGGTGAGACAAGTACGACGGATGATGGGGAGGGAGAGAAAGTTAAAAGTTCAAATGTAAAAGGTAAAAGTATTGAAGAAATAAAACAGATACTTGATGGTTTTGTGGGAGAAATTGAACAGATTCCGCCGGTGTATAGTGCGATCAAGATGAAAGGGAAAAAGGCGTACGAGTTGGCGAGACAAGGAAAAGATGTTAAAATGGAACCAAGAAAAGTTTTTATTAAAAAAATTGAACTGTTTAAATACGAATGGCCTTATTTGGAAATTAAAGTTGTTTGCGGACCGGGCGTTTACATTCGTTCGCTGGCCAGAGACATTGGTGAGAAACTTGGAACGGGCGCCTACATGGCGGAATTGGAAAGAACAAGAGTGGGCGAGTTTGCAATTCAGGACGCTGTAATATTATAATATAATGGTACATGAGGCGTATGACTAAAAATGAACCAACAATAATTATTCCAAGAGAAGAGGTCTTAGCTGTTGATAAGGTTGGAGGAGAAAACAGGGATCGAGACATTGATTTACCCGTGATTCTTGAGAAAACAGAGGAACGATTGGCTGAATTAACAGACCCAGCAGTTTGGGAAAAAGAATTTAGAGAAAACTTAGAAAAAGCTGAGCGAGATTTAGAATTTGCTGAAAGTTCAATGCAAGCCAGAATTGGTACAGTGGAAGTTGTAGGGGAGTTGTCTGGAGCGCCGGTAACTATTGAGACAATAACTCAAGCGCAAGCAAAGATTGCAGAAGTTCGGGAAAATTTGGAAAAAATAAAAGCAATGGATCTGAAAAGCCTATCAGCTTCAGCGGCAGAAGGTATTAAAGTTTTTGTGAAAGAAAACATGTTGTCATTAACGCCTTTACTGCTTGGGCCAATCGCTATATTAACGGGAGGTAGTGTTGGTTTAGCTGTCAGGGCATCAGTTGAATTAACGGCTGGAATGTATGCCTTGGATAAAGTTTTAGATAAATTAATGGAAAGTGCGGAAGAAATTATTCCACCACAATATTTAGTTGCTTTAGTTGCCGGAACTACAAATTTGGCAGAAATGGGAGCTTCCCAAGCTTCAGCTTTCTCGGGTGATCCAATTTCAGAAGTTGGCTCAACTCCACTTGGAAGTAATCCAACCAATTTATATTTAACCGTTTTTGCTTTAATTTCTGCCATGAAACAAAGAGCTGTAACAGAAGGTATTGTTCAGCCTGGAGAAAAATTGGGGATAAAAGCTATAAAACAAGTGTTACAATCGTTAGATTTGAAAAATATAAAAAAACAAGGTGGTACAGCTGCTTTGTTTGCCCTTGATGCTATGCTGTTTCAGTTTTACGTTCGACCGCAAATGAAAAAAGGTGATTTTATTCCTTTTGCTGCTTGGTCAGCTATCAATGCTCCGATTATGTTTGAATATTTTCGGCGGACTACGTTTTCTAAAAAAACACAATTAGGAAATTATGCGGAAAGGATAGGTGAAAATCAAATTGAACAATTAAAAGAGGGGTTTGACGAAAATCAAACTGGAGCAAGTCCTATCTTTGAATTATTGGAAACTATTAATTTGTATCAAAACACAGAAGATAAAAAAGAACGTAAGGTTTTGATGGATAAATTGCATCAAGCGGTTGAGGTGCTTCGTAGTCAGATTGAGGAGGATGGAGATTATCGTAGACAGCTACAAGATTCAGTTTCCAGTGCTGCCATGGGAGATTTGCAAAAATTCTTAAAAATGGCTGGGGTTGGTGAGAATGTAGATGTCTTACGTAGCATTAATTCTGAACAAATGGATAAAGCAACGGTTGAAGCAATTCAACTGCGAGAGGATTCTGAATTTGAAGAAGGAGCTGAATCATTAATTAAATTGCTAAGTAGTTTAGATAGTTACAAACAAGCAAAAACCAAAGAACAAAAAGCCAAAGCTCTGCAAAAGGTAGAAGACGCTTATTATGAAGTTGAAATTGAAATGGATTGGGATGAAGAGTTTGCAAAAAAAGTCGAGCAGATCTTAGCTGATGAGGGTTTATCTGATTTTAAATCAGCTTTTGATCAATTAAAAACAGGCAAACAAGAATTGGAAAAAGTTTTTGGTAAAATTGATAATCTGGGAATTGTTCAAAATCATAACTTGCTTAAATTTGGAAATAACGTGCTGGCAGAAGCGCATAGAAAAACTGAATTATTAAGTCCTTTTGTTGATTTGATGGTTCAAGTCTCAACTTTTAAAAGAGCAAAAAACAAGTTAAGTGGCGATGCCCTTTTTGTTGATATTAAAAATAGATTGAATAATCTTGAAAAGAGAGCTGATCTAGATCCAGATTTCGCAAAATTAAAACAAGAGATACTTGCTCGGGAAGATTTTTCGGAAATTCAGAAATTAATAGAAGTGCGTTTAGATGATCATATACTTAAAGAAACTTTGCAAGAAGGGAAGTTCAAAGACTCAGCAGTTTCATTAGCGGGATATCAGGAGGTGAACGCAGAACTTTGTCCTCAAGTTGGGCGGTTGATAGAAAAAATACATTTACTGCGCGAGCTGAAAAAAGAAGAGAAAATTGGTCAAGTGGAACGTAACTTAAGAGCAGAAATCAAAAGTATGTTAGCCGGTTTTTCTGAAAAAATGCAGGGGAGTGAGCTTCTTGAACAAGAATTAACTAAGGCGTTGTCTTCTCCTGGTGGTGAGATTATTCCAGAATTAATTCAAATGACTTCTGAAAAAAGAAAGAAAATAAAACATGTAAGAACGATTGTCGGAGGTATGGCCTCAATCATGGGGTTGTCAGTTTTGCTTGATAAAGGTGTAACTGATATGGCGGAGTCCACAAAGTTTCTTGGCAAAGGAGCGGCTGGATTTTTCATAATGTCATTTTTCTCTAGCATTGGTGAATATCTAACAACAAAGAAGTTTTTTGAGCGCGGTGAAGATAAAGATGCTATAAAAAATATAGCTGATAGTAATGCAATTAATGTTGGTTTAGCCAAGGGTGCAGTTGCTTCTAGCGCTATCCGTGGTTTATTTGTATAAAAATATGACTCAAGATAAAATAATAAAACAATTCATTGATTTGAAAAATAGCCAGAACAGAAGATTTGTTGAATTGCTGGAAGATTCAGTTAGTTTTACTGCCAAAGAAAAACTTTTTATGATTATTGATTTTTATAAATATTCTGACAAGCAGAAAGAAAAGTTGGTTAAAGTTTTTGAAAATGATTATCGCCATATTCGAAATTTAAAAGAAAAATATCCGGATGATTATCAAGTTCGGAAAAAAAGAACTAAAAAGACTTGGGCTTTTATGATGGAGAGATTAGAAGAGTATGTTGGTGACTTGGCAAAAAAGCAAAAAAAGATAATGGACTTTGAAGAGATCCAAAAATTAAAAAGTAAATTTGATTTGTAAGCAAAAAAATCCTTCCGAAAAATTAGGAACGGGCGCCTACATGGCGGAATTGGAAAGAACAAGAGTGGGCGAGTTTGCAATCCAAGAAGCCATAACGTTATAAATATAAACAACTAAATTATAAATGTATGACGGAAAAAATATCATCTGCACCTCAATCTAGTGCAGAGCGAAAACCAGAGAAAAAGAAAGGATTGTTAGCCGACTTGAAAAAAAGCTTAACTCTCGCTATTAGTGCTACTATGCTTATGGCAGGTGGTGATGCTTTAGCAAAAGACAATCAACCTCCGAAACCAAAAGGTGGACGTACTAAAATTGGGGAAACTGAAAATGTTAATGAAAGCGATGTGACTGCTGCTCGGGTGGCTTTTGAAAATGCTCTTGATATTTATGCTTCTGGAGCTGGAGCTGAGGAATCAAAAGCAAAGATAATGAAGTTTCTTGATGAGGAAGTTTCTAAAATGAAAACTCCACAGAAAAAAAAGGAGGTTATCGATGTCTTGCGGAATAAAATTGATAAAAAAATAACTCAAAAAAGTAAAAAGTCAAAGAGCAACGCAACAGAAGGGGCAGAAAAAGAACAAACAGGAGAAAATTCAGTAACATTCGAATCTGAAAAAATATCAGGAAGGGTAAGTGTAGTTGAAAAACCGGGCGGAGGTGATCGATTAATATTTGAGGCCAATGCTTTCGTTAGCCTAAAAGATTTTATTGCTGAGGGTATTTTAAAACCAAATTATTGGGAATTTACTAGAAGTCAGAAGAAGGATAGTCCTGTATTGAGAGACAGGATCGAAAGTAAGGTTAAAACTTTATATATCCTTGTTGAGGCGAAAAAAGCCGCTGAGTCTCAGGGGAAAAAGGAACTAGCAGAAAAAATTAAAAAAAATATTACCATTCAGAAAACAATGATTCAAAAAGCGTATGGTGATATTTTAGTCTAATCTTTTTAGATACAGATGTAACCAAAACCCTTAAAGTGGAGGTGCGAGATGACTAACTTTGTAGCGGGTGCGACCATTGGCGCAGTTCTTTTTTTGCCCTTGATTCTTTGGCATTTTACACAGGACATGAAAATTCGAAAGTTGATTGTGAAATCGTTGGTCGAAAAAGGTTCGATGACAATCAATCAACTGTGTGATGAGCTCGGCGGTGCCCTGTTTGGGGATGGAAAAGGGGAGAGTAATTTGATTTTGCTTTCCTGGTCTCACTTGGTAGTTTGTGCCTCGAAAGCGGGTACTGAGATCAGAGAGCGTGAATACGAGATTACAGATCGTGGAAAAAAGTTTTATCGAAAAAAGTTGTGCGTTAATGCATAAGAAATCCAGAATCTGCATTCATCGAATTGAATGCAGGTTTTTTTATAAATCTTGTTTAAGTTAAACGAGATTTAAAATAAAATATAACGGCAATTAGATTACCGTTATATGATTGACTATTCTTCGAGATCAAGAAGGTTCATAAGGAAAGGGATCTCTTGATCGTCTTCTTGCTTAAGAATCGTAGCGATGTTCGGACGGTTTAAGAGCTCAACCCTAAAATTTCTGTATATGTGGCTTGTCTTGTCAAGTGGCGCTGATACAAGTGTCTTTTTTCTTCTTTCTTTTGGTAGTGATTCAAAAAGTCTAGTTATTCCCCTGAAAGTAGGCGGAAATAAGTCAAAAATAATTATATGGTTACCTGTTGAATCGGGCTCAGGTATTTGTTCTGTGTCAGAATCAACATGGACAACTTCAACTTCAAATTGAAGTTGTTGAACCATCTCTTGTAGGTGAGAGCATAAACCTTTCAGGTTTCCAATAGATTGATCATCGACGGCATAAATTGTAAACTTGCCGTTTTTTGTATGTTCCGCTTTAATATCACCCGGTGCAAATTCGGGGTGATGGTAACGTTTTACAATGTATCTCATTAATGAATAAAGGTACGCAGTGTTTTCCAGTGCTTCGCGCACAGGTGGATGTTCTAGCTCTTCTAGGTTTTTAGGAATACCAACGAGGTCAAAAGAGCTGTTGATGAGTAGTTCAACTTCGGGTTGACGAGTATCGTCTGGCGTGAAGAGAATCAAAGGAATACAGCCGTCTGTATAATCAGTCATCAATCTTATCAAGTATTCCCTAAAGAACTTGCTTTTGATGGCTTTATTGATGTTGTTTTGGGTTTTTTCAAGCAGTTTAGCCAATGAAGTTTTTTTCTCGGGGGTCAGAATTTCAAGAAAATGCAGGTCCAGTTCTATGTCAGTTGTTCTTGTGATTTTCATCATCATCTCCTCGTGAGTTTGTAATGAACGGTTCAATAATTGATGATAATATAGTTTCTGTTGTTTGTCAAGTATTACTATGTAAAAAAACTCCCCACCCGCGATGCGAGTGGGGATGTTTGCTTACTGAATCATGAGCTCCTCGACTCTGGCAATACGCTTTGCCAAGGTCGGCTCACTCCAGGTCAGAATCAGTGTGTCATTATCTGACTCAGGTTTTCTTTCCAGATTGATGTAATTGAATTCACCTGAAAAAAGTTTTTTGAGAAAAAGTTCTTTGAGTAATTCGGCAGCAGTTCCACGCACTTCACCGGACAGCATGATTTCGAACGTAAGGCGAAGATCAATGTCATCTGCGCTTTTTACTCCCTGCCATTTACCAATTGCAGTATTTCCAACTCTCTCAAATCGTATCGTTGCTTTTCCCTTTCGTCGCAGAGATTTAGGAATGACCGAGATGAGTGATATTGCTGTTCGGAGTATCGCGACTTGCATGTTTTTCAAAAGTTCAGTTTTGCTTTCTTCTTTCCGTGCACAATAAGGAAGTTGAATTCCGGCAACCTTGGCTTCTTGACTCCAAGATTCAAACACAGAGCCAATCTGCGATGCTGTAAACGCATGCAGTATTGCTATGCCTTGATTGTGAGCATTATTGCTCCTTGTTCTTTTTGCAACTACCCCGACTTGGTTCATTCGCGCCTCCTTGCAATGGATGATTCCATCGATTGAAAAGTATAGACTATAACTTGAATCATGTCAAGTATAGCTATCAAAGGTAACAAAAAAATCGCTAAATTAAAAGCGTTTTATTTATTATAAACTTAGCCAGAACTTTTTTTACTAGCTTTGCGGAGTTCTCTTACTTTCATCGGATTTTGATATTTTTCCAGTTTTTTGCGTTTTTTTTCTTTGTATCTTTCCAGCGGTGTTTTGTATTTTGTCGGCATATTGTTAGAAATAATGAATATGCTTTGATTATACAGCATAATTTTGAAATAAGCTAGTATATTTCAGGAAAATCAACTAAAATTTGTGTAAATTGGGTAATTATTGACAAAACAAAAAATCCATGCTATACTGATTTGTTAATATTGAAAATCAATCCAAAGGAGCTCATCATGAACTTTTGTGTAGACAGGACAGTTGTTCTCGCTGATGTGATCAGTAGCTGGCCGTTAAATTATGTTCCGACAGAGAAGGATTATGAAACTGCCTTTGTGACAAATGCAACGATCGAATATTTGCAGGAAAACGGCAAGAAGATCTGGCTGGTGCTGGAAGGTGACTGGGGCGGACAGATTTATCTGACCATTCCGATCTGTTTCTTGGGCGAAGAAGCCAAGGTTGCCGAGTTGCTGAAATTTATTGACGAACGCGCCTGGAGCTGTAATGACGGTCATGGCACGGATGTTCAATTAAATTTGACTAACAATCCTGAAAACGGTGTTTCTGGTGGCATGGGTGGCGGAATGCTTTTGGACAGACTCTGGATGTACAGCGAGTTTTCCGACTCGCGATGGAAGGAAAAAGTCTTTGAGATGCTGGGTTTGGCTGAGGATGTTGAAATGTCCCTGGGTTTCCCGCCTGACGAATTCGATGAGTGAAAACATAATGAACCTGGCTGCATCTCAGCCGGGTTTTATTTATCTTGAATTAATAATTGTATTGTGCTAGAATAACTTTACTGTTATAATGTAACAGAGTTAAATTCAGGGCTTGCCCTGAACTTAACGAACGGAGAGAGTTATAGTTCAGGGTCGGTACCAAAGCAGTCAAATGGGGCAGACTGTAAATCTGCTGGCTTCGCCTTCGTAGGTGCAAATCCTACCCGGCCCACCATTCTTCGCTCTTTCAGAGCTTCGAATGGCACTGCCATTTTAATTCCGAAAGAGTGAAGAATGCCCTCCGTAGCTTTAGGCGAAGGAGGGCGTTTTGTTTGTGTTTTTTTGTATAAAAAAGACTATTGCATTTTTCAAAAAAAAATGTTATCATCTCTATATCTAATAAATTACATATCTTTCTTTCCTAATTTTAGGAAAAATCAGTATTCCTGCCCTCATCTGGGTCGTACTGATTAGAAAGATAGAAGATTCTTCTGGTTTTTAACTCTGTTGAAAGCTGTGAAGGATAAAAAGGAAATAACATTATGCCAAAAATGCCGGGTCTTGAGGACCTAATGAAAGCTGGTGTTCATTTTGGTCACAGACGATCAAAGTGGCATCCAAAGATGGAACCATTTATTTTTACTGAAAAAAATGACATCCATATAATTAATTTAGAAAAAACCCAAACGCAATTGGAAAAAGCTTTAGGTTTTTTGACACAAACTGTGGCCGCGGGCGGGACAGTTCTTTTTTTGGGAACAAAAAAACAAGCTCAGGACATTGTAAAAGAGGGTGCTATCGCTTGCAACATGCCTTACATTGTTTATCGTTGGCTTGGTGGAACGATGACAAACGCTAACTCAGTTCTTGGATTGGTTAAAAAATATCGAAAACTAAAAGAAGACAAAGCCAGTGGAGCATTGAAAAAGTTTACCAAGAAGGAACAGCTGAATATGGATCGAGAGATTATACGTCTGGACACCATTGTCGGTGGACTTGAAAATATGGACAAACTCCCGCAGGTTGTTGTTATCGTGGACATAAAGACTGAGAAAAC
Source organism: Candidatus Kuenenbacteria bacterium (assembly GCA_013202715.1). Classification (GTDB taxonomy): domain Bacteria; phylum Patescibacteriota; class Patescibacteriia; order UBA11705; family JABHMO01; genus JABMRF01. The sequence goes on from JABMRF010000057.1 coordinate 14,874, forward strand.
AGCCCTGAATGAAGCTATTAGAAAGGAAATTCCAGTTGTTGCTGTTTGTGACACCAATGTTAATCCAGAACTTGTGGATTATCCCGTTCCTGCAAATGACGATGCAACAAGTTCAATCAAAATGATTGTGAATTTGATGGTTGAAGCTGTTAAAGAAGGACAACAGAAAAAGGGTGATCCGGTCGCACAACCAAAAGCACCGGTAGTAGAAAAAAAACAAGTTAGTGAATAGTAATAATTAAAATAAAAATTAAATAAATTATTTGTCTGGATTCAAGAGTAATAAGTATGTTTTAACTTTTGACTTTTGACTTTTAACTTTTAACTAGAAATATGGCAGACGTACAAACAATCACAAAACTTCGTGCTCAAACAGGAGCCGGTATGATGGATTGCAAAAAAGCTTTAGATGAAGCTGGAGATGACTATGAAAAAGCAATCGATGTTTTAAGAAAAAAAGGTGAGGCCAAAGCCGCAAAAAAGGTGGCTGAGCGGGATGCCAAAGAAGGAATTGTCTATTCATATATTCATTCAAATAGTAAGTCCGGCGCAATGCTGGAGCTGTTTTGTGAAACTGATTTTGTGGCCAAAACTGATGATTTTAAGAATCTGGCTCACGAATTAGCATTGCAAATCGTAGCTATGTCACCTGATTATTTGAAACCGGAGGACGTGCCGGCCGATGTTTTGGAAAAAGAAAAAGATATTTATCAGGTGCAGTTGAAAAATGAAGGTAAACCGGATGAAATTATTGAGAAAATTATGAAAGGGAAGATAGATAAATATTACGAAGAGGTTTGTTTACTAAACCAACCTTTTGTAAAGGATGATAAAGTTAAAGTCGGAGAATTAGTTACTCAAATGATTGCCAAAACTGGAGAAAAAATTGAAGTTGGCAGATTTGCTCGTTATCAGATTTAGAATATTTTAAAATTAATTTATGAAAATAGCAGAAATACAATTTTCTTCTTGGGACAAAGTATATTATTTTAGTATTGGCGAGGAAAAGCTGGATATTAATGATTATGTAGTTGTTGAAACTAAGCTGGGAATAGAAATGGGGAAAGTTGTTGGCTTCACAGAATTGAGCGAAGACGAAATAGCCAAGCTTCCGGATCCGATTAAACCGATTACGCGAAAAGCGAGCAGAGAAGATTTAGATGTAGCTTTGAAACAAAAGCAGCAAAAAGCATCAGCCTTTGAGGAATGTAGGGCTCTTATAAAAAAACACTCCCTGCCGATCAAACTGGTTGACGTGCACTTTGCTTTTGACGACGCCAGAATTACTTTTGCTTTTATTGCTGATGGTCGGGTTGATTTTCGAGACCTTCTAAAGGAGCTAATCAAAAGATTCAAAAAAAATATTCGTTTGCAACAGCTGGGTATCCGTGATGAAATAAAAATTACCGGTGATATTGGTTGTTGTGGCCGGAATCTATGTTGCCAATCTTTTTACAAGGATTTAGGGAACGTGACTTCAGATCTAGCTGACTTGCAGCAGATCGCTCATCGCGGATCAGAACGCTTGTCCGGTGTTTGCGGTCGATTGAAATGTTGTTTGACTTACGAAAAAGATCATTATAATGAGCTTGCAGATAAATTGCCAATGATTGGCGAAAAAATTAAAACTGAGCACGGCCGAGGAGAGGTTATCGGCTGGCACGTTTTAAAACAGTCAGTTGATGTTTTGCTTGACGACAAGGACACGATTGTCGAAGTTTCTATTCTAAAGGAAAATAAATAGAGGGCTTTTTTTGTTTGTGGTATAATACATACAACAATGAAAGAAAAATTAGAACAATTAAAAGACAAAGCAATATCAGCAATCAAAGAGGCTGATTCTTTGGGTTTATTGGAAAAAGTTGAATTGCAGTATTTTGGTAGAAAAGGGGGAATATTAAACAGTATTCTAAAAGCGCTGAAAGATTTGTCAGGTGAGGATAAAAAAGAGATTGGGCAACTTGCCAACAAAATCAAGTTTGATCTTCTGAATTTGATCGAAGAAAAAAGAAAAGAACTTAGTTCAAAGAAAATTGATCAGGCGCTCGAAAAAGATGATATTGATATTACAATGCCTGGAAAGAAAAAAGAACTTGGCTCACTAAATCCAAACACAATTGTTCAAAACGAACTGGAAGATATTTTTCGCTCTCTCGGCTTTATGATCTTGGACGGTCCGGAGTTGGAATCAGATTATTACAATTTTGAAGCATTGAATATTCCTGAGCATCATCCTGCGCGAGACATGCAGGACACGTTTTACATAAAAGGAAAAGAAGGCTCAAAGAGGTTGCTACGAACGCACACTTCGCCGGTGCAGATTAGAGCCATGCAAAAGTACGGCGCGCCGATTCGGGCCGTTGCCCCCGGCAGAGTTTTTCGCTACGAAGCGCTGGATGCTTCACATGAAAATAATTTTTACCAATTGGAAGGATTGATGATCGACAAAGATATTTCTATTGTAAACTTAATTGCGGTAATGAAAACTTTATTAAAAGGAATCTTCAAAAAAGATGTCAAAGTTAGATTACGTCCTGGATATTTCCCGTTTGTAGAGCCTGGATTTGAGCTGGATATCCATTGTTTGATATGCAACGGAAAAGGATGCAGTGTTTGCAAACAAACCGGCTGGCTCGAGCTATTGCCATGCGGTATGGTTCACCCAAATGTCCTAAGAGCCGGTAACATTGATCCTGAAAAATATTCCGGGTTTGCTTTTGGTTTAGGTTTGACTCGCTTGGTCATGATGCGTTATGGAATCAATGATATTCGTTTGATAAATTCAGGAGATTTAAGATTTTTGAAACAGTTTTAGTAGATGCGAATATATTTTAATGCGAATGTTGCCACTCGGCCGTGAGCTCGCCTTCGGCCCTGAAGGCTCAGGCCCTGAACGGGTGGCCGAACGGCGAATCGCGAATAAAAATTTGTAAAATAGTTTATGAACATTTCACTCAACTGGTTAAAACAACATATTGACGGATTAGACAAAATTGATCCAAATGAGCTTGGTCTGAAACTGACCATGGCTACTGTTGAGGTTGAAGAAGTTCGCATGCAGGCGGAAAGTCTGGACGGTGTTGTCGTTGGCGAAATATTAGAAATAAAAAAACATCCTGACGCAGATAAATTGAGTATTGCTCAGGTTGATGTTGGAGAAGAAAAGCCGCGTCAGATTGTTTTTGGCCAAATGGTTGAAATGAAATCTGGCAAAAAAGTTCCAGTTGCCTTGGCGCCAACCGTATTGCCGGGGAATTTGGAGATCAAACAAGCAAAATTGAGGGGCGAGCTATCTCAGGGAATGTTATGTCTTGATCAGGAATTGGGCTTGGCCCAAGAAGGTGTTAGCATTCAATTTTTTGAACAGCAAACAAAGAATGGTACTCCGGTTGTTCAGGTTTTAAATTTAGATGATGTGATTTACGAAGTTGAAAATAAATCTCTAACCAATCGACCGGATCTATGGGGTCATTACGGCATGGCCAGAGAAGTTGTAGCCATTTACGATTTAAAATTAAAAGATTACAAGTTAGAAAAAATAAAACCTCAAAAACTGGTTGATTTGAAAGTAAGTGTGGAAGACAGCGAATTGTGCCCGCGATATTTGGGCGTTGCTATCAAGGGAATAAAAATTACTGAATCCCCAGATTGGCTAAAACAGCGACTCGAAGCAATTGGCCAGAAATCAATTAACAATATTGTAGATATTACAAATTACATAATGTACGATTTGGGTCAGCCTTTGCACGCTTTTTCTGCCGATAAAATAAAAAATGATAAAATTATCGTTCGCCGGGCAGTTGATGGCGAGAAACTGATTACACTTGACGAAGAACAGCGAATTTTGACTGAAGATGATTTGGTCATCGCCGACAGCGACAAGGCCGTCGCTTTGGCTGGAATAATGGGAAATGTAAACTCTGAAATTGATGACAAAACTGAAGTGATAATCATCGAGTCAGCGAATTTTGACGCAACGACTATCAGAAAAACTTCAGAAAGACTTGGCCTGCGCAGTGAAGCTTCCATGCGATTTGAGAAAAGTTTGGATCCAAACATGGCGGAGTTGGCAATTAAAAAGGCGGTGAATTTAATTCTTGAATTAATTCCGGCCGCTGAAGTTGTTAGCGAAATTGTTGATGCAAAAGATTTTAAATTGGATCAGGGACCACTTGAATTGACCTGGGATTTTATTGATAGAATAATTGGCCAGTCAATTGAACCAAAAAAGGTTATAAAAATATTAACCGGTCTTGGCTTTGACGTTAAAAACAAAACACAGGGGATTAAAGTGAAAATTCCAACCTGGCGCGCAACAAAAGATGTTAGCATCAAAGAAGATATAATTGAAGAAATAACGAGAATTTTTGGTTATGATAATTTGAAGCCAAAAATGCCGGCCGTTAATCTTGAATATCAGGAAGAGAATAAGCTTCGAAATTTTGAAAGAAAAATTAAAGATATTTTGAGTTTGTCTGGGGCTTCAAACGAAGTTTACAATAGTTCTTTTGTGAGCAAGAAATTATTACAAAAGATCGGACAGACGATTGACCATCTTGAATTGGAAAATCCATGGAATGAAGATGAATGTTTGATGAGGAAAAGCTTGGTTCCGAATTTATTACAAAATGTTGTTGATAATACCAGGTTTTATGATCAGTTTTCTTTATTTGAAATAGGGAAAGTATTTATTAATGATCAGCAGGGAGAATTGGTAAAAAAAGATTCAGAAGAACATCTACCAAGTCAACTTTTATTTGGCGCTGGTGCTGTACACGGACAGGACCCAGAAGTTTTTTACCAAACAAAAGGTTTACTCGAAACATTATTTGCCAAGCTGAATATTAGAATTAGTTACAAAGAGTCCTGCGAGGTTCCAGTCTGGTGTCACCCGAGGCAAACGCTAATGATTTTTATTGATAAAAAAGAAGTTGGCTATGTTGCTACTTTGCATCCGGCAGTTGCGAAAAATTTAGAGATTGATAAGAATACAGCGGTTTGGGAATTTAATTTGAATAAAATAGTTGATCAATATCTACAGGTCAAAAAATTTGTTCCACTTCCGAAATTTCCGGCAGTTGAACTGGACTTGTCCATAATTGTCGCTGAAGAAAAACAATGGAAAGATATTCGCGGGATCGTAAAAACCGTTGATCAGCGTTTGATTCAGCGTGTGCAGTTGTTAGATGTGTTTAAAAATGATAAAATAGAAGTAGGGAAGAAGAGCGTAACTTTTAGAATAACTTATCAAGCCAATGATTGTACTTTGGAAATGGCTGATGTTAATAAACTGCAGGAAAAAGTTGTTGAGCAGTTGAAAAACGGAGTTGGCGCGGAAATCCGTAGTTAAAAATAGGGTCAGAATATTATTTTGACCACAAAAATAAAAATAAAAAATATGTTTGAAACAAGCCAAGATTTATTCTATCTTGTACTGGCTTTTTGCGTTTTGTGGTTCACAGTCTTTCTTTGCTGGAGTTTGTATTATTTAATACGAATGCTCAAGCAAACCAATGAATTGTTAACAGACCTCAGGGAAAAGATCGAGAGAGTTACCAGTGTCTTTAGCTTTTTAAAAAGCGACATGGTTAGTGCTGGGGTAAAGGGCTTGCTCGGTTTAGTGAGCTCTGTGAAAAACAAAAGAAACAAGTCAAAACCTTCGACCAGCTCAGGTCGGGGAAAAACAAAACAAAAATAAAAAGCGGTGTATGGATTTTAGGTTAGGCTGATATTTCTTAATCTGTACATTTGTAACAATATGCCGAGTATTGAGTTTGACACTTCAGTAAATTTTGGGGATCCATTAATGCAAATGGGATTAGGGCTTTTGTTCCTAATTTTTTTAGTTATAATTGCAGTTTTCGTTCTGAGATATTTTCTTTTGGGAAAAAATAAAGTTTCTAAAGCATTTGATAGAAAAATAATTTTAGTAACAGTACCAAAGCAAACGGGAGAAGAAAAACAAGGACCGCCAAATATCCAGCAGATTCAGGAAAAGATCGGGATCATGGAGACTTTGTTTTCCACAATTGCCGGAATTACATCGGAAAAGGGCCTAAAAGCTTGGTTTTTTGGTCATAAAGATATTTTTTCTTTTGAATTGGTGGTGCTAAAAGGAAAAATTCATTTTTTTATTGCCATGCCAGAACATTTACAAGAATATACGGAAGAACAGATTCAGGCTCAGTTTCCTCATGCTTTTATCGAAGAAATGCCGGATTACAATATGTTTAAGCCAAAAGGGTTTATAAAAGCCGTGATGATGAAGTCAGTACGCTCGTCTTTTTTGCCGATTAAGACATACAAGAAGATGGAGGCTGACCCGCTCAATTCCTTGACAAATGCGCTAAGTAAAATTGACGAAGAAGATGGCGCGGTCATTCAAATTGTCATGAAGTCAGCCAGGCCAGGTTGGCGAACTTTTGGGCCAAAGGTCGCCTCGAAAATGCAACAGGGCAAGAAATTTGAAGACGCAATAAGGGAAGTCAAGGGTGGAGTAAGTAAAGTTTTTAGCGAAGTCGGCAAATCATTTAAATCAAAATCTCCAGAGCAAAATAGTCCAGATCAACTGTACAAATTAACACCGCAAGAAGAAGAAATGGTGAAGGGGATTGAAGAAAAATCAAGCAAGGCCGGCGCAGACGTAAATATTAGAATTGTGGTTTCAAGTGAAAATCAGGCCAGATTGGACGGTTATCTCAGTAATGTGGCCAATGCTTTTAATCAGTATAATGTTTATAAATACGGTAATGCAATAAAAGATTCAGATTATCCATTTAAAAAAATTATTAATGATTTTATTTATAGAAATTTTTGTGAAAAACGCAGTTTTGTTTTGAATACTGAAGAGTTGGCCAGTTTGTATCATTTTCCAATTCCGTTGGTTAACGAAACTCCAAATATCAAATGGCTGGACGCCAGAAAGGCGCCGGCACCTCAAAATGTACCAAAGGAAGGGTTATTAATGGGACACAACGTTTATCGTGGCCGAAAAACTGAAATTAGAATTAATAGAGATGCTCGTCGTCGCCATATGTACACAATCGGACAGACCGGTACCGGTAAATCCTGGTTTATTGAGGGAATGATCATGCAGGATATTGCCAATGGTGAGGGGTGCTGTTATATTGATCCGCATGGTGACGCTATTGACGCAATTCTAAAAAGAATACCAAAAGAGAGAGCTGAAGATGTGGTTATTCTTGATCCGGGCGATGTCAGTCGGCCAATCGGCTTGAACCTGCTTGAATTCAAGACGCAGGAAGAAAAAACTTTTGCAATCAATGAGATTATGGCCATTCTTGATAAGCTTTATGATCTCAAAGCAACCGGTGGACCAATGTTTGAAGCGTATTTTAAAAATGCCGCCGCTTTGATTATGGCAGACCCAGAATCAGGCTCAACTTTATTGGAAATTTCACGAGTGTTGGCTGATGATGATTTTCGTAAGTATAAATTGTCGAAGTGCAAAGATCAATTAGTAAAAGATTTTTGGGAAAAAGAAGCGCAAAAAGCGGGTGGAGAAGCTTCGTTGGCTAACATGGTTCCATATATTACCAGTAAAATGTCGCCGTTTATCACTAATGACTTTATTCGACCGATTATTTCTCAGCAAAATAGTACAATTGATTTTGCTGACGTTATGAATAGCAAGAAAATTCTTTTGGTAAAATTGTCCAAGGGAAAAATTGGTGAAATTAATGCAAATCTGCTAGGTATGATCGTAATTGGTAAATTACTGATGGCCGCCTTGGGAAGAGCCGATATGCCTGAAGATGATCGAGAAGATTTTTATTTGTATATTGACGAGTTTCAAAACTTTTTGACTGACAGTATGGAAATTATTTTGTCTGAAGCGCGTAAGTATCGTTTATGTTTATCAATCGCTCATCAGTATATTGGTCAGCTTGTTAAGAGCGGTGATACAAAATTCAAAGATGCGATTTTTGGAAACGTAGGTACAAAATGCTCGTTTAGAATCGGTGTGGATGATGCAGAGAATTTATCAAAAGAATTTGCCGGAGTGTTTAGTGAAAATGATTTTTTAAATGTTCCGAAGTTTAATTGTTATGTTAAATTGTTGATTGAAAATGCCAATCCTCCTGGATTTAATCTTGCTACTTTAAATTTGGACACCTTTGAAGGCCTGCCAAAGAAAAATCCAGAATTGGCAGAGGCAATTAAAAAATTATCAAAACTCAAGTTTGGAAAAGATCCGGAGATTATTGCGATGGAAATCAAAGAAAGGCAAGCAAAGACCTTCTAATGCAAACGCAAAAACGCAAAATTAGCAAAATCGCAAAAAGAAAGTAATGCAAACGCAAAAACGCAAAATTAGCAAAATCGCAAAAAATATGAAAAGAGAAGAATTAGACGCTTTGTCTAATAAGATTATAGGAATTGCTATTGATGTGCATAAAAAGATTGGACCGGGCTTTGTTGAAAAGGTATATCAAAGAATACTAGAAATTGAGTTTAAGGCTGCCGGGCTTAGGGTGGAAAGAGAGAAAAGAATACATATAATATGGAAGAATGAAATTGTCGGTTATCAAATTGTAGATTTCGTAATAAAGGATGCAATAATATTAGAAACTAAAGTTACATCTCAATTAAATGATTTGCATCAGGCACAATTACTATCATATTTAAAAGCTGCAGATAAACGTTTAGGGTTATTATTGAATTTTGGAGAAAACGTATTAGTCCCTAAGAGAGTAGTTAATAATTTTTAGACGAATTTTGCGTCTTCTGCAGTTTTTTTGCGCTTTTGCGTTTACAATAAAAACAAATACAAAAAATTATGTTCGGATTATTCAGAAAGAAAAAAGAAATTGAACCAATTTCAACCAAGATAAAAGAAACTGCATCTCCTGCGCCAAAACCGAAGCGGGCGGTGAAACAAAAACGAAAAAACACAAACGGCAAAATGACCGGAAGTGATGTTTTGAATGCTTTGAATCAGATGCAAAAAGAGCTGGACCGCCTTAAAATTGCGGTTACCGGTGGAGTTGTTGGTGGTAGTGAGAATGATTCAGATCAGATAGTGGCGCAGGCTATGAATGAAATTAATAACCGCGCAGATAGTGCACAGAAAAATGAAAATGAAAAAGTGATTGAAGGTGTATTTGAAGGACAAAGCATGATCGGATCGGATGGTCAGCAATATGATGTACCGGCCAATTATGCTTCCAAATCAAAATTGGTTGAAGGCGATATTATGAAGCTGACAATTAATAACATGGGCGCCTTTGTCTATAAACAGATTAAGCCAATTGATCGAATACGAAAAGTTGGTGTTCTTGACCAGGATCCGCAAACTCTGCAGTTTTTTGCAGTTGCTGATGGAAAAAAATGGAAATTATTAACCGCTAGTGTTACATATTTTAAGGGAGAAGCTGGGAATGAAATTGTATTTTTAATTCCAAGTGAATCGGGCAGTCGATGGGCGGCGGTGGAGAATATAGTGAAGGGTTGAAAATGAAAAATGAAAAATGTAAAACCACAATCAAAATAATAAATAGAAAATAAAAATCCCGTCTCTAGTGAGAGTCGGGATTTGTGATTGATCCTATTTCAGAAGTAGCCGATATTTTTTCATTTTTCCCGGTGGAACGACCTCTATGTTGCTGTGGATCGCGAAGCCTTCCAGTGAATTGACGCAATTGCATCTGCCGGTCTGGATTGCTTCAGCCAATATGGGAATGATTGTGGCGGGTATTGGCTTGTATGGTTCGAGTCCTGCCTTGACTTCATCTGCGTTAACACCCTTTGTTGCTTTTCGCCAGGAGTCAAAGTCGGCGGGGAAGTGCAGGACGGCGTAGCAAAGTCCTGCTTCGCGCGCGAGGGCCGCTTCTGGCATCGGAGTCATGGCAATGGCATCGGCGCCCATTACATTTTTGAAGAAAACTGATTCTACGTGACTTGAAAATCGTGGACCTTCGATCACCACAGTTGATCCTGTGAGAGTTTCAGAGAAGAGTTGGAACCATTCGGGGCTTAGTTCGACAATTTTTTTGCAAATAGTGTGAACTTCCCTTGCAAGGTCAAGGCAAATAGGATCACCAAAACTGATGTGAGCCACGGCATCGTTGTCGCCTTCGAAAAAGGTGTGTTTGCGGATTCCTTTTGTCCAGTCGAAAAGCTGGGCTGGAACAAAAAGTGTTTTGCTGGGGTGCATATTTTCAGAAAGACTTCCGCAGGCGCTAAGGGAAAGTAGGTGAGTGACATCGGCTTTTTTCATGGCGTAAACATTGGCTCGGTAATTGAGCTTTGACGGGCTGAAAACATGGCCCGGGCCGTGCCGGTTCATTAGATAGACATGCGTTCCATCTGGCAATTCAAGCACTTTGATGACATCGGACGGGACTCCAAAGGGAGTGATAATCCATAATTCATCAATTACTGGAAAAGGCAGGTCAAACAGTGCCGTCCCGCCAAAAACACCTAATTTCGCAATTTTATCGCTCATGAACGCCCTCCTGTGCTGGGTCAAAGAACTAAAGCCATAATAATTTTACATTATAAAAAGGAATATTGCAAATTTGATTTATTGAATAAAATTTGTTAAGATTACTTATATTGTTACATTGCTATATTGTCATATTGTTATATTGTTTAATCAGTATAACAGTACAACAGTATAACAATTTTTTCCATGTCGATTGCATTATATAGAAAATACAGACCAAAGAATTTTGCCGAAGTCTCAGGGCAGAACCACATTAAGATTACTTTGCAAAATGAAATTGAAAGCGACCGTGTGGTTCACGCTTACATGTTTTGTGGTCCTCGAGGGACTGGAAAAACCACTTTAGCTAGATTATTATCAAAAGCTGTTAACTGTACAGATATTCAGGCCAGTGGCGAGCCTTGCAACAAGTGTCAGAGCTGTGAGGATATTATTGCCGGCAAAGCTCTTGATATTATTGAAATCGATGCAGCTTCACATACCGGTGTTGACAATGTGCGTGAAAATATAATTCAAAACGCGCGCTTCACACCAACAAAGAAAAAGTTCAAAGTTTTTATCATCGACGAGGTGCACATGCTTTCCATTTCGGCTTTTAACGCTTTGCTGAAGATTCTGGAGGAGCCACCGAAGTATGTGATTTTTATTTTAGCAACGACAGAAGCACACAAAGTTCCAAGTACAATTATTTCTCGTTGTCAGCGATTTGATTTCAAAAAGATAAATCTCCTAGAAATTGTGGAAAGATTGAAGTGGATCGTCGGCCGGGAAGAAATTCGAGTTGATGAGAAAGTATTATCTTTAATCGCAAAGCAGTCCGGCGGTTGTGTGCGTGACGCAGAAAGTCTATTGGAGCAAGTTTTATCACTCGGAGAAAAAAATATTACACTGGAGCAGTCAGAGTTGATATTACCAAAAACTGATTTTGATTTGCTTTATAAATTGTTTGAGTTCATTATCAACAAACAAACAGCAGAAGCAATTGAGCTGATAAACAAGATGGTTGAAGACGGAATCGATATTGCCCAGTTTACAGATGGTCTGATTGAATTTGTCAGAAAAACATTAATATACAAAATTAGTAATAATTTGCAAGAGTTTTCTAGGGAAGTTGATGAAGATGTTGTAAATCAGGTCATGAAATTGTTGCCGAAGTTGGATGAAGTTCGTATGACAACAATAATAAAAAAATTAATCATTACAAAGGATTTATTTAAACAAAATTATTTATCTCAATTACCTTTGGAAATTGCGGTCTTTGATTTGACCGCTTCGGGAAAGCCGATGGCTAAACCAGTTTTAGCTCAACCTGAAAATGTTGTTCCGCCTCCACCTCAACCTCAACCAGAGCCTCAAGTTCAAGCCGAACCTGAACCAAAGCCAGTTGAACCGCAGTTACCATCACTTACCCCGAGTCTTCAGACCGGGAGTGAAGTGCAGCCACAATCACAGAATGAACCTCAGCCTCAACCAGCACCGCAACCACCACCACTTACCCCGAGTCTTCAGACCGGGAGTGAAGTGCAGCCACAATTACAGAATGAATCTCAACCTCAACCAGAACCGCAATCACCACCACTTACCCCGAGTCTTCAGACCGGGAGTGAAGTGCAGTCACAATCACAGAATGAACCTCAGCCTCAACCAGCGCCTGCTTCAGTTGGAGTTTTGGATTTGAATTTAATTAATGAAAAATGGCAGCAGATTTTGAACAAAGTTAAACAGGAGCATTCAGCTCTTCATATGTCACTGCAAATGGGGAAGCCGATTTCGCAGAATGGGCAGACGGTTGTGATCGGTTTTTTGTTTGAAATACAAAGACAGCGCATTGAAAGCCCTGTCAGTAAAAGAATTGTGCAGGACTTGATGCAGGAAGTTGTCGGCCATCAATTACAGATAGAAACGAAAATTGAACCGGGCCTCAGTCTGTCAGATATTTCTCAAAATAGCAATTCTGGCCCAGCCCCTGAAATGTCAGTAGATGCCTCAGCCGCGGACGTTGCCAGTGAATTTGATGGGGAAGTTATTGACGAGCTGTAATTTTTTTGCTATATTGAGCATACATTAATTTGTATTAGGATAAATTGTCATTTGGCATTTTTACTTTGTCATTTGTTTTTCGGGGATCGTCTAATGGTAGGACGACTGGTTCTGGTCCAGTTAATCGGGGTTCGAATCCCTGTCCCCGAGCCATAAAAGATATCAATTTGAAATATTAACTAGAGATACCGTTTTATACGGTATTTTTATTGCGCTATTGACAGAAAATAAAGGTTATGTTATATTTCTATGTCCCTTCAACAATAAGGGCAAAGGAGGCGGGAGATGGGACTTGGTAGCTCAAAAGTAGACCATAAAAGAATTCAAAGACTTGTCGATGATGTAGTCAATCATGCATTTAGTGAGCTTGATGGTAAACCAGAAATATTTGGCTGGCTTTATCATCCAATGTTGGAAATGACTGCTCCAGAAAGAGACCAAATGATTGAAAAAATTAGAGAAATAGGTACTACTGTTGATCAGGCTGAGGTTGCAGTAATTCTAGTGCAACAACCTGAGTCTTGTGGGAAATCTGGAGTAGTCGTTCAGCCTGATTCTCCTAAAAATATTGGTTCACATGTAGAAAGATATCCAGGCCAGCCAGTATTCTACTTTAAACGCAATTAACTTGAAACGCAATTAACTTGGAACAATTCCAAGTTTTTTTTATAAAAATTTTATTAAAGCAACCTATGGTATTTACATTAACCACTCTAAACGCATTTCTAACTCTGAGCCAAGCAAAAATGATCAACATTACGTTGATCATTTTTGTTTTGTGTGAGGATCAGGGATTCCCAAACAATTATAATGCTGCTAATTTTTTAAATAAGCTAAGAAAAAGATAGAAAATAAAACTGTCATTGCAAGGAAAAGCCCAAGATTCCAAGCCAGGTGATTCAAAACGGTGAAGTAAACCTTGCTTTTTAGATCGCTTTTTGCTAATTTTTTGCGCCAAATGCTAAAAATAATGCCGATTCCACCAAAAATAATTAAAAAAACAATACTTGTTGCTGATTTATCGAAAATAAAATAATTTACAGATTGTCCACCAAATACTAAAACTAATATCATGCCTGTCATTAGCCATATCCTTTTCCAACTGATCTGAATATTATTTTTTACTGCAGATGTTCTTATTGAAGTCCAACTAATAAACCAAAGTCCATAAAAGATTATGGGAGCAAAAATCAGAAGTAGTGTATAACCTTTTAGAGCCCCAACTATAGTCATAAAAAAAGAAGCAACAAAACCAATAAAGCTGGTATAGCCATAGCTACCAGTTGTTTTTTGGATTTCTTTTTGTTCATGAGTGCCTTTTTTCTTTACAAGGTGTTTAGCATAAATTATCCAGAGGATCGTTGGTATCAAGGATAATAAAAAAGACAATAATGGGTTTAACTTTGACATGACCAAAAAGAAAGTAATAACAGGTGCCAAAGCTACACAAAGCAAGAAGACTAAGATGAAAATTAAAGGCCAAAATTTACTTTTTACCATAGAGTATATTTTTTATTTATCAATATGCATATTATAGCAGATTTTTATCAATAGCAGTAATTCCAGATCGCCATAACCTTTTGTATCAAAAAACCCACAGCGCGTTGGCTGGGGTTTGGTAGGTTTCTATTAATTAAACATATCTCCCAAAATTCTATACTCAATGCCTTCCAAAGTGTCTACCAATTGACAACTATGAATCCACGGAATATGATCGATACCGCGGGCGCGATCCCATCCTTCTCTGTTTCTTTTCATAACTTCTTCTTTGGCTTTTTCTTCAGCATCTTTTTTTGATGTCGCGCTAACAGGAACTTCATAATAAGTATTGATATTCCCTCCAGTAGCTTCTTCAGTATAATCAAACTCTTCTACTCTGACTGTGACTAAATAGTTTTTTTTCATCAGTGGCCCCCTTCTTATTGTTAGATTCCTTTTCGCAATGTAATATATTAGCATGCATGTGATTTTTTGTCAATAATAGGTTGAAAACCAAGTCAATTTTTGATATAATAAATACATATGAAATTACTTTTAACTTCAGCAGGACTAATTAATGGTTCCATTAAACAGGCCTTTTTTGATTTGTTAGAAAAGGATGTGGCTGAATGTACTGTTGCCTTTATTCCTACTGCTGCTAATAAAGAACTCAATTTGGAATATCTTAATCAAGATATTAAGAATTTAAAAGAGACTGGACTTAAAAAAGTTGTAGTAACCGATATTGAAAAAATTCCAAAAGATGAGTGGTTGCCAATTTTTCAAGAAGCTGATGCGATTCTTTTTGGTGGTGGTGTCACATATCATTTATTAGATCAAGTAAGAAAATCAGGATTGCAAACAGAATTGAAAGAATTATTGAAATCTCGATTATACATTGGTATTAGTGCTGGGAGTATTATTCCTGCACCAGATTTGAAAATTGCTAATCTCTTCAAAGAAGAAGCCGAGTATAAATTAGATGATGTAACTGGTTTGGGGTTGGTTGATTTTTCTGTTTTACCACACTTTGGGTCACAAGATTTTCAAGAACCTACACCTGATCAAATTGCTCAATTTGCTAAAACTGTTGACTATCCTATTTATGCAATCGATGATCAATCAGCAATTCAGGTTGTTGATGGTCAAATTAAAATAATTTCTGAAGGTAAATGGAAGAAGTATGGTTAAAGGTTAAAGTTCTAACCAAATCCCAAAAAAAAACAGCCCTCACGGGCTGTTTTTTTATCTAAAGTATTTTATTAAACTCCACTAGGTGGTCTGCCACCTCTTTCAATCTGATCTTGAGCAGCTCTTGATGCATTACCAACACCTGGGAATCGTTTTGCAGTTTTATTTGCAAAATTCCATCCAGCTTTAGTCAAGTCTTCGCGTCTGTCTTTTAGTATTTTGAGTAGTTTTCTGTTCGCAACTCTGCCAAAGCCTTTTGATAGCTCTTTGATCTCACTTTCAACATTCTGCATTTCTCTAGCAAATCCTTCAGCTGTAGTAGGCATTGCTTCTCTGCCAGTTGCAAGTGGGGCACTGATATTACCATCAGACATTTCAGGTCCACCGCTAACCTTATATTTACCGCGTCTACGCATACTTCTTCCGCTTTGAATTTCAGCAGATGCAGTATCCAGATTTGGGATTCGATCTGCATTGGTTGGTGCAATTTTCCAGGCTTCTTGTTCGTAAGCTACACGTTCTTTTTTTAGATCTCGCAATTTGCCACTGAACATTCTGCGCCCTAATCCGCCAAATCCTTTTTGAAGCGTTTCAATTTCCTCGTCCATGTCTTCCATTTTATTTGTAATTGCTATGAATTCATTTTTTAAATCGCCAACTTGTTTTGGTTCTTGTTTAACTTCAATCTCTCGAGCTTCAGGTACTGCTACCTCAGCGGTATCTTCAGCTTCAAGTTCAGCAATTGCAGCTTCTTTTTCTTCTGCAGAGGCACTGTCATCTTCTCCGATAACAACTTCTGCTTCCTTTCCAGCTTGCTCAATTTTTCCGCGAGCAACTATTTCTTCCTCGTGTTGTCTGTCTTTTGCCTTTGCTATGTTCAATGAATCAATTACATCTTGAGCTTGAGACCTGTTTTTGTCAATTTTTGGCATACCGCCTCTAGCAATATTAGGCACGATAGTCTCATCCTCTTCTAGGTTAACCGGGCCACCTTTTAGACTCTCATCAACAAAGTTACCAGCTGCAATTTCGTCAAGCCCAAGTTCTTTGGCTCTTGCCTTGTTAATATAAGAACCAGGAATGCCGGTTACATCGGCAGATTTTTCTCGCCATCGGCCCCTTTTGTCCTGTTTGTAGTCCATGTCACCAACCTGAAACCAACCATCAGCTTTGACTTCTAGTGTTGCTGAACTTTCAGGAACAGCGCCTTTTATATCAACTTCACGTTCTTCAGCAGTTGGATTAGCTTCTGCTTGAGGTTTTGGAATAGCTTCGTTAGTTTTTTTAGTCATAGGATTTTCAAAACTCATAATAAATTAGTAAAGATTAAATTATATATATATAACATTAATTACATTATATCAGCTTTTGTTAATATTACTATCTTATTGTAGCAGATATGTTGGGTTTTGTCAATACCTTCCCTAATTTTACGTTAAATGCTATATATACTTTGACTTTTGCGGTTTTTGTAATATAATGCAGAGGCTATGGAAAACAACTTTAATACAATCGTCGCGCATTATGATGAAATTGGTTTGAAAGGAAAAAACCAACAGTTTTTTGTTGGAAAATTGATTGAAAACATTAAAAATATTGGGAGTAACCTGAAAGTTAAAAGGGGAGAGGGGAAGATTGTAACTGAGGGCACTTTTGAAAAGGAAATTATCGAGCGATTGCGGTTGATTCCGGGCATTGCTAATTTTGCCCCAGCGATTGCCTGCAAAACGGATTTGGAAAAAATAAAGCAGTCAGCTTTACAGATTGTTAATCATTACAAACCAAAGACATTCAAAATTGAAACTACAAGATCTTACAAGCCTTTTGAATTAAATTCACTTGAATTGAGTAGGGAAGTGGGCGCTTACGTTTTGGAAAACTATAAAGATAAGTTGAAAGTTGATGTTCATAATCCTGAACTGTTAGTTAAAGTTGAATTAGCAAAAGAAAAAACCTACATTCTTGGCAAAAAGGAGCAAGGGGTTGGGGGATTGCCGGTCGGCGCAACAGGAAAAGTGGTTTGTTTGGTTTCCGGCGGGATCGATAGTCCGGTTGCGGCTTTTGAAGTGATGAAGCGGGGCGCAAAAGTCATTTTTGTCCATTTTCATAATCAAACTATTAATAAAAAAGGAGTAGAGAATAAAATCAAAAATATTGTGCGACACTTAACGCAAGTGCAGGGAGAGTCGCGATTGTACATAATTCCGTTTGCTGATCTTCAAAAGCAGGTGATAACTAACATTCCAGCAGATTTGCGTATGATAGTTTATCGAAGGCTGATGTTCCAGATTGCGGAGCAAATTGCCAAAAAAGAAAACGCCAAGGCTCTGATCACCGGTGACAGTCTGGCTCAGGTTGCTTCTCAAACTCTTGAGAACATGGAAGTTATTTATAAAGCGACCGATATGCTCAAGTTGGCACCGTTAATTGGCATGAATAAAACAGAAATTATCAGTGAGGCCGCTAAAATCGGAACTTATGATATTTCAATTGAGCCTTATGAAGATTGTTGTAGTCTGATGATTGCCAAGCATCCGGAAACTCGGGCGAATTTGGAGCAAGTTGAAAAGGTGGAGGAAAGTTTGAATGTGAATGATTTGGTGGATAATGCCATTGCCACGACTGAGGTATTAGTAATTAGGTAATTAAGTAATTGGGTAATTTTGAAAATTGCTCAATTACGCGTAGCAAATTACCATGAATTACATTAATTACAGAAAAATATGCATTGTAAACAAAACGAAAACTTAAGTTCTTGCAAATGTACCTATCCGGGCTGTTCTCGTCAAGGGAAATGTTGTGAGTGTGTTCGTTATCATCGTGGAAGAGGTGAATTGACTGGTTGCATGTTTAGTCCTGAAGCTGAGCAGACCTATGATCGGTCGGTAGAGAACTTTATTAGGACTAATTCTTAGTTTAGGAGAGGGGTGGGGGAGACGTACTTCGGCTCCGCTTAACCGTAAAGTGAAGCATAAGGGAATTTAATACTTCAGCTCCGCCTGGCCGTCAAACGGTCCAGGCTAGTTTTAACAAAGGCCCCTGAACGGGCCTGTTGCGGTTTTAAAAAACAAAACAGCCTCGTTCACGAGGGTTTGTCAATCCTAGCCTGGGGTTTTGAACCCCAGGCGGGGAGGCGATTGTTTTCTGTGCCGGGAGGGTGAATTACAACCCTGGCTTTGTGTTATAGGGGAGTCGAATGTTAGAATACTAAGGCGGGGGAGTACTCTCTCTTCTTTTTTATTTATAATTTTGATTGTGTTTTTACATTTTTCATTTTGCATTTAAAAATTGCCCCCTGTGGATAACTTTTTGACCTAATACCCTATCGATAATATAATGCAAGTAGGAATTATTCCCAATAGTATTATATTTATAAACTTATGCCACAGTTTCAATCAAAACCACGCACAACCAACCAGCGTCAAGTCATCTTTGATTATATCAAGACCACTTCCCTATCGCATCCCACTGCCGAGGTGATTTTTGAGTCAGTTCGAAAAAAATTACCGCGGATCAGTTTTGGTACGGTTTATCGAAATCTTTTAGTGCTTGAGGATCAGGGTTTAATCATTCCCTTATATTACACAAAAGATCACGTTCGTTATGACGCAATCATGGAAAATCATTACCATTTTATATGCCAGCGGTGTGATAAAGTTGAAAATATTTCGATGGAAGAAATGCTTGAGCTCAATAAACAGATTGCAAAGCGTCATGAGTTGCAGATTGATTACCATCGGATCTACTTTTATGGTTTGTGTGGGGATTGTAAGAAAGTATAAAAAAAAATGCACCTAACTTGTAGTGCTTTTTTTTATTTCCTATTATTTTCTGTTACGCGTTATGCGATATGCGACTAGTTACACGCAAAAGATCCTTCAATATTTTCAAAAGTATCTTCGTCTTTGCCCATATCATCTTTTGTCGATTGGAAAATCAAGCCAGCGGTAGCGTTGTCACAGTCTTTGGCGGTTATCCATCCCTTGTGTTTGACATCGCTGACTTCAAAGCTGTACTCCACTCTGGTTTTCTTTTCGTCCACCTTTTTGAATTTAATTTCTACGTCGTGTTTTTTTTGATAAGTATCTTTATAATAATCTTTTATAATGTTCAGCATTTTTAGTTTTTCCAATGATTCAGTTGTCCATTTGACCAAAACTAAACCACTTTCGTTCGTCCCTTTTTTTTCACAAACAACAAAGTATTCGTTTTCTAAAACCTGTTTATCTTCGGTGATTTCCCAGCCTCCCGGACAATCAAAACGAATCCCCGCTTTGGAAAAGGTGGTTCCTTTTTCTTGCGTCATTTGTTCAGTCGTGCAGGCGGTGAGCGATATACTGACGAATAGAACAAAGATGAGAGTTGAAAGTTTCTTGAACATATATGTTACAAAAGTTTTTTCGGTAATAAATAAATATAGAGTGCGCTGAGCAGGCTCAAAACGCCCATTATTACAAATAAAATAGTAAATCCGAACATTGTAACGACTATTCCGCCAATAATTGCCCCAGCTGCAGTTGAAAAATACATCAAGGCTTCCCACGCGCCCCATTCACGGCCGAATTTGTTTTTATCCAAATGTCTAGAATAAAGGGCGTCAAAGGCAGGTGAATAAATCGCTTCACCAATTCCAATTATTACTTGAACCAATAAAAGTGTCCACATGGTATGAACTTGAGTGAGAAGTAGAAATCCGATCCCGATCAACCCATAACCAATTACAACAATTGTCTTTCCTTCTTTGATTTTGTCCGCATATTTCCCGGAAATTAAAACGGTTACACCGGCTGCTGCAGCAAACATGGCGCCGGCTAAACTGGCATCCAGAAGGTCTCCACCGATTTCCTCAACGAACAGAGCATAAATCGGGCCGAGCATAGCGCCGGCTAGGAGAAGCATGCCGTTTGTAGTCAAAAGAATTCGAAGCGCTTTGTTGAAAATTTTTTTCATAAATTATTTTTCCTGACATTTATTTTGAGAACATTCACAGGGACTCGGATCACAAAGGCAATCTTTCATCTTGCCGTCATTTGCTTGCCACCAGTCGTGGTTAACGCATTCGCTCTCACTGCTCGCTGAACAGTCACAAAGCGCGCATTCTGCGCTCGTTTCACATGAATATTGTTCGCCGACTTGAGCAAGCTCATCCGGATTTGCCGGAGTTGCATTTGTGCAAGCGGTTAGAGTGAAGATGGTCAGTAAAATTAAAAATGAGAATAGGGAATTTTTTAGCATAAGAAAAAGATAAATTTTTCAGAGTCCTCTCTCCCCATTTTACCATTTTTTGAACCAAAAATATAGCCGGGAAGTAGAATTCTTTCAAAAAAGCCTCTCATTTTAAAAATAAATATCTCTGCTTCCCTGTTCAATTTCTTTTAGTTTCTGTTTTGTTTTTTGAAGCGTGTCCTTGTCGGTGATGTTTACCAAGGATTGATCAATGACTTTTTGGCCTTGTTTTTTGTTTTTTTCTGAAGCAAAGTCTTCAAGATACTCTTTGAAAGTCAGAAGTCCATTGGCGCGACAAAGGTGATGTATCTTCCCTGGCTTAGCCAAATCCATGAAATTTTTCCCAGTTCTTCCTTTACGATAACAGGCTGTACAAAAACTTGGCAAAAGTCCTTGATTCAAAACGGTATTGATTACTTCATCAACCTGTCTGTTGTCAGCGACTGAAAACTGGGTTGCATTTTTTTCTTTGCCATATCCGCCTGGTGAGGTTCGTGAAGCAGCGCTTGTTTGAGAAATCCCAATTTTAAAAGCTTTTTCTCTGGTTTCAGCACTTTCACGAGTTGAAATTATCATGCCTGTATAGGGTACTGCCAATCGAAGAATGGCAATTATTTTCAACAATTCATCTTCACTAACATAATGAGGTAAATCAAGCTCAACACTTTCGGCCGGTTGCCAACGTGGAACAGAAAAAGTGTGAGGACCAATTTGGTGTTTTTTTTCTAGGTAGTGGGCATGTGAAATCAAGGACAAAACTTCGAATTTATAGTCATATAGTCCGAAAAGTACGCCAAGTCCAATATCATCAATCCCCGCTTCAAAGGCGTTGTCATGAGCTAGGAGTTGTCTTTCGAAGGAAGCTTTTGGACCTGAATGTAGCTTTTCGTAAGTTGGTTTGTGATATGTTTCTTGAAAAAGCTGATATGTACCAATATTGGCAGCCTTTAGTTTTTGATAGTCTTCAACATTTGTAGCGGCAATGTTCACATTTAGGCGACGAATTTCACCCTTATCAGTCTTGGTCTGGTAGATTGTTTTGATAACATCTGTAATGTAATCAATAGGTGTATTTTGAGGATCTTCACCAAATTCCAAAAGTAGTCTTTTGTGTCCCATGTTGATGAGTATTTTTGTTTGTTCTTCAACTTCCTCTAGGGTTAATTTTTTTCTCTTGGTTGGATTTGAATTATGAAAACCACAGTATTTACAGTCATTAACACAAAAACTTGAAACATAAAGTGGGGCAAAAAAAACTAATCTTTCACCATAGATTTCCATTTTTATTTGAGCTGCAGCTTGAAAGATCTTTCCTACTAAATCTGCATCATCTGTATTCAAAAGGTAACCAATATCTTCAAGTTCCAAACCTCTTTTTTGGGTTGCTTTTTTTATTATATTCAAAATTATCTCAGGCGTTGGTTTGCTGGTTTTTTCTATTATTGAACAAATTTTTTGTTCATTGATAATTTTACTTATTTTTTCCATGTTGGCGATTATGCTTTTTTATACTGAGCTCAACCGGAGCTCTGCCTAGCGAATAGAGAAGATCTGTGGTTTGTTTAATATTGTTTATGGCTGTTTTGTTGGTGTCCGGTCTGTTTGGATATAGATGGTACTGTTTTTTGTAATGAGTGGGCGTGGTATTGATCATAAGTGAATTTCCACCGGCCAAAAGCCCTTTCTTTTTGGCATCTTTATCAAGAGCTTCAAAAGCTGAGGTTATCAAGATGTTACAATCTTTATCAATTAACCTTATTGTCGCAATAGTTTTTAGCATCAATTCTGTTGTAACTAATTTTTGTTTAGCTAGTGGAGTGCTCGGTGTTGGAATCAATGGTCCAAATGAATACATGTCAGGTTGAAATGATTTTGCCAGTAAAATATTATTAACAATATCTTGCTTTGTTTCTCCCGGCAGGCCAAGCAAAAATCCAGTGGCAATAATGTAGCCAAATTCCCTGAGATCTTTGATCAATTTGAGTCGGTCGCTTAGAGATGATTCAGGTTTCAATTTATGAAAGATATTTTTATTGGAAGTTTCAAATCGGAGTAGAACAGCTCTGGCTCCTGCCTGGTAAAGTTTTTTATAAGTTTTTGGGCTACGCTCACCAATACTTAAAAAGATTAATATATTTAATTTTCTCAATTCCTTAACAATTTTTATTAGCTTTTCTTCGGTGTACCAGTGGTCTTCGCCAGATTGTAGTACTAGAGCTTTGAATCCTAGTGCAACTGAAGATTTGGCAAGTTTTATAATTTCGTCAATGCTCAGTCGATATCTTGAAACATTTTGACTTTTTCTAATGCCACAATAGTGACAGTCATGTTGGCAGTAATTTGAAAATTCAATTATTCCGTGGACACAACTTGAGTTTTGGTGAATTTTTTGACGTATATTGTTAGCTGTTTCCAATATTAATTTAATGTTTTGTTTGGATTTTGTATTCAAAAGAGTCAAAAGATTTTTTTGAGAAAGTTTTTGGTTCAAATTAACTTTTTGTAAAATTTGTAAAATTTGTTGGGAGACATTTTTTGGTTGTTTGATTTTTGAAAGAGTACCATCAACCTGCTTTAGTTTGAAAAAATGTTCTTCCCAGAATTCCAAAAGTTCTTTGGCTTCCTCTTTGGGAATTTTACTGACCACAATACCTCCCTGGGCATAAACATAATCACCAGTTTTGGCTGTAATAAAATTATTTAAGGCAGTACGATGTTCGCCAAAATAATCAATAATAGCGATTTTATTTTTTGTTTTTATAATTTTTCCAGGGATGGCATAGCACATAAAATTGAAATTCTTCTATATTATAACAAAATTTGAAAAATAAGATAGAGTGTTCAGATAATGCTGAAATTACCGCTTAAATTAGAATCAAACAGACAAAAATCACCACTTCATTGGCGGTGTTTTTTTTGTAAATTGAGACTTAATAGTGAGATTATTCTTGACATAGTGAAATATTCATGATATTATTCAGTATTGAGTGAAATTTTGGATCAGATCTTATCATAGGAGAAAATGATGGTAAAACGTAATAGAGGATCAATTTTTCAACTTGAGTTGAGCAAAATCGCGCTTGGGTTGGTTCTTGCCATTGGCCTACTCTATCCGCTCGGTTCATTCTGGTACATTGGCGTCATACTCGGCGCCGTGATCTGCGGATGGGGTGCAAGAGAGGGCTGGGTAATGATGAAAACACACAAGCCTGTGGCAATGCACAAGAGTGGGATTACTGTCCTTCTCGTTTGTGCGGCCAATGCGATCAAGTTCTCTTTCTTTTAGCCTTTCGGGATTGTAGTCTCTATGTTAGCTTTGTTCCTGGCAAATCAGTCAAAGGAGGCTCACTATGCCCAACATTGAAATGTATGGTTTCAGTGAGGAGAAGGCTGCTGAAGTAGCCAACAGAATTCAGTATCTTTTTGAAGGAAAATCGTATACTGATGATTATGTTACAACGGCCGTCTGGTCTGATGTAACTGATCATGAGAATGAGGCCCAGCCTTTTCTGCGCTTGGTCACGACCAGGAGCATGTACCTCTTTGACATGATCAAGGAGCTTCGCAAGCTTGGGTTCGATATCGAAGTCATGATTCTGAATCGTTTCATTCCCAAAGAGAAATAACTGTTAATCAATTTAACACTCAAAAAAGGAGTACTGCATGCTAGTAACGGTCATTGATTTCATTGATGAAGGTTGGCTTGTCTGGGTTATTTCTGCTGTGATCTCCCTCGTGTTGATGATAATTTTCGGAGTTACGTGGGAAAGTAGCGGAAGCATTGACGAGGAAAGAAAAACGTTTTTGATTGTTTTTAGCAAGTTTTTTGCCATTATGCTTGGAGCGTCCGGAAGTTTGTTTGTTGTGTCTGCCATCATAAACATCATCAGAGCCATCATCAGCGGCTAGCTACTATACATCTGTAGCAGTGAATTCATGAGCCTAATGCGAACGTTTGCATTGGGCCTTTTTTTTAGATGAATCAAGGGATTATTTTTTTGGTTTAATAAATACGTAAACAGCTTCTTGTTTTTCTGTTAATCCTTCAACGTCAACCAGTTTAACTTCAATCTCAACTTGATCTTTGTATCTATCAACATACTCCTTGATAACGTCGTCTTTCGTGCGGGTCGGGACGTTAACAAAACGGGCATCTTTTCCGAATTTGGTAGTAGTAAGTGACACTTGGCCAGCAAAAGTAAAACCTTCTGCTTCCAGTTCCTTCTTTTTTATTTCAAAAGGAGAGTCTTTTGACCAAGGCATTTTTTCGAATTCATTTTTCATAAGGTTGTTTTACTTAAATAATAGTTTTGTTTCTGTGTCCCCTCCGAGTAAATTGCCGTTCACAAAAATATGACAGCCGGTCTTTATACCGAATTCATCACTGCCAAATTTTGCGCTAACATGATCTGTTTTTCCTTCAGAAGATATTTTCCCCTGCAATTCTTTTGACAAACTAAACCAACCGGTGTGTTCATCCACTACGTTTCCGTCGATTGTTAATTTTTCACCGGTTTTCATGATCAGGTTCCACCAGTTTTCAGCAACAATTTGGTGTCCCTCAAAATTTAATTCCCATTTTTTTTTGAACATATTTTTTTATTTATAGTATTTTTTTTAAATGTTATGGATTTTTTAATTAAAATCAAATAATTGTTTATAGCCATCAGGTGAGAGAATATCAACACAAGGGCAAGTATCCAAACTATTTTCAAAAACAGTTATGCAGTAAGTAGTAACTTTTTCGTTTACAGGTACGCTTTTTAGTGAGTTGCAAACCTTGGAGTTGTTTACTCTAATTTTGTCTTTTTTAGTGTATATGATTTGAAACTGTTTTAAGTTTTTTGAGTCATTGCTGACAATAGGTCTATATGTCCATTCTCCGTAAGCTTCTTCTGTGCAATTGAAAACATTTAATTGTTTTTCTTTATATTGGATACAAAGATTATCATTTGGAGGGGCCAGTGTAATAGCTCCATTGTAATATCCAACAGTTTTATTCCAGGAGCGAGGCCAAAAGATCCATTTTGCTAATTTTGATGAACAATCTTGGGCGGTCGAAATCTCTAGAGAGGAGGTTTGTTTATTATAATCAAGACAATCTCCGCCGGTTGTTTTGAGTGGAACCAGTTTTAATTTTTTATTTGGAGTCCACTCCCATGGTTTTTTTGAGTGATCATTTTCCATTGATATATTAGCTAGACTTAGAACATTCTTTTTCCCAACCCATAAATTATTATTAATTTGATGATCAAGCTTGTTAAATTCCTTTTTAATTTGTTGTGAATTTTGGGTCATATCGAAGTTTTCGTAAGTCCATGAAGGAATAGTAGCGTAACCATTGGAAACGAAAACTTTTGCATTACTAAATAATTTATAAGGTGAAGAAAAAATCATGGCCACTTTCTGTATGTCTATAGGTGTGGGGGAATTTAAATTAGAATCGGTTTTCATTAAGGTTCGAGAACAGTTATTTTTGCCGCAAGCAGATTTTTTTTCTCCAAATATAAATCCGGTAGAGTGACTCATGCCAGCCAAGTGAGAGAATTCATGGATAAATATCGGGATTGAACCCTGCCAGCGATCAGCATTTAGCCCGGTTGTGAAAGACGGAATATTATTGGTAAAGTTACCTAGAGCGCTAAAACCTTCACGGGGAGAGATGTAGGCGACAATATCAGCATTTTGTTTTTCCGCAACCGCATCTACTTCTTTTTTAAATGAGTCATCTTCCTGATAAATACGTCTTAATTGGTACGTTCGGGGAGTTTTTCCACCTTCTTCAGTGAAAAGTCTTTCTGGTGGATAGTCTTTGAATATATCTGTGCCAAAATAAATAGGTTTAGCATTGATGGGTATACCATTTTTTGTATAGACTTCATTTAGTTCCTTGAATAATCTCGGTGCAATTTCAGAAACAAAAGAAGAACCCAATTCGTCTTCTGTGTAAACAACGAGAATATTGATTTGATTGTCGTCATAATCAACTCTAAAGCAATTATCCAAAGCACCAAGTTTATTACATGTTTCCGTTTTTTTGTTTTGTAGAACAACAATAGCGAAGAAAGAAATAACTGCTATTGTTAAAAAGATTATTAGAGTCTTTTTTTTCATATTAAATATTTTATTGCAAAATTTCATTCACCAAAGGATGTTGGCCCGTTGCTCCCATGTATGCTCCGATTGAGGCATTAATAATTGTAAGAACTAATCCAATGATACATAGAACGAGGCCAGCTGTAGCCACACCCTTTTTTGAGGATTTGAGTCCTTTGATACTGAGTACGAGGCCAACGATTTGTACTGGCAGACCAACGAGTGGTAAGAACCAGGCCACCATCCCGATTATACCTAATACAAGGGAGGCGGTCGCTTTTCCGTTTAAATTAGTTGCTGGTTTAGTTTTGTTTTCCATAAGATATTATTAATTATAAAATGCTAAATCGTTTTACTCATATAATAATCCACCGGTGCATAATCATCAGTTAAGATCGGTTTGTCGTTGAGAACTTCTTTTTTCCAAAGATGTTGTAGGTAATTATTTAATTCTAAATCAGCGCTAACGAAAGTTGGTTCTTGCTCTGATTTTAAAGCTACTAGGAGAATGTTTTGGACTTTTTCCCCATCTTCCGGTTTTTTGACCGGAAATAAATAAACTTGTGGGAAGATACTTTTGTAAGTGTTGTATTCCGCTCGCAGGAATTGTCCTTTTTCTCCTTCTATTGCAGAAATCATGTTCAAAACAACGATTCCATTGTCATTTAATATGTTATATTTTTTTTGAATGGCTTCCTTCGTCGTCAGTTGATAAGGCAATGATTCTTGCGAACTAAATGCGTCGCCAAAGATGACGTCATATTTTTGGTCAGTTTTGTTCAAGTATGTTCTGGCGTCTTCATGAAAAATAGTCAATCTTGGATCTTCTTTTAGCCGAAAATATTTTTTGGCAAGCTCAGTCACTTTTGGATCAATCTCAACTACATCCATCATTGCTTCCGGATATTTTAACAAAAAGTCTTTGGGGTAGGAATAGCCTGCTCCGCCAAGCATTAGAGTCTCTTTGAAATCAGGATAAAAGTGCCGTGCCAAGTGATAATATTTTGTATATTCATTTACAAGTTCATCACTATCCAAAAACATTGATGAATGATTACCGTGGTCAATTTGCATAATCTTTGTTTTTTGATTTTCTTTTTCATAATCATAAATCCAAATTCGACTATAGGCTGTATCGACATCGATGAGTCCCACCTTTCCGATTAAATTGTTGATTAAATTAAAAGCACCAAAGGCAACAATAAAGATGATCAGAGTATATATTTTCATTTTGTTGAACTGTTTTACACAAAGAGCAAGAGAAACAAGAACTAGTGTTATTGAGAGTATAATTAACAGTTTGTTTGTACCAAATTGTGGGATTAAATAAAATCCGGATAAAAAGGTTCCGAAAATACTTCCCGCGGTAGAGATTGCATAAAGATTTCCTATTGTCGTGCCAGATGTTGTTAAGCTGTCAAGTTTTAATTTTGCAGCGTAAGGGGAAACCATGCCTAGTAAAATGCTTGCCGGCGAAAATAGAAGTATGGACGCAAGCACTGAGGTTATTCGTATTTCCGAAATCGTACCTTGCAAAGTTACAAGCAAGGGATCTTTGATTACAACTGTTATTCCTATGAAAATTGCGGATAAAAAAATAATCAAAGATAAATTTCTAAAACTTGGGACTTTGTCAGCAATTTTTCCGCCGAGATAGTAACCGAGGCTCAGACTTCCCAGGATAATTCCGATCAGACTGGTCCAGACAAAGATTGATGTTCCGAGATAGGGGGCAAGAACTCTCGACCCGGCAAGTTCAAATATCATGACAACGGCACCACAGATAAAGACGGCTATTTCCAAGATGTATTTATGATTTTTCATTTTTTATTTGGTTTTACCACCGAGGCAAATTGTAAATATTTAGTGTCCGTTAAATATCCCAGAGATAAAATATTTAAAAGGGCGAATTTCCAGGACGTTATGGCATTGATACCTTCCATTTTTATTATTTTATAATCCAGTAAATTGAACATATCGATAATACTTTTCTGGGTGAAGAATCTTAGATGAGTTTTGTCCAGAATCCCGGCATCTTCATATTTCCATTGTTTTTTGATTAACAAATCCATCAGCGTTGGAAAATATCTCACATTTGGTAGGGAACAGACAATTATTCCATTGGTGGTAAGTTTTTCTTTCATTTTTAATAAAAGGCGATATGGATCTGCGAGATGCTCTAGGAGGTCATTAAAAATAATGCAATCAAAATACTTACCAGGCAGATCGTCAAGTAGCTGGAAAATGTCTCCGACAAGAACTTTGTCAATTTTGTCTTTGGCCAATTCAGCGGCGTCCTTGTCCAGTTCCACTCCCCATATTTCCGGATCCCAGTTTTTTTTCAATTGCTCGCTGAATAATCCTGAGCCACAGCCAACGTCCAATATTTTTTTTGCACTCTTGGGAATGAAATCAAGCATTTCAGGCCGTGTTTGCGTGAAGTATTCTTCAGGTTTAGTTGAAAGATTATCTAAGGGCATATTTTTTAGAGAATATTAATTCCAAATTTTTTTAATTCCTGAGCTAAATCAAAAATCGGTAAACCCATGACATTGTAGAAATCTCCTTCGATTTTTTTTATAATCACGGCTCCCATTTCCTGTACGCCAAACGCACCTGCCTTGTCAAGCGGTTCTTTTGTTTTTACGTAATTAATAATTTCACTGTTACTAAGTTTTTTGATATGAACTTTTGTTTCAGTTGCTTTTGAAATTGATTTCCCTGATTCCGTATCAATTATTGTGAAGCCGGTCACAATTAGCAGTATTTTTCCGCTAATTGCCTTTAACATCGTTTTTGCTTCGGCGGGTGACTTTGGTTTTCCCAATAATTTTTTTTCCAGGACGACAAAAGTATCAGCTCCGATGATAATATGATTCTGATATTTTTTGGCTATTGATTGCGCTTTTCCTCTGGACAATAATTTTGCCAGTTTTATTGGCGTTAGCTTCAAGGTCATGTCCTCTTCGTAATTGCTGGGTATGACTTTGAATTTGAGACCGGTCTTTGACATTATTTCTTGACGGCGGGGAGAGGTGGAGGCGAGAATGATTTGTTTCATATGATTTCGGTAAATAGTTTAAAATAATTTGGATCCTTTACTCTGTTTCATTTCTTCATGTTTGATTTTCGATTGAAATAAATGACTATGGCGAGATATACGATTGGTAATAGAAACAATCCGATCCAAAAGCCAATTGTAGCGGTTGCTTCATATCCGATCATTCCGTTAAATTGAGCACAGCTATGGCAACCGTTGTCATTGCAACAGGATGGTACAAAGGTTATCGCTACGAGACCGAGTACAAATCCGATTGCCCCACCGAGCGGTGAGGCCAAGAGTGTCGTTGTTATTAAAAAAACAATTTTCTTTTTTTTTGATAAATTGCGATAAAATTTTTTCATGCTGGAGGATTATTGTATTTTATAATCATATTTTAATCATATTGACATAATGATTAAACCTTGCTATACTGGCACAATGATTGTTTGGTGTCGATCGAACTTGAACTAGAAAAGGAGAAATTAATGTATCTTGAACTGCATGATGGCGAAGAGGGCAATTCCCTCTCTGCCAGTATCAAAGCCATCGATTTTGATTATCAGGCAGAACAGTGGGTGAAAGAGACTCACAGCGATCCTCAGTCTGCCGACGTAATCAAGTGGATTCTCTATGATCGGACCGGAATTCGTTGCGTTTGGGAGCGTCCCCACGGAAGCTCGTCAATACCCGATATCACTCAGCGTTCGGGCCGTTTCATTGGTGAATGGAAAGCGGGTCCAGTAGAAGTTGCAATCTAATAGTGGACTGATCTTAAATATTTTCACAAAGGAGCGATTACAATGGCGAGACCAGATCAAGATCCAAGATTAACCTCTATTGGCATTGGGGAGGCTACATGCGAAAAATGCATGATGGAATTGTATTCGGGCGCAGATGATTCAATCTGCGAAGACTGCAATCTCAATGCCCTGAAAAAAGGTGATCCTAGCCAATTTATTACTGATGCGATGAAAAGGGAGGATTCCCTCAGCCTCGAAGAACTGGCGGAACGCAACAAGGCAATGAACAGGTGAATGGGTAAAGGGTCCAGCAGTAGTTGCAACCTGAGAAATTTCTCTATCACCGCCAATATACCACAAGGTTGAGGCGGTTTTTTTATTTCTAACTAACTCATTTTATATTCTTATCGTAAACATCAGATGCATCTGGCATAATATCTATTTTATCTAGCATTTCAGAGCCAGAGGTCTTTTTGTTTTGCGAGCAAAACATTATTTGGGGTTATTTTTTCATTTCAACGTAATGATACCATTCAGGAATATAATCCAGCGACACTCCGCCAAAAGCTACGGGTTTGCCTTGATCGTGTGTTTTGCTATTAAAAGAAAGGCTGTTTTCTGCCATTTTTTTGATTATTTCTATTTTTCTTTTCAAACTTTCATCTTGAACTTCTTGTTTTCTTTTTTCTAGAAAAGCCATATATGCGGAGCTAATACTTTCAGACAAAAGCCAACTCACTGCAGTATAGCCGTCTTTTGTGTTTGCTTCATTAATTTTATCTATAAACTTTTTGAGTTGATCTTCCCAGTTGTCTGGGTTTTTCTTTTTTATTTCCTCAATCAAAAAAGCTAAACTAACTTGTGCGCTTGTGTTTTCTATATTTAAACCTTCAATGCCTTTAAGTAGCTCTAGCAGATTTTGATATTTCTCAATTTCAATTTTATTGTCGGTCATATTTTTATTTTATTAATATTAAAACATTTAGAGTCCCATGAATTCTTTTTCGCCTTTTGTTACATAAGATTTAAGTTCCTGGATTGCGTTTTCGAATTCAGTAGGATTGTCTATGTTTGACCTGATTCGTTCTTGAATCTTCATTATTCCAAGAAGATCTTCCTCGTCTACCTGTTCACCAATAGATGTGCTAAATTCTGTTAAAAGTGTTTCAACTCTATCCGGGGTACGTGTTTCTAGTGATTCAACTCCTCGTATCAAATCTCTAACTTCGTTACTAATTGTTACTTGCTCGAATGACTGAAAAAGTTCTTCAATCTCTGATGTCGTTTCATCAAGCTCTGGTGCAAATTCGAAAACTGCGTTATCGCTTGAATATCTTAATTGATCTACAAGTACTTTTTTTTCTTCCGCGGTTTTGGCCCCTCTTATTTCTCTTATGATTTTCGCCATATGTTCCATGACGTCATCAGAAATCCCAAAGTCTTCCATAGCTTTTTTGAAGGCTTTAGTTGAAATTTTATCACCAAAGAGATCACCGAGTAGTGCCTGGGATCTAGAAATATCCATAGTAACATGTGGAACCATCTTACCTTCGTTTTCTGCTATTTTAATATTTTTTAATACACCGGTATATTGTCCTAAGGTCATTTCTACGGTGACTGGGTTAAACTGATTTTCAATAGCACTGTGAAATCCCGCTTTTCTGACCGCATCAGGTTCGTTGTCTGCTAGGGTGCGTAATTGATCTTTGTACATTTCTATGGCTTCAGATGTGACTTTTCCTCCGTGTTTATCGGCAAAAAGTTTTACTTTTTGTAATATTTTGATAACTTCCGGTTCTCTAAAGAAAGCTGGGCATTTTGTTTCCGCTGTGACTCCTAGCGCGTCAACTGTTGAAGTAATGGAGCGAATCAGATCTGGGTTAAAGCCTTTTTCAGGATCAGTTGGAGTTCGGTACTCTGATTTTGGATAGCTGTGTTGCAAAATACCGTCTCTGATCATTTCATAACCATCTTTACCGAATTTTTGTGTGTAATATTCTTCATTGGCTTCTATAAATTTTGTACTGAAGAGAGGATGGTCTTTGGAAGCGTCAAAACTTTGTTTTGCTTGAGCCACGCCAACGGTGTAGCCTAGGTCGTGATCAACGATAATTTGATGAATCAAAACCTTGTCTTTGGCAGTTGCTGTGTCACCTAAACTCGCGATTATTTTATCAGCCATTGCCATGTTTCCTTCCAAGATGTGTCTTGTCCCGTGGTCACTACCAGAAAAAACTTGTTTATCTCTTTCTGTTTGATAAGCTAATTTTCTGGAGTTATCCCTCGTTACTTCAAAAATTTGTTCGGGTGTTGCATCTGGAAAAGCCTCCGCATAGGCTGAAGTAAATATTTCGGCTTCTGATTCAATTAATTTTGCTTCATTTTCTTTAATGAAACCTTTTTCTGTCAATCCCTTCAGCTCAAGAGCAATTTGTTCGGTGATTTGCTCTATATTTTCTATGGCAATCTCGGGTTTATCTCTCAATTCTAAACGATCAAGAATATCTGATGTGATAGAATCCGGTTGTACTATCCCAGCTTCTATTTTTTCGTCCAAAGCTTTATATGCTTCACGTTGTGCTGTTTCATGATCTTCCAATGTTTTTGCATCTTTGTGAGCGCCACTAACAAGTCCTTCTCCATAATCATCTTTAGTCATTGCTCTTAGTTCAGCTAATTGATCCGGCGTGTATGTATCTCTAAGTCCAACAGAAGGTTGTTCTGTTGCTCTTTCTGGTGTTGCGCTCAAAGGGTTTTCTGGAGAAATTTTAGCTTGAGTTTGTGAAGTGAGTTCTTGGATTTCTCTTTGGACTTCAGTAATGGCGAGTTTTCCTACTTCAATATCTTCAGCCCCACCGAGCGAAGTAGCGCCTCTCTCGACTCGGGAATTAGCAGCTTCAATGGCCTCGATGGAGGCTTCTTCAATTTCTTTTATTGTTTGATCGGCTAATTTGCTCAAAGCCTCTGCTGTTTCAATAGCAATTTCTAGTTTTTCAGTTTTGGTTGGAGCTTCTTGTTTTTGTAATTGTTCAGCTTGTCTCATATAAGTTTTGACTTATTCATTTAAGGTTTTTCTAATTTCATCTATCTTTTTTTGTTCTAATTCTTTCATGAATTGATTGATGATTGTAGTTTGTTTCTTTTTTAGCTCATTTAATTTAGCCAAATATTCAGCATAAGTAGCTTCAATTTCTTTAGCCCTTTGTTGAATTTCTTTTTTTGATGTTTTCTTATTCATAAATGTTTGAAAATAGTAAATGATTAAAGCCCCAAATAATTATCCTCGAAGCGGATAAAAGACTTTTAATTATTTCCGATAACGTTTGTTGTATTAATTTTATATAACGGCAGGGATATAAGAAGTTTTGAGGAGTGAGAACAAAAAATATTTTTTGTTCTCATTAGCAGAAAGGCCTTCCTTGGTTTTAATAAATTTGATTTTTTATCTTGGCGACGGGGCAGCCTCCGGCCGTCTTTCGACCCTGAGCTCAAGACCGAAGGGTGAGCTCAGGCCGAACGGAGGTGGCTGTGGGTGAATGCCCCGAAGTTAGGATTTTGTTACACTTTTCGTTGTCTTGTCCGGTTTTTTAAGTATCTTTCAATTGCTTCTTTGGTAGTTAACCAATTACGTCCTTCTTTGTGTGCTTCCAGTTTTCCTTGTCTCGCGAGTAAGTTTAAATATTTAGCAGAAAAGGGGGTGTTTTTGGCTATGTCTGCGAACGTCAAAAACTTTTCCTGTTTGGTGGAAGCAGGAGTTAAAGTTTTAAGATAAATATCAAGCGAGCGTTCTATAGATTGAGCTATAAATTTTATCAGTGGCTCATATTTGCCTTTGTCCGCTTTGTTCAATACATCATAATATTTTTTTCGGTCGGTTTTCATAATTACCACGAGCGGATATCCAGCTTGCATCAGAAATAAATTCATAGTCAAGCGCGCTGTTCGTCCATTGCCGTCAAAAAATGGGTGGATATGAACCAGCTTATGATGTAGCAGTGCAGAAAGTTCAATAAAATTCATCTTGTTTTTTTGTGAATTTAACCAAACAATCAAATCTCTCACCATGTTTGGTACTTGTAGTGCGTCTGGTGGAGTATGATCAGCACCGCCAATAATCACATTGGCGTTTCTATATCGGCCAGCCCACTCTTTATCGGTTTCTTGTAAAATAATTTGATGTAGATTTTTTATAAGCATTTCAGAAACAGTGTGTTTTTTGTCTTTATCTATTAAATCATACAGATATTCCAGTGCGACATGGTGATCCTTTGCCTCCAGGTGATCTTTTAAGGGTTTTCCTTTTACTGTAAGACCCTCGTTTATAACCAAAAACGTCTCTTTTAAAGTTAAAGAGTTACCTTCGATTGCATTGGAGTTGTAGGTCATTTCAATCTGGAATTTTTCTCGAAGTTTCTGCACAGCAGATTTTGGCAGAGGGCGAAGTTTCTTGAGTTTTTTTAGTTTCTCTTCCAAACGAGCTTTGACAATATGGGATAGGTAAGTCATATTAAATGCTTATTATGGTTTAGTTAAGTATTTGCAGTATACCATATTAAGGAATTGAGGTCAAGTTTGTGGTTAATAATTAAATTACTACATCTTTTTTCCCCTCAATCACCAATTCGTAAAAAATCAAATTCGTTTATTATAAAAAAGTGTAAGTTGTTTCGCAACAATAAAAAGGAAAAACGTATTACACATAACGTTTGTGTGTATCTGATGTCCTGACGGAGTACAGGATATGGACGAAGCCTGGAGCGAAGCATTGTCTGGCTTATTTCATTCGAAACGCACATTCCATTTTATCCAGACAAGCGGAGCGAAAGGCGTAGTCAGATATACTGCTGTTACACGATGTACATTTTATTATTCCCGTTGTTGTTACTGTTTTTCCTTGTCTTTACTGGGGCGAATTTCCTTTTTTGTGGCAGCCTCCGGCCGTCTTTCGACCCTGAGCTCAAGACCGAAGGGTGAGCTCAGGCCGAACGGAGGGGGCAGGGGGTGAATTCTGCGAGAATAATTAATTTTCAGCAAAAATATCAATGTAGTTTTTATACATGTAAGATTGTCCGTATTTTTTACCTTTGTCTTTTGGTGTTAGAATTTCCATTTTGATAAATCTATCAATAACTGTTTGCGCCCCAGCAAGAGTAAAGCCTGTCCAGCTTCTAATTATGTTATTGTTAACAATTGGTTGGGCGTATAATTTAGGCAACACTAAAGCAGCGCTTTCCGAAGAGCGTTTGCCTAATTTTTGAATTTTTATTGTGTCTTTTTCGCGTAGTGTTGTGATTTTGTCGACAATATCGATTGCTTCATTAGCAATTTCAATTACACCGTCAAGAAAAAAAATAATCCAATCAATTATGTTTCCATTATGATATTCGAACAATTTTTCGTAATATAGTTTTTGATGTTTCTTGAAATAAGATGACAGAAACAGAACCGGCTTTTCTAAATAACCTTCTTTCCAAAGATAAAAAGTGATAAGCATCCTGCCTGTCCTTCCATTTCCATCTAAAAAAGGATGAATTGTTTCAAATTGAGAATGAATTAAGCCAGCTTTTATGATGGTTGGTATTGTGTCATCGGTATGTATGAATTTTTCTAAATCATTCAGCGCCTTATTCATTTCATCAACGGGTGGTGGCACAAAACGAGCGTTGTTAGGTTTTGTTCCTCCGATCCAGTTTTGACTTTTTCGAAATTCGCCGGGATCAGAAAAATGAGAAGTACGGGCTTTATGCATTAATCGTTTGTGTAATTCCTTTATAAATCTAAGTACCATTGGAAAATTATCAGATTTCATTAGTTTCATTCCATAATTTAAGGCTTGGATGTAATGTAAAATATCATCCACGTCTTCGGGAATGTTGGTGTCTATTTTGGCTTCCGCAGCAATGGCATCAATCATTGTTGCACGCGTTCCTTCAATTTGACTGGAAGAAGCAGCGTCTTTGCGTAGATACATTAGAAGAAAAAAATCAGCATCAGGTAAGAGTTTAGTAATACCGTCTAATTTACCAAGTAAACGCGTAGCCTCGTCGTTCTTTTTTAGGAGTTTAGGATCAAAATCAAAGCCACTCTTCGGAGGAAAGTGGTTTGGTATAAAGGCTTTGAAACCTTTTTTTTGAGGCTTAAATAGGCCAATTTCTGTGTTCTTCATGGTTTATTTAGATTTGTCTGTGAATATATACAAAGTATACTGGTTTGTATATATTGTGTCAAGGAATGTATACAAACTTTTTGACTCCCTCTCCTCTCAATTCTTAAGTTCACCCCCTCTCACCCGCAGCAAAAAACGGAAACACATAAGGGAATAATTAAAATGTATTTCGTTTAACGTACCCGTATATCTGATGTTTTGACGCAGTCCTCGAGCGTAGCATAGCGGAGTCGAGAGGCGGAGTCAAGATATGCGCGGAACGACCATTCTTATTTAAACTTTTATTAGTTATTTAAAACGAGTGTAGCCAGATATACGGTGTTGTGCGATGTAAATTTTTTTATCCTTATTATTAATTTTTTCTCAAGCTGCTTTTTTTCTTCCTTTTCGTTGTTAAAATAAGTTTTTTCTTTTTTGAGCGAGGGCAGAGGGGAAGTGAAGGGGTGAATGCCCAAGCCCAAAAGTCTTGACTGGTTTTTTATTGACTTTTGCTATTCCTTGAAAGCACTACTTTTTTATTTTTAAAATTGATTTCCAAATCCCAACAAAAATATAGCCCCAGACATAGGATTGAATTGCTCCTGAAATAAAGCCAAAAAGGTTCATACCTGAAAATCCTAAAAATGTTAAGCGGAATAATTGCTCATGTAATTCTTTTTCAACTGACCTTAAATAAAACCACAAAAAGCAGACGATAAATAATGCGATAAAGAATAAGCCTAATTGGTTGGCTTGTTGCCAATACTTTGATTTGTTTTTCATGTTTTTTAATTATTAAGATTATGATTGTTGTCGACTTTTGATATTTAAAAATTTTGCATTGATAGCTACTATTACAGTTGATAACGACATAAAAAGCGCGCCTAAGGCAGGGCTTAATAATATGTCCCAATTATACAGTATTCCGGCGGCAATAGGAATGGCAATAATATTATAGCCGGTTGCCCAAATTAGATTTTGAATCATCTTTCTGTAAGTGGAACGAGATAGCGCCACTACTCCCACGATATCTAAGGGATTGCTCTTAACTAGTATGACATCAGCTGTCTCAATGGCTACATCGGTTCCCGCGCCAATGGCAATGCCAACATCAGCCTGCGCTAAAGCCGGTGCGTCATTTACTCCGTCGCCTGTCATTGCCACTATCAATCCTCTTGATTGTATTTCTTTAATTCTATCTGATTTATTTTCAGGCAAAACTTCGGCTACGAATTCATCTATGCCTATTTCTTTTGCTACTTGTTCGGCAACCTGTTTATTGTCGCCGGTAAGCATAATGCTTTTTATTTTCATCTTTTTTAGTATCGAAATAGCTTCTTTGGATTCAGGTCGAATAATATCAGCTAAGGCAATTGCCCCGATAACTTCATCATTTGATAAAACATAAATAACTGTCTTTCCTTGTTTTTTTATTGATTCAATTGATTTGTCTTTAACCGTAATATTTTTTTCCTTTAAAAAGCCAGGACTGGCAACTGTTATCTCATTGTTTTTAACTATACCTTTAGCGCCTTTTCCAGGAATTGATTTGAAATTGGAAACAGTATAAATGTTTTTAGCGGAAGCAACAATGCTTTTAGCTATCGGATGTTCTGAATGGGAATCAACAGAGGCGGCTAATGTTAATATTTCTTTTTTATCGATTTTTTTAGAAAAACTGACAACGTTCGTTATCCCAAATTTACCCTGTGTTAAAGTTCCGGTTTTATCAAAGACTACGGCGTTTATTTTTCTCATGTTTTCAAAGGCCGATCGATTTCTAATCAAAAATCCATTGCGAGCCGCTAGTGAAGTAGAAACTGCTACTACCAAAGGAACAGCCAGTCCCAAAGCATGCGGACAGGCAATTACCATTACCGTAACGGTTCTTTCAATAGCAAAGGCTAAATCTTTTTCTGAAAATAAGAGCCATAAAAACAAAGTTAAAACCCCAACAAGTAAAGCACTTATAGTCAGCCAAAACGCGGCCTTATTGGCCAAATCTTGAGTCTTTGATTTGCTTTCTTGCGCTTGACGAACTAGCTCAATAACTTGCGACAAATATGAATCTTTACCGGTTTTTTCCACTCTAACAACAATCGAACCATCACCATTGACCGAAGCGCCGATAACTTTACTGCCGATTTTTTTAAAAACAGGATTGGATTCTCCCGTAAGCATTGATTCGTTGACTGATGTTTCTCCTTCCAGCACTTCGCCGTCAACAGGAATTTTTTCGCCTGGTTTTACTAATACCTTATCTCCAGTTTTTAATTTTTCTGTTTGAATGTCTTCAAAACTGCCGTCTGCTTTAACTTTATGAGCGATTGAAGGCATTAGCTTTGCTAATTCTTCC
This sequence comes from Candidatus Kuenenbacteria bacterium, assembly GCA_013202715.1. Classification (GTDB taxonomy): domain Bacteria; phylum Patescibacteriota; class Patescibacteriia; order UBA11705; family JABHMO01; genus JABMRF01. The sequence continues at coordinate 53,658 of JABMRF010000057.1, forward strand.
AATGCTCGACTGGCGCCCATGATAGAGCGCATTTCAATCCAGTGACCCAAAAGCATTACGACTATCAATGTAGCCAATTCCCAAAAAAATAATTTTCCAGCCAGACCAAAAACAACGGCTGAACTGTAAATGTAGGCGGTGGTTATAGCAACTGAAATTAAAGTCATCATGCCGGGCGATTTCTTTTTTATTTCTGTAAAAAAGCCTTTGAGGAATGGCCATCCGCCATAAAAGAAAATGATTGAGGATAGAAAAAATAAAACATACAAGTCGCCGGTAAAGCTAATTTTTTCCCATCCAAAAAAATCTCTTATCATCGGCGAAAGAATTAAAATTGGCAAAGTTAAAATAGCGCTTACAAAAAAGCGTTTTTTAAAATCAGTCACCATATGAGCATGGTGATTTTGATGCTTGCCGTGGCTCGATTTAGGCATGTTTTTATGCTTGGAAGAGCCGCCATGTTTAGTGTCGCTCATTTTAGATAGTTCGTTTTTTTGTTGTTGATGATTGTGATTTTGCATAGTTTTTAATAAAAATCAAAATAAAATGTTTTCGTAGTGAAACGAAGAAAATTACAATAATACCCCTCCCACTCTCCTTAATTGAGTTAAAGAAAAAAACTTATTTCCCCTCTTCATTAAGAAAAGAAAAAAGCAGATTGAGAAAAAAATTATAAAATAATAAAAAATTTATTTCGCACAACGTACCCGTATATCTGATGTCTCGCGAAGCAGAGATATGCGCGGAACGACCATTCTCACTAAAACTTTCACTTGTTATTTAAAAAGAGTGTAGCCAGATATACGGTGTTGTGCGATGTCAATTTTTTTATCCTTATCATTAATTTTTTTTCTCAAGCTGCTTTTTTCTTTCTTTTCGTTGTTAAAATAAGTTTTTTTCTTTTTTGGGCGATGGGCAGAGGGGAAATGAAGGGGTGAATGCCCAAGCCCAAAAAGTGTTATTTCCGGTTCAATCTTCTGCCAGATAGTTTTTTCCAAATATTA
>JABMRF010000058.1 GCA_013202715.1 Candidatus Kuenenbacteria bacterium
ATGCGATTTTGAACGCAACAAAGGCCACTTTGAACATCGTGATCGTAGATGCTTCCGGGTCAATGTATCGCTTTGGCGAGGTGCCTCAAGCATCTGTGAACCAACATTTGGAGGACTTGAAAACTCCGCCCGATGGTCGCGAACAGATCTGCATGGTCGTGTCCTTCGCGGATCAGTGGAAAATCAACGTCATACCGTGCCTGGCAACTGAAGTTGTGCCCATGACGGACTATGACGCTGACGGAAACACTTTGCTGTACAAAACCGTATACAAGGTCATTCGTATGTTCCTGGACAAATACAAGCTGAGCGCACATGCCCAGGAAAATCTTGAAGTCGTCATCGGCGTCTTCAGTGACGGAGATGACACCCGTTCAAAGCCTCCTTACCAGACAAAGGATTACCAGCCCAAGCTGCAGGCCTTTGCCGGGGAAGCAATCGAGGCTGGCTGGCATCTGCACAGTTTCGGCCTTGGGATTGATGCCGTGGACTTGGCCACAAAGATGGGATTCCCGACCGACGAAGATCACTGCCACCAGTCGGCCGCGACGCCCGAGGGTGTTCGGGAATCAACCATGCATTTCACAGAGTGTTCGACCCGAATCTTCGACCAGGACTTCAAGCCACAGACAGAGCCCGGAGATCAGACCTAGAACAAACTCAAAGCCTCCCGCATCGCAGGGGGCCTTTTATTTTACCGAAAAATGAAGTCTCCCTTGACAAATTCAAAGACATGTACTAATATAAAGAGTTAATCAATTGTTCGTCGACAAATCGTCCACAAACTTTCTCAATGGAGGATCCAATGAATCGAATATCTTTACTAATTTTAGCGTTTACGCTTACATTGTTTTCGTGTACAGAAGAAAAAGCAAGTGCTCCAGAAAAAAAGAATCAGGCGACACAAAAGCATCTTTTTATCACACTTGAAAAGGCACTGGACACAGGCAATTTCAAGCATATTCGAGAACTGGTACAAAGTGGACAGATCTCGGAAGCAGACTTCCAAACCATCTGCCAAAAAGTAATCCAGGAAAAGATCGTCAATCGCAATGAATTTGACGACCTACCAGAACTCTTCGACGCCTGTGAAACTACAAAGCAGGAGTTGGCTACGAAATCTGAACAGAAAATTCGTGAATATCAAGCCACTGGGGATCACTTTGATGCTCTGAGATACCTTGAATACTTCGCAGAAAGAAAGCCCACCAAAAAAGAACTGGAAGATACTTATGCTGAACTTACTGAGAATGCAAGGCTCCACCTCTTAGCTATTCGTATGGTTGAAGAACATCTGGGACAACATGAACTTTTCACAAAAGCAATTATACAATCTCTCGCAGAACAATATTGTTATGACTGGCTTACAAATAAACAATATTGCTCTGACGGTAAAATAGTGTACACCGGATTGAGCCCCAGATCAGCATATACGGGCATAATCCCCTGTCCAAGTGACTATAAATATCAAATAGTCAGAAGAATGATCAAAGAGCATGACCTGGATCCGGGTAATATTCTCAGAATTTTATCCATGTCGAACACAGAACTTGATCCTGCTTTTGTCTATGAACTGGATCAACTAGCACAAGCAAGAAAAACACAAACCGTAGCTGAATAATTCAACTGTCCATTCAACTTCCCAAGAACCCTTGGGAAGCTTTTTATTTGATTCAAGAATCAAACATTATGATAAAAACACTTGACAATATGCTTACTTTCATTCAAGATAAGATTAGATTAAGTATGGACATTGACAACAAATGTTTTGTTATTTGGATATAATGTAAAAGCCCTTCTTCGCTTCTCGCTACGCTTGAAGCTACGAAGGACACAGGAGGAAGAAATGGACCAATTAGAACGTACCCCTGGATTTGTCGGTTTGCTGCAATTTATTTGGTTAACCTTTTATGACAAAGTCGTCCTGCCATTCAAAGAAATGCGTCATGCAACGCGGCCTGTCTGGATCATCAGTATCGTCTTTACGATCGATGGTTTAATCTACTTTGGCATTCTCACTCTGCTCGGCAATTTTTTCCCTGAAAACGCAAACATCGGAGATGTCCCGACCGGCTGGATCATAGGATTGTTTACCGGCGGTATCACGCTGACCATGATTATCTTTGGCGGTCTGACTGACAAGCTCGGTGTCCGTCTTTCTCTGCTCATCGCCCTTGGCGCCGCATTCATTGGGCGAGTTTTCCTTTCGTTGAGCGGGAGCTTTGACTTGGGCAGTGGCCTTTGGTCTCCCATGTTTTACATGGCTATCTTCGGTCTGCTCATTATTGCCGTTGCTTACGGCTTTTTCCAACCTGCTGCTTACGGCGGGATGGGGAAATTCACGTCCAAAAAGAACTCAGCCATGGGTTTTGCCGTTATGTACGGCGGTATGAATCTTGGAGCCTTTTTTTCCGGTCTCCTCTCACCTCCTGTCCGCAGAGCATCTGCCGGCGTATTTCCGCCCAACGGATTTACCGGAGTTTTCTGGCTCTATACTGCATTAACTCTGCTGGGACTACTTGTCGTTTACTTGTTTCTGACCAAAAAGAGCATTTTCGCGGCTGAAAAAACTGTTGAAGAAGAAAACGCTCAGCTGGCCAAAGACACGGACGAAGCAATCAAGGAAGAAACTGTTGAAGTACCTTCCGATGAGAGCCTCCTCAATCTGACCGGCAAACAATGAATCTGGCGTTGGCTAAAAAATCACCCAATGGCAGATATGTGCTTCACGTTCTTCATTTTCATTCTCATTCCCGTACGTACGCTGTTTGCTTACAACTGGCTGATTATGCCGATTTATCTGAAGCGTGCTTTCCCAACCGCAGTTTCAGATAATTTCGAATTCTTCTCAAACTTGAACCCAATCTTGATCTTTTTCCTGGCTCCGCTCTGCGCAGCGCTGACCTTCAAGACCAAGGTCCACAAGATTATGATTTGGGGTACACTCATCATGGCCGCTCCAACCTTCTTGCTCGGATTTGGCCCAATCACCAATATATTCCTTCTCTACATTGTCTTGATGACAATTGGCGAAGCACTCTGGTCTCCACGTTTCATGGAGTACGTTTCTAACATCGCCCCCGCGGGCCGTGTTGGAGCATACATGGGAATTGCCATGCTACCGTGGTTCTTGACCAAGATGATCGCCGGTACCTATACCGGGACTTTCCTCGAAAAATTCTGTCCTGAAACCGGAGCACAAAACACCGGTACCATGTGGATTATCTTTGCTGCTTTTGCCATGATCTCACCGATTTTGCTGATCTTCACCAGCAAATGGCTGACTTCCGACAAAAAGGCTTCGGCCTAAACTGCCACAATCAGAATCGAAAGACCCCGCACTCGGGGTCTTTTTTAATTCCCCCTATTGACAATATACTTCTTTTCCGTCAAGATAGAATTGTGTTAATTATGGACATTAACAATTAGTGTTCTGTTACGGAAATGATCCCAAACCATTGGAGGACAAATGGAAAAGGTACAAGAAAAAAAACAGCCTTTCTTGAAGACAGTCAAAAGTTTTAGCAGCACATTTTGGGCCGCAATTGTAAATGAAATTTATGAAAGAGGTGCCTGGTACGGACTATTCTCATTGATCGCTCTGTATTTGACAGGGCCAACCGAAGAAGGCGCACTTGGGCTTACCCATGCCGAAAAAGGAACCATCCTGGCAGTTGTTCCATTCTTTGTCTACCTGGTCCCACTTCTGTCCGGAACCATTGGAGACAAGATCGGGTACAAAAAAGTACTTCTAGCATCATTCGCTGTTCTGGCTACTGGATATTTTTCTCTCAGTTTTGCCACAGGCTATGCCTCATTCTTTGGACTTTTCCTACTCGTCGCCCTTGGCGCTGGTATGTTCAAGCCAATGATTACGGGGACTGTCGCACGCGTTACCCGCGGAGATAAAAACAAAGCATCTGTTGGATTTGCGATCTTTTACATGGTTGTCAACCTTGGCGGATTTTTCGGACCGATC
>JABMRF010000059.1 GCA_013202715.1 Candidatus Kuenenbacteria bacterium
ACAAATTTATGATATACAAGAAATATTAAACAACAGACCTAGAAAATTATTAAATTATTTATCTCCAAACCAAGTCCTTACCTCAAAGTGGGGCATTAGAACCTAGAATTCGCAAAACAAACATGATTGAAAATCTGGCTGATCTTCTCTCTCCCCAGTTTGCGGATCGGGTCTTTGTCAACGGCAAGAATCTAACGCCAAGGGATATTGTAACCGGATTTCAGGACAGGATCGAGGTACCGGTCTTGGGTGAAATCAGGGTTTACATTTACCAGCCGGGAAAAGTCCGCCATCGTGACGGAATGCGGATTGACGAGCTGAAAATCGGATCGATCGGTCCGGTGATGGAATTTCGTAGTTTTGCAAAATGTCTTTCGCAGGAATTGCGAAATCGGATTCCTTTTGCATTCTTCGACCGTGGAGTATGCGGATTGATTGAAGTCGAAGGCTTTAATGAGTGGCGTGAAGGCGCCAGTCGTGAATTCCGTGATGAACTTTTCAGTACTCGCGAGATTGAAATCTTTATTGATTACCTGGAAAGCATTCTGGGACCCAAAATTAGTAGAGAGTTTGGTCTGGAAGAAACGGATGTCAAAGACAAAGAGCGAAGAAACTTTGACGCTCTGCGTGCATTGACCGAAGAAGCATTTGGAAAGATTACCGGTGTCAAAAAAACACCTCGGGAACGTTTGCGCTCCCGATTCAATGTTTCTCCCTGGACCGTGACAATGGTCCCTGGCGAAGAACAGGTATTTGAAGCGCGTGGCCGGCAAAGCGACAGCTTTATTTGGAACTGTTCTGATGTTCCTGGTGCCAGTTTGGATAAAATAGCTGGCAGCAAGGTTGTGATGTCCATTGCCACTGACGTTGAGTATGATTTAAATGAACAATACCGGCTGGTAGTTCAGCATAAAGAAACCGGTATCTCACGAGTAGCACATATAAAAATTGCACCGTTCAAGGAATTGACAGTAATTCCGCGTGGCGGGTCACATTTTGTCGGGGACATGATTACCTTCAAAGCAATCAACGTTCCTGAAAGAACGAAAACGCTAAACTGGGAAGTTTCTCCTGCTACTTTCGGAGAATTTACAAGGAAAGAAGGGTTGGCTAACATTGGTCTGGTTCTCAAGCGACCGGGCAAGTGTACGGTCAGAGCCTTTGACTCTGACAATTCTGCAGTCTCGTCAACTTCTGACATTTATGTCAAGGAGTTGGAGATTGATGCTGATGGCGGTGAATCTGACTTTGAGAATCCAGTCATCAAGCTTGAAGATACGATCATGGAGTTCAGGACTTTTATTTCCCGCGATGTGGCCCAACAGGGTTTTGTCGAGGAGAAAAATCCGCACCACTTGATCTTCCATATCAATGTGGAACATCCGAAATATCACAAAACACTCAAGACCGCAGAAAGTGCTTGGCGTGAGTATGTCCTGTTCTTGGCTGTTATGAATTACGCTTCGTGGAAAGCATCGAAAACTGACATGGACAATGAAGAGCGACTGCGCCTGACCGGATCGATTCTGGCCAAGGTTGCTTGAATAAAAAAAGCCCCCCCGCAATGCGGGGGGTGTTTTATTTGTTTGGAGAGCGATTTTGATTATAATGAGCTATTCTTTCTGCTTGCCTTTTTAAGACAGCGGTCATCATTTCTTGATGAGAAAGAAGAAGTTCTTGTCCTTTTGTCCGGCCGGCATCGGTCAGGACAACATAGATCTGTTCAGTATAGCTTTTTTCTCCGCTTTTGTACTTCCTGGTCGGCGCCATTCTTGGTTTCAGGAGAAGCATTCCTTCTGCCGCTAATGTTTTTATTGCTGTTTCTGTAACGATTTTCTTTTCTCTTTTTGTGATGTGTTCTGTTTGCTCAAGAAGTTTGGCAACTACGCGAGGCATTCTGCCATAATCTCCCTTTCTTTGTACGGTTTTACCTTCTGCCTCGGCTTTTTCAAGGAAATCATTGATAAAGCCCCACAGAACACAGAGAGTCATGTCGGTAATTTGCTTCACGCGATTAGCAGAGCTTGTAGTTTCTTGAACTTGTTCAGTTTCAAGAACCCCGGGTGTACTTTCGCTGACACAGGCTTGCAGTGCTTGTTCAACGCGAATATGTTTTTCCAAATATCGAGTTAATTCTTCACCAGGAAGATTTCTTTCTTCTGTGTCAACTCGGAGCGCCAGAAGATCTGTCGGCGTGTATTGCACGACTTCATGTAGGCCATAAACACAACCCCAGAAAAGGGCTTCCTTGCTCAGCGTTTTGAAAACAACCTCGATTTTTCTGATTTCTTGCTGTAATTCCAAAAGCTGTTTCTTGATTGCATCGCCTCGTTTGTCTTTGACCATCTCAATGTTTCTTAAGTGCCTACTGACCTTACTGATTGTTTGGACAAGTTTTTGCTCCAACTCTGAAATCCAGCGTGAATTTTTTTCCAAAGTAGTCCATTGGTCACTTAGTTCTTTTTTTTGTTCGTCCGTTCTCTTGGAGCGCTGGAAATCATCCAGTTTCGCTTCAAACTCTGAAAGGTGACTGCTGGGGAAAAAGAGCGCAGCTTTTAGGCTATCCGTTTTTTGTCCATCAAGAAAACTGAGCAGCAGGACTTCAAATTGATCCAGTTCAGACTCAACTTGTTCTTTGTCTTCTTGCAATGATTCAACCAATTCCTGATATTCTTTCATCAGGTCTTGGAATTCCATGTGGCATAAGCTAAGATGCTCAACCAAGGCGTCCATTAGTTCGCTAGCGCTGGACTTGATTTTCTCGGTTGAATCTTTCCGCAGTACAGCTTCTGAAAGAGCTTCATTTCTCAACTCAAGGGATTCAATAGTTTTATCTTGAATTGAGGCCTGGCGAGCCATTTTGATTATTGCTCCGAGGAAACGAAACATGGTCTCTTTGGCTTGATCTTCATTTACATCTGAGAGAGTACGCAGAAACGCTTTGAACAATTGAAAAACATTTTTCGTTTCTCTAAGTGAAGCGTACTGTTCTTTTTCTACGAAACTGCCTTGGAAAAGATTTCCTAAAGTATCAACCAGAACACTCAATTGGAGCAGTTTTCCACCATGAGCATCGTCATGTACAACTATTTTTGATCGCCCGCCTTTGCCGGGAACTGCGACTTTTTTTTGTCCACCGTTGCCTTTTTCTTTCCTGGCCATTATTGTCCTCCAAAATGAATTATTATTAAAGATCAGATTATAGTATGTTACTATATGCCGTTGGTTTTGTCAAGAGACCCTTGGCCTTGACAATTTGTTGTAAATAACGTAAAAAGGGTTCGTAATGTGTTCTTTGACCGTACAACCCAGAGGAGGGTCTTTATGGGAGTGATTCGAGTAGCTTTGAATGGATTTGGTCGTATTGGCCAGCGCACAGCACGAATGATTTGGGAAAATCCGGATTGCGGACTGGAGATTGTTGCTATCAACGAGCTCTATGACGCCGCTTGGATCAAGCGTCGAATCGAACGTGATTCTGTCTATGGCAAGTTTCAGGGTGAGGTTTCAATAGAACAGGAAGGTGCCTGTCTTTGCGTAAACGGTAAATACGTTTATGTTTATGGTGAAAGAGCGATCGCTGATTTGCCTTGGCTCAAGTTGAAAGTTGATCTCGTAATCGATGCTACCGGTGTCTTTATGACCTATGATCAGCTCGAAGCGCATTTGCTGGCGGGTGCAAAAAAGGTGCTTCTGACTGCGCCGACCAAAGATGAAAGAATTCCCATGATTGTCAATGGGGTCAATTCTAATTTATTGCTATCCGCCAAGGAATTGAATCGTGAGTACAAGATTGTTTCCAATGCCTCTTGCACTACGAACTGTATCGCCCCGCTTTGTTGGATCATTCACAAAATCTTTGGCATTGAGTCCGGATTTGCGCGAACTATTCACGCGGCTACGCCGGGTCAGAAGGTCTTTGATTCGATGGGCTCAAAAAAGGACCCTCGTCGGAACAGATGTACGGGTCGTTCCATTATTCCGACTTCAACTGGAGCTGCTGCGGCAATTGGAATCGTGATTCCTGTGCTGGCGGGCTTGATCGACGGCGAAGCTGACCGTGTACCCCTGGATACCGGCTCTTCAGTAATTCTTGATTTTGATCTGGTCGGTATGGTTGAAGACAAACAAGAACTGAACAGATTGATCCAGGAGGAGATCAGAGCTTTCGACTTTCAGGATATTGTTCAGTTTTTGGAAGATGAACAGTATGTGTCCTGCGACGTTACCGGCGAAAACTGGGCTGCGGTTGTCAGCGGTGATCTTACCCGGGTTCGATGCAATGGCAAGAAGATCAGCCTGCGGCTCTGGTATGACAATGAGATGGGTTATACTCATCAGCTTCTGGAAATCGCAAAAATAATGTGCTCGTAAAACAAAAACCCGCTTCAAAACATTGAGGCGGGCTTTTTATTTTATGTCAGTTTTAGCCCCCTCCTTTAAAAGGAGGGGGTTGGGGGAGGTTATGTAAGGAGCCCCGCCTGGCCGTTAAACGGTCAGGCTAGTAAATAACAAAGGCCCCTAAAGGGACCTGTTATCAATTATAGTTATAGTTTTATTCTTCTGTTTTTTCTTCCTCGTCTTCAATAGTGGTTTCTTCTTCAGTTATTCCTGCTAGCGTTTCGGCTTCCTTTGCTTCTTCTATCTCTTTTGCTTCTTGCGCTTTCTTTTCCGGGTCAACGCCAACTAGAAAAACTTCTTGCCACGGAACATAGTGACTGCTCCAGGTGATTTTTTCAGTTTCTTCTCCCGGTTTTGTAATGTATTGATAAAAAACTGTATCCGCTCCATTGTGAGCGTATTCAGTTCTTTTTTTAACGCCCGGTTCCAGTTCTTCAGTCTCAATCTCTTTGGCTGGACCCGGACTGGTTATGTTGAAAATAGTTGGTTTCAAATATTTAACGTCACTAACTGTGGTTTGTCCTTCAAAACTAACTTTTCGGCCATCGTCCGTTCCCCAGATTTCAAACATAACAGTATTGCCCCACAATTTTGATTGGATTAAAATGTGGTGCTCTGTATCATTAAGGAATTTAAAATCAGGCCATGGATCATAAATGGTGGCGTCAGTTCCGGCCGGTTCATAATAGCCGACTCGATAAGAATGATTTCTACGCACAGTTATTTGAAGAGCTGATTGCAGTGCGGCGCGGAAGATGGTAGTTCCTATTTGGCAAAGCCCGCCACCATACTCTGGGATGGTTTCATTCTTTTTTATTACCAATTCCGGTTTGTAACCACTACTGGCGTCGATATCACCAAGAGTTTCTACAAGAGAGAACTCTCCGCCCGGCGCGATCAATACGCCGTTTAGGGCGGCGGCACCAATTCCGATGTTATGTCTTCGGTTTGATGGCGAGCCGGAATAATCTGATAATCCATAACCGATTAATTCTTTAATTCCTAACTCATTTGTGCTACCCACAGTAACTTTTGGTTCAGTAATATTTACAGTTAACGCAATTTTATTATTTTTATTGGTAATTATTTCAGTAATCGTTTTTTGAAGATTTTTTTCCATATCAAGTTCTTGTCCATTTTGGCTGGCCTGAAATTCGGTTACTCGTCCGTTTTTCATCTGCAATTTAGCATCAGTTGCTTCCTGATTTGTTTCCTGGCCAATTGCTTCGAGCTGACCCTTTACCATTTCAGGATTTAAGCTCACTGTGATTTCTTCGTTTTCATTTAAATCAAGTTTTAGCCAGTGCGAAAAATCTTCCCATTCAACTGTCCAGGTTTTATTTTTGAATGCAAAGTCCACTTGTTCTATTTTTAGAAGCTCATCGATCAAATCCTTTTGAGTCAATGCTTGCTCAACTGTAATTTTTGGATAGTCTGTGCTTTTAATTAATTCAACTTTTGGATTATTAAATTTTTGAATTCCTTTTTCAAGGGAGTCAATTGCCTCGTTGAAATTGAAAGTGTGGCCGACTTTTGAGGCGGAAAAGTCCAGCTCGTATTTTTTTCCTTCGGTTCCTGGAATTTGTAAATTAATTTCGGTGTCTTTTGCTGGATTTTCCAAAATTGTAAATTCTGATTTTAATTGTTCTTTTAACAGGTTTTTGTCCAGCTGGTAGTCCAAATCAAGCTGTTTTTTTATTATCGGAAAAACCAGAACCTTTAGATGTTTCTTGAACCAGTTATTGCTGTGTCCCTGATTGAACGCATTTTCAACCATGCTGTCCAGATTCAAGCTCAAAAACTTGTTGTCTTCATTTATAATTTTCTTTTCTGTATTGTCAAATACAAAATTAAATCCATCGTCATATGTTTGCTTAAATTTTCCGTTGATAATGCTAATCGCTTGTGTTTGAGTTAAACCGCCAACATTAACGCTGTCGATTTTTATGCCCGAGTAAATTTTATTTTCATATTTATAAGCAAGGGCGACGGAAGTTCCGGCTAGAACTATTATAATAATAAAAAAAATGGACAAACTTATTATTAGCCATTTTATAATCTTCTTCTTTGGTTTCTTGATAATGCCTTCCATAGTTTATTCGCCACTTAATATTTCATTTAATACATCTTTAGCCAAATTTTCTTTTTCTTCAGTTACGTCTTCATTAGCGATTAAGTTTAATTCCAAAACTTTCCCGGCGGTTGAATTGGCTGGTAGTTTATTGATTGGGACAATTAATTTTTGGCCATCATCAAAAATGAGTACTGCTTTGTCTTCTTCAATTCGATCAATTGTGGCTTTGAGTTGGTTTTTCATTTGATTATTTATAACTACATGATCAACATGATAGCTACATGATGCAACTGATTACAGATTTTTTCATATCATGTAGTATCTGTAGCAATCAGTAGATCAGTAGTTATGCTTTGTCTAGTCTGATGCTTTCACCTTTATTTCAACTTTTCGTGATTCCTCTTCTTTTGGAAGTGTAATTTTAAGCACGCCTTCTTTGAAGTTTGCTTCAACTTTGGTGGCCTTTACAGGTAAAGGCAGAATAACGCTTCGGGAAAATTTACCCCAATAGCATTCCTGATAAATATAGCTTTTCGGATCAGCTGAAAATTCTTTATTTCTTTCTCCTCGAATGGTCAAAATGTCTTTGTCCAAACTAATGTCAAGTGATTTTGGGTTGATTCCGGCAATCGGTGTCACAACATAAAGATGATCTTCGTCTTGATAAATATCAATTGAGAGCTGGGCCTCTTCCGGGATGTCAGTTTCTTCAGTTAGCGCTGGCGCAAAAAAATGTTCCCGCACGTTTGATTCATTTGTGGGTATATTTTCTTGATCGCTAAAAAACTTATCCGGATGGTAATGTTTTTCCAGGTCTTCGAGGTGTTGTTGCCAGTCTTGTTTTTTGTTCTGCATAGAGTATTAATATACTTTTGCCTAGAACCATTACTTGAGTTAGGTTCCGAGCAGGCCTTTTACCATTTTGCTATCAACTATTACATTATATCCTGATTGTTTACAAAAAACAAACTTTTGTAAAGAAAAACCCCCGCATTGCGGGGGAGCGCGCTACTTGATGTACCAGGCATCAGCGCTTTGCTTCTCAGCAATTACAATGGCAGTTACCAAAACTGCGGTCAAACCGACAATTACAATTATTCTGAACATGCTTACCTCCGATGTTGCTCATTACTACTGTAATTATAACAAATTATTGAAAAAATTTCAAACAAAAAAAATAACGCAAAAGCGCAAAAGCAACAAAAAACGCAAAATCAAACTTGTATTTTTTGCGTTTTTGCTTATTTTGCGTCTTCGCGGCTGCAAATTATAGTTCTGCTGAACCACCTTCATCAGATGATTCTTCGACTGGCTCAGAAGCCGTTTCAGGCTCTGGCGCAGGTGCAGCTGTTTGCTGACTTGCCTTTAGCGCGTCTTTCAAAGTTTTTCCAGCTTTGAACTTCACAACCTTTGTTGGAGGAATGGTAATTGATTGGGAAGGATTTTGAGGATTAACTCCTTCTCGTCCTTTTCGCACACGAGCGGAAAAAGTACCAAAACCTGTTAAAGTAACTTCTCCTCCGTTTTTGATTGTGTTAGTAACTGTGCTGGTTAGGCATTCTAGCATGTCTTCAGCCTGTTTTTTTGTAACACCGCATTTGTCTGAAATGACTGCGGCTAATTCTGCTTTATTCATAAGCAATGTGGGTTATTTAGATTTATATTTAAGGATAATAGTTTACACTTCAACATCTAACTTGATTCTTTCAATCTTTGTCGCAAGGCTTGTTTCTGGTTCAATTATAGCAAAAACTCCATCAATTTGGCAAGTCCCGTGTTCAGGGATTTCATGAGCTTGAGGAGTTTGGTCTAAAAAGTTTTTTATGACATTATCTAGATCAACGCCTAAGCTTGAATTTTTTAAACCAACCATTCCGACATCGGTGATAAAAGCGGTCCCTTTTTCCAGGATTTGTTCATCTGAAGTTTGCACATGAGTGTGAGTTCCAAACACAGCGCTGACTTTTCCATCGAAATATCTTGGTAAAGAATTTTTTTCTGAAGTTGCTTCAGCATGAAGGTCAACAATAACGGCACTTAGCTTTTCATTTTTGTATTCTTCCAGGATTTCTTTTAATTTTCGAAAAGGGCAGTCGAAATTTTCTCTGAAAAATACGCGACCCATCAGATTAACGATTAAAACCTTATAAACGCCGACTTCCACAATTTTATGTCCAGCACCCAAAACATCGGGTGGGTAGTTTGCTGGTCGGATAATTGGCAGTTCATTTTCTCCTAGGATTTTGTCAACTTCAGCTTTGTTTGACCAGATATGATTGCCAGAAGTAAAAAAATCAACCCCAGCATCCATCATTTCTTGTAGCGTTTTTTCAGTAATGCCTTTGCCGTGCGCTAAATTTTCCGCATTAGCAATAACTAAATCCGGTTTGTACTTCTTTTTTAATTTTGGTAATGCCTCTGTCACACCTTTTCGGCCAATCTTACCGACAATGTCACCTAGCATCAAAACCTTTATCATATTTTTTTCGCTAAATCTTGTATAGGGATTATAACACCTTTGCTAAATTAACACAACCCGTTTTTATTCGGTGTGGATATGTTGACATTTGGGCTGATATTAATTAAGATTAAGATGAAGTTGTGTAGTTTTTTATCATAGGAGGAGAGAATGAAGCAGCGAATATACATAATGAAAATTGGTTCATCTTGGGACAATATGACCAGCCAAATGGATATGGTTGAAATTCAATTCAAGGTCAGCCCTGGGCCTACGCAATTGACAGATGAGCAGATTGACAATCAAGCCCAGATGATTGCACAAGGCCTTTTTGAGGGTTTTAATCTTAGTCCTCAAAAATACAAGATTACAAGTTTGTTTGAAATGATCGAAGAAAAAACTAGGACTTTGAAAGGTGGAATTGTCAGGCTTATTCGGAAAACGAGAGCTGTTAAGTAAAGTCAAAAGCAGCCGCTACATCGCGACCGCTTGCCCTGAAGTTATGTAATGCAATATGCATATACTTTAGGGCTTTTTTTATTGGGTTGACAAAGGTCAACTTTTGATTTACAATTGCCTAATGAGTTGTTTTATTGACAACTAATAGGAAGTTTCCAAAACGAGGGCTGTTCCTTTGGGTTAATTTTTTTCATGGAGGAAAAGGATGAAAGGCAGATTGATTTATGCGTCGGAAAACAGTGTTTTGGATTTGTTAATGAGTTCTTGCTTGGTGCGTGCAGCTGTGGATAGTGATGGAGTGATTGGGAAATTTCTAGAACAACAGGTTATACGGATTGGTACTGCCAGATATGATGGTCCGGCTCACGACGCCATGTCACCGGAACATTATTGCCCGGATTTATTGCTGAAAATCAGAGATGAAGTGAAAAAGGCTCCCGCAATTTTCAGTATCACGGATCAGTTCGAAGTCTCGATCGCTGTAGGTGATTTTATATTGCAGGGTGATAAAACATATTCCGGCTATCTGTTAGTGACCGGAGAAATGGCGCAAGAACTTGTAAGGCTACTACGCCCGGCAATCCTGGTGGCTCTTCTCCTACTGGACAAAGAAGTACTTGGTTTGAGCGAACAGGCAAAAGATCTGGACAGAAAACGAGCGCTTTTGACAGAGCGTATCGCTGAATAATAAAAATCAAAAGCAGCCGCTACATCGCGACCGCTTGCCCTGAAGTTATGCAATGCAATATGCATATACTTCAGGGCTTTTTTATTTTCTAAGTTTTATTTTTAGTCTTTTTTCGCCTTATTTCGCCCTATTTTTTATCTAGCGTATTCAATAACTCTATTCTCCCGAATAACTGTTACTCGGATTTCACCAGGATATTTAAGATCTTCCTCTATTTCTCTGGCAATAGCTTGCGCCATTTTCTCAGCATCCAGGTCAGAGATCTTGTCCGGCTCTACAAAGACACGAACTTCACGACCGGCTTGGATTGCATAGGTCTTGTCAACGCCTTCATGACGTTTGGCAATATTTTCAAGCTCCTGTAGTCGTTGCAAATATCTTTCGTAAGTATCTTTTCGGGCTCCTGGTCTGGCACCGGAAATAGCATCAGCTACTTTTACGATAACGGCTTCCAGTGTTGGTGGCTTGTCTTCGTGATGAGTTAAGATTGGAGTAATAACTTCTTCTTGTAATTTGAATTTTTTACCAATGTCTCGACCAAGCTCAGGATGAGTTCCCTGAATTTCATGGTCAACCGCTTTTCCGATATCATGAAGGAAACCGGCTTTTTTGGCAATGGTAACGTTCGCACCAAGCTCTTCTGCAAGTAGGGCAGATAAATGTGCAACTTCAATACTGTGTTGCAAAACATTTTGACCGTAACTTGTTCTGTATTTCAGTCGACCGACAATTTGAACCAACTTTGGATCAAGTCCGGCAATACCGACTTCATAACAAGCATCTTCACCAGCTTTTTTGATTTCAAGTGCAATTTCTTTTTTAGCCTCTCCAATGGCTTCTTCGATTCTGGCCGGATGAATACGTCCGTCCAAAATTAATTTTTCTAGAGCTCGTTTGGCAACGTGCCTGCGAATAGGACTGAAACCGGAAATTGTAATCGCCTGCGGTGTGTCATCAACAACAATTTCAACACCGGTAAGTTGTTCGATCGAACGAATATTTCGTCCTTCACGACCGATGATTCTTCCTTTCATTTCATCGGACGGAAGATCGAGCACAGTTGTGGTTGCTTCTACGGCGTGATTAACTGAACAACGTTGGATCACTTGAGCCAGTCGTTTTTTGGCTTCTCTGTCCAGCTCAGTTGAATTTTCTTCTTCCAGTTTTTTCATTCTACTCATCA
This sequence comes from Candidatus Kuenenbacteria bacterium, assembly GCA_013202715.1. Classification (GTDB taxonomy): domain Bacteria; phylum Patescibacteriota; class Patescibacteriia; order UBA11705; family JABHMO01; genus JABMRF01. Next base: position 11,264 of record JABMRF010000059.1, read on the forward strand.
ATGAGTCCGCCATTTCTCTTTCCACATTTTCAAGTAGAATCTTTCGCGCTCCTTCTTTGTCCAAGGCTGCGATTTTTTCTAATTTTTCAAGTTGATTTTTTTTGATTTGCAGGATTTGTTCTTTGACGGTTTCAACTTGCTTAGCTTTTTCTTGTAGTTTTGTAGTTTTGGATTCTAGATCTAATAATTTTTGGTCAAATAAAGATTCTCTTTTTTCAAGTCTTTGTTGCAATCCTCTTAATTCATTGCGTCGGCTGGCCTCTTCTTTTTTGGCCTCGTCAATAACTTGAAGAGCTTTGTCTTTTGCTTGCAGAAGAATTTCCTTTTCTTTTGATTTTGCGTCATTAAGGGCATTCTGCATTTTTGATTCCAAAGAATCAGCTTCAGTTTGGGCAACCTTTTTTCTGATATAATACCCGACAACTGCACCGATTATTAGGCCTAATCCAATAAAAATTGGATACAGCATATTAATACTGCTCTTGTAACTAGAAAGTTTGTGAAATATAAAGTTGCCCGGATTATGTTAATCGGGCTGGAAGAAGCGTTCGGATTTGAAGCAATGTGTTCTTCATGTTTTTATATTTCTGAAGTAGAAAAGTTAAAATTAGTCTAATTCTAGCAAAACTATCGTAGCAACAATAAGCAATTTGATTATTAATTATCGTGTAATCATTGTAGCAAAAAAAAATGGCGGTGTCAAGGTGTTGGAAATACTGTAAAAATAGATAGAAATATTTAGAAATAAATAAAAATATTTAAAACGCATCAGGCGCGCCTTCGGAGGCGCGCCTGATGATCGATATCTTGAGTTTTAAGATTATTCTTTTGTTTCTTCTTCTTTAACCTCTTCCTCTACGGCAGGTTTTTCTTTAACTGTTTCTTTTACATCCTCTTCAGCCACTTCTTCTTTTACTTCTTTTTTGACAGCTTCGTATGGTTTATCCAAATCCTTGGCACTTAGGCCAAGTCGATGTTCTTTTGGTTCGATTGAAACAATTCTGAATTTCATTTTTGACCCTGTTTTTGCAAACTGATCGATTGAGGCAATCTTGTCTTCAGAAAGTTCTGAAATGTGAGCCAGACCGTGAATATCATTATCCAATTGAACAAATAAACCGAATGGAGTTGTTTTTAGGATTTCTCCTTCAACAATATCACCAAGCTTAAATTTCTTTTCAATACCTTTCCACGGATCATCTTTCAATTTCTTACTTGATAAGAATATTTTTGAACCATCAATTTTAATAATTTCAGCTTTGATTTCATCGCCAACACTATAAAGTGATTTTGGATCATCAATTCTTTGCCAAGCTAGCTCAGAAATATGAATTAAACCCTCAAGGTTTTCACCGAATTCTACAAAAACTCCAAAATCTGTAACAGCGGTAATTTTCCCTTCCACTACATCGTTGATTTTGTATTTCATCAAAACATCTTTTTGTGCTTCTTCCCAGGCTGCTTTTTCTGAAACAATTAATTTTTCCTGTTCTTCATTTACATCAATAATTTTTACCGGTAGTGATTTTCCAATATAGCTTTTTAATTGTTCTAGAATCTTATTTTTGTCGCCACCTTGAACGCGCGGATAATATTCCGGGCTTAGCTGTGAGACTGGTAAAAATCCTGGCGCATTGTTAACCGTGACGAGTAGTCCACCTTTGTTTGCGTCGTTGATTTTGACTTCAATAGCTTTATTCTCATCGCGATATTTTTTCAAAGTTGCCCAAGTTTTCTGATGCCCAGCGTAACGAAATGAAAGTTCAAGTAGTCCTTGTTCATTTTCTGGTTCAAGAACTGTAGCCTCAGTTTCGTCACCTGGTTTTAGGCCAGCAAACTCTTCAGATTCATTATAAAGTTCTTTTCCGCGGACAAGTCCGGTCATTGCACCGTTGAAATCCAAAAGAACTTCTTTTTTAGAAGCGCTAATTACTTTTGCTTTGATAATATCACCAACTTGCGGAATGTTTTTCAACAATTCGTCAGCTTCAACAAGAGAGTTCATTTTTGATTCAGAATCTACAATAATTTTCTTTTTTGACATTTATTTAGTACTCCTTTCTTTGGTATCTTTAGGGACTGTTGCCAAATGTAGCTTCTACTGCAATTTCCAAATTTTGGCTATAATCTCCAAAAATCTTTTCGATAATATTACTATATTACCTCAAACATTATTTGAAGATTCTATCGCAAAATTTGAAAATTTCGTTAACGAACCTGCATTTGGCAACGGTCCCTGTACAAAAGCCAGTTTAGCTAAATTATAATGTTTTGTCAAGCGGGTAAGTCTAGAGTCTTGAGTCATAAGTCAAAAGTCAAAAATAAAGGTTTATATGGGATGAAATTTTTGTGCAGAAATAGTTTACAGTTCTTTTTTTTTATGCTAGAATGGGTATATAAATCAGCTATTAATTATGGGTTGAAAATTGGCAGTTAAAAACTCCAGACTTTTGACTCTAGACTTTTGACCAAATCTATGGATATTACATGGTTAGGACATTCTTGTTTTAAAATGGAAGGAAAAATCAAGGGACAGCCCGTGATCGTTATTACTGATCCCTATGATAATAGTACAGGTCTTAAACTTCCAAAGGTAAAAGCAGACCTGGTTTCAGTAAGTCATGCGCACGAAGATCACAACAATTATGCTGTTGTTAGTGGGACAGAGGAGGCTCTGCCATTACTAATTGACCGACCTGGCGAATATGAAGTCAAGGGCATTTTTGCGACCGGCATTGGTTCGTATCATGACAAAAAACAGGGCGAAGAGCAGGGAAAATCAATTATGTTTAGATTTGATATTGAGGGAATTAAAATTTTGCATTTAGGCGATTTGGGTACATCTCTATCTAGCGCACAATTGGAAAGAATTGAAGACGTGGATATTTTATTAATTCCAGTTGGAGGAAAATATACAATTGATGCAAAGGAAGCCGCCGCTGTAGTGCGTCAGATAGAGCCGCGCATTGTTATTCCAATGCATTATAGTATTCCTGGACTAAAGCTTGATGTTGACGGCGTTGAAAAATTTAAAAAAGAAATGGGAAACAAAGTGGAGGTGCTAAATAAATTAAAAATTGCAAAAAAAGATCTTCCACAAGATGAAATTAAATTCATTATATTAGAAAAAGCTTAGTAAAAAAAAGACTAAGCGAATTAAGTCGATTAAGAGATTTTGAAGTCTAAAGTTCACTCAATTCACTTTGAATTCGCTTAATTCACTTGCATATATGGAACACGAACCAGAATCAAAATATTTAACTCTTTGGGTCTGCGTGATTATCGCTGCGGTGGTAATTTTTGTCGGCTGGTTTATCAGTTTGAAGTATAATTTTCAAAAGATTAACCAGGAAATGGACCAAAATGTTAATAAAACAACCGAGCAAGCAGCGCAGGAAGTTCAAGACATGCTCGATGGCGTGAATGATTTGATAAGCCAAGATGATGCACTGCAAGAAGGAGAAGCTGATACTACAGAGAAACTACAGGACTTGGAAAAAAAAGTGGAAGAGCTTAGCGATAAAATCATTGAACAGGTAGATGAAAATCAGATCGAGCCAGAGCCGGTCGTAGAGTAATAATTATTAAGAATAATTTTTTGATATTTTTTTAATATGCCACGAAAAAAGAAGCCAGAAGACAAAAAAGCAAAAAAACAAGAAAACAAGAAATCAGATAAACCGGAAGTAAAAAAAACTGTCGAAGACCCCGAGCGTAGCCGAGGGGAGGAGAAAGAGAGAGTAGCTGGAGTGGAGGATATTTCTATTGTTGAGGAAATGGAGACTTCATATATTGATTATGCCATGTCCGTCATCGTTGCGCGCGCCCTGCCGGACGTGCGTGATGGGTTGAAGCCGGTTCACCGTCGGATTCTTTATGCTATGTGGAGTATTGGCTTGAAACCGGGCGCGAAGTTTAGAAAATCAGCAACTGTGGTTGGTGAGGTTTTAGGTAAATATCATCCGCATGGAGACCAAGCAGTTTACGACTCCATGGTTAGAATGGCGCAGGATTTTAATATGCGTTACATGCTGGTGCATGGTCAGGGTAACTTTGGTTCCATGGATGGTGATCGGGCGGCCGCTATGCGTTATACCGAGTCAAAACTTCGGGCGATTTCCGAAGACCTCCTTTCTGATCTTGACAAGGATACAGTTAATTTTATTCCAAATTACGATGGCTCTCAAAAAGAACCGCAAGTTTTGCCGGCCAAACTCCCGCATTTACTTTTGAACGGTGGTGTGGGTATTGCAGTTGGAATGGCTACGAAAATCCCTCCGCATAATTTGACTGAAATTTGCGATACAGTTAGTTATTTGATTGACAACCCAGATTGTTCAACTGCGGATTTGGCTGACCAACTTCCAGGTCCCGACTTCCCGACCGGAGGTATTATTTACGATAGCTCGGAGATCAAGCGCGCGTATACGACTGGAAAGGGAAAGATTGTTATGCGCGGAAAAACTGAAATCGTAGAGGAAAAATCAGGAAGTTTTAGAATTATTATTTCAGAAATTCCATATCAGGTGAACAAAGCAAGTCTTCTAGAGAAAATTGCTGAATTTGTAAAAACAAAAAGATTGGAAGGTATCAGAGACGTTCGAGATGAGTCAAACAAGGATGGTGTCCGCGTAGTAATCGAATTGAAGCGTGACGCATATCCGAAAAAAGTTTTAAATCGTTTATTTAAATTGACTCCACTACAAACCAACTTTGATGTGAACATGCTGGCTCTGACCGGTGAGTATGAACCAAAGGTAATGACCTTGAAAGACATCTTGGAATATTATTTAGTTCATCGGCAGGAGGTTGTCCGACGTCGAGCGGAATATGAGTTGAGAAAAGCGGAAGAAAGGGCTCACATTTTAGAAGGATTGAAAAAGGCGATCGATAATATTGATGCGATCATTAAATTAATCAAAAAATCAAAAGATCGTGATGCTGCCAAAAAAGAATTGATCAAGCAATTTAAATTTTCTGAAGTTCAGGCTGTGGCAATTCTAGAAATGCGTTTGCAGAATTTGGCTAATTTGGAAAGATTAAGAATTGAAGCGGAATTGAAAGAAAAACAAAAGATAATTAAAGAATTAAAAGGTCTGTTGTCTTCTCCGGCTGAAATTTTGAAGGTTATTAAAACAGAAGTAACAGAAATAAAGGAAAAATATGGTGATGAGCGCAAAACGAAAATTATAAAATCCGCAGTTGGTGAATTTTCACAGGAAGATTTGGTTCCAAATGATCCAACATTGATAATGGTTACTCGAGATGGTTATATCAAGCGTCTGCCAACGGATACTTTCAAAACTCAGAAACGAGGTGGCAAGGGCGTGATAGGACTCAATACAAAGGAAGAAGACGTGGTTGATATGCTGTTTACAACCATGACTCACAATGATCTTTTGTTCTTTACTTCAAAAGGACGCGTATTCAAATTGAAAGCGTATGATGTGCCTGTTGGGTCTCGTATTTCAAAGGGACAAGCATTGGTGAACTTCCTACAATTAGGTCCGGATGAAAAAGTGACAGCCATTTTGCCGATCAAAGACAAGACAGATATCAAATATTTATTTATGGCGACAGAGAATGGTGTTGTAAAGAAAACTGCTATTGAAGATTTTATAAATGTCCGACGTTCCGGATTGATTGCTATTAAAATAAAACCGGGTGATAGTTTGAGATGGGTGAGACCTACTACTGGCAAAAAAGAATTGGTGATGATCTCTGCCAGAGGGCAAGCTATTCGATTCAAAGAGGACGATGTACGTGTCATGGGGCGTTCAGCTTCCGGTGTTCGCGGAATGAGATTGAAATCTGAAGATAAAGTTGTTGGAGTAGGTTTGGTTGAGCCGGCGGATATAAAAGACCTACAAGTTTTGTGTATTTCTGAAAATGGATTTGGGAAACGCTCTGAATTGGCTCACTACAAAGTCCAAAATCGTGGTGGTGGCGGGATCCGAACCCTAAAAGTTTCCAGCAAAACCGGAAAAGTTGTAAAAGGTATTGTTGCTAACAAACAAAAATCCGCAGATGATGATATTTTGGTAATTTCAAATAAGGGGCAGGTGATTAGAATGCCGTTCAAGGGAATCAGCACTCTTGGTCGCGACACACAGGGTGTTCGATTGATGAGATTCAAGGCAACTGGCGATGCGGTGGCAGCCTTTTCCCCTATTATCACTGATGCAAAGGAGAGAGAATAAGGTAAAAGTAAATAGTACAAATCTAATATAAAAAACAGGTGGAATGTAGGGCTTGACTGAATCAGGCCTTACATTCCACCTGTTTTTGGTTTGGAAGTGAATTTATTGGACAACCTTCCAGCCCTTTTCAGTTTTCTCGAGTCTTCCTGTTAAAGAAAATCCGGCGGCTTTAGCATGTCCACCTCCGCCAAATCTCTGCGCCAGTTTAGCAACGTCAATGTTATCTTTTGTTGTACGTAGACTGCATTTAATTGTATCATCTTTACCTTCGTGAATTACAATAATTATATTTGCTTCGTAAAGAGTTGTCAAAAAGTTTGCCATGCCCTCGAATACTTCCGGCATGATCGCGTCTTCCTTTGAAATTACAGCTGAAACGATTTTGTGTTCTGAATTGAAATGAAGTTGAGACAGAATTTTCCCCCAGAGTTTTAACGCTTCTGGGCTGTTGTTTCTCCAGGTGTTTTTGATTATTTTTTTAATGTCCGCACCTTGTTTTAATAAATTGGATGAAGTTGACATCGAATCTTTTGTCGTGCCGGCGTTTGTATAGTAGGTTGTATCGGTAATGATTCCGGTCAAAAGACAGGTGCTGATTTGTCTGGTCAATTCGATGTTCGCATTTTGAAAAAGTCTATAAACGATTTCTGTTGTGGCGCTCATCGGCTGAACAATATTCAAGTTTCCGTAGTTTGGGTTGGTTTGGTGATGATCAATATTAATTAGAGGGATCAGGTTTTTTATATCTAAAACTTTTTCCGGAATCCCGGTTTGAGTTATATCTCCGCAGTCGAGAGCGATGATCAGATCGTAATTTTTGAGCTTTATTTCAGAATCATTGGTAATAAATTTTTCCAGCCCCAAAAAAACTAGGCTTCTGGGAATAGGCTCAGGGCAAAAAATAGTCGCTTGTTTGTCGGCGTGTTTTTCAATAAAAAAAGCAAACGCTCCGGCTGAACCGAGAGTGTCTGCATCCGGATTCCGATGACACAAAAGTAAAATGTTTTTGCTTTGATCTATTTGAGAGAATAATTTTTTTGAGTTTACCATATATCGGTCTAAGCGTCCTTTTCGTCCTCCTTTATTTCGTCGAGCGTGGAATATATTTTAGTTGCCATCTCTTCAGCGTCATCAATTATAAAGGTTAGGTTCGGCGTATATTTTAGGTTTATCTTTTTGCCAAGTAAGCCTTTTATTTCGTATCGACTTTTAATTAAAAAGGCCAGGCCGTCTTTTGCTTTATTAAAAGGTAAAATGCTGACAAATACATTGGCGGTTTTTAGATCTGGACCACAATCAAATCTGGTTACAGTAATGAAAAAATCAAAAGGAACTTCCAGGTTTTCTGAAAGGATCTTGGCCAGCGTTTGCTGGAGCATTGAATTTACTTGTAGCATTCTGTCGTTCATATAATGTAGTTAAGAGTTAATCTTACTCAATTGTAGCATATTTGTCAAGAATTACTTTTGTTTGCTGTAGCCATTGAAAAAATATATTAAAAAGGGTATGTTGGAATCATGAAAACATTGATCAAAAAACTAATTCCCAAAGGCGCCTTGAGTGCCTATCACAAATCACTGGCAATTTTGTCTGCGCTGGTTTATGGTTCGCCAAGTGAGAAGTTAATTGTAATTGGTGTAACCGGAACAAATGGTAAATCAACATCGGTAGCTCTAATTTCAAAAGTCCTTGAATCAAGTGGAGCAAAGGTTGGCTCAACTTCAACTATAGGTTTTAAGATCGCGGAGCGAGAATGGCTCAATGACAAGAAAATGACTATGCTTGGCCGATTTCAATTGCAAAAGATTTTGAAGCAAATGGTTGACGCAGATTGTAAATACGCAGTGATTGAAGTTTCTTCAGAAGGAATCAAACAGTATCGACATCTGGGAATTAATTTTGATTATGCAGTTTTTACAAATCTGACTCCTGAGCATCTAGAATCTCACGGTGGGTTTGAGAATTATAAGAAGGCGAAAGGAAAGCTGTTTGAACACTTAACAAGACGTAAGAAAACAAAAAATCAAAAAAACAAGAAAACAATAATTGCCAATTTGGACGATAAGTATGCGGAATATTTTTTGTCATTCAAGGCGGATAAAAAAATTGGTTTCTCAGTTGAAAATGAAAATGCAGACTTGGTTGCAAAAAATGTTCAGGTTACAACGGACGGAACTTCATTTGAAATAAAAGGTACAAAAATAGATTTAAAATTGATCGGCGCCTTCAACGTTGAAAATGCCATGCCGGCAGTTGCGGTTGGAATGGAAGAGGGGATTGATCTGGAAAAAATTAAGCAAGGATTAGAAAGCGTCAAAGTTGTTCCTGGTAGAATGGAATCGATTGATGAAGGTCAAAATTTTTCTGTAATTGTTGATTACGCCCCTGAGCCTGCTTCAATGGAAAAACTTTATCAAACATTAACCTTAATCAACCAATCAACCAATCAACCAATCAACCAACTCATCCATGTCCTCGGTTCCTGCGGCGGAGGACGCGACAAAGCTCGACGACCGATTCTGGGGAAAATGGCCGGAGAAAATGCTGACATTGTTATTATTACAAATGAAGATCCATATGATGATGATCCAATGGGTATTATAAATGATGTTGCAGTGGGTGCGCTCGAAGCTGGCAAAAAACTTGACGAAAACTTATATAAAATATTAGATCGCAAAGAGGCTATTGAAAAAGCCCTGAATTTAGCAAAAGAAGGTGATTTAGTTTTAGTTACCGGGAAAGGTTCTGAACAGCGGATGGCCGTTGCCGGTGGAAAATATGTGGAATGGGATGACAGAGATGTTATTCGACAAATTCTAAAATCGTAAAACATAATCAAATATATCAAAATGTAAGGGTTCAAAATTTTGAACCCTTACATTTTGTTTGGAGTTTGACTTGACATCTTCTTCTAATTTTGCTATTCTTTCTTAATGTTCTGAATAATGGAATTCGGAACAAATGCTCTTTTACAATTCGTCAGATTCTGCATCGGCAAAAGCTTAAGCAGAATTTAAGGATTGATCGAGAGCAAAGTGAGGTGCTGTTGTGTCTGATCTTGGTTTGCAAACAATGCAAAGGTTGTTGGAATTGTTGAATCGTCAAAATAATCCGCTTAGCGTGGATGAACTACGTGAGTTTATCGAGCGGCCCCGAGGGCCGGTGATAGCAGAGCGTTGTGTTAGTGTTCATCGAAAAGCAAGCACTATCATGGATTTGCATGTAGATGGAGACGGTGCCTATTGCTATGTCACTGAGGAAAATGGTTTGTATGAATCTCACTTTCGCGGTGTGACATATTCATTTGCTCAGTTGGTTGATGTTCAAAAGAAAATAATTGATGTTCAAGTTGAGATACTTGGTATTAATAAAGACGGGATTCCTGTCGTGCGCTATGAATCAGTAAGGCAAAGTGCTGTCATTGGATTTGCACCCGAGCATTTACTAAGAGTTTTTGTTGGTGAGAAGACGGTGATAAATACAATAATAGGAGCCGAGGCAGTTGTAAATATGTTGACTGATGACTCTATTATTGTCTCAGAATGTTGTTATAATTCGCCAGTAGCTGTTGATGACAAGACATTTCAGGTTTGGCGGTTTTTCCCGGGTAAATCTGAAGCCAATGAAGTGCTTGTTGAGCCGGTTCCGAACAAGCATTATCGAAAATTTGTGATGCTGCCTAGCGGTACGATTTACGCGGTATACAATACCTTTGTTCAAGGTCGAACATACTCAATGCGAGAAGTGGTTAAGCAGGGTGAAGGACACTTCTCTCTAGAGGAAGAATATATGGATGACATTTTCTTGCATGAAGGCAAGCTCGGAAAAGTTTCTTTGATTGATAGAGGCGGATATTCATGTCGCGTTTGGATCATCAGCGAAGACAGTAGTAGTCTAGAGCGTGTGTTTAACCTTTGTGGCTTGTACAGTGATATGAAATATCCAAACAGCTATTTGAGGTGTTGCACATATCTTCCGTGGAAGGGGATTGTCTATATTGGCGATGCCAAGCATGGACACGTTTGTTGGTCTTTGCCGGACAGTGAAGAACAGCCGGCGTTTGAACACGTCAGCCCGCTTTTTGAAAAAGACGGCATCTGGATGTACTACGGATCCATTGGTCGGCATCTGTTCCTGATGGAACTGCCGATTTAAATGATCTCATTAGGATTCCACAGCCCTTCTTCGTTCTTCGAACTTCGAAGGGACTATGGAGCCCCCCTTCATTAGCACAAACATATTCCGGTGATTCAATTGAATTGCCGGTTTTTTATTGTACGGATTACGGATTGGTAAGGATGTACGGATTTATGGTCATAGTTTTTTATCCGTACATAGCTGTATTAATCCGTAGCTCTGCTAATTTTAGCCAAAACTCTTATCCACAGAAAAAGCTTGACAGATCTGAATAGATTTGATAGTATATGTTTGATTAAGCTATACTTAACCCTCCTGAAACTTAGCCTCTCGCCCCATGCGCGAAGGAACAGGTTTCTAATAATCAAATGATAGAGGGCAAAGCGTTTCCAAATTCAATTAAATAGATTAAATAACCCCGTCCCCAACGGGAGGGGGAGTCTTTTTTTATGTCTAACAAAAAATTAGAAAGAAAGTTTTTCACTAGCTCATACCGTTTGCCATTGCCGGATCTGATTCAGATTCAGAAAAGATCATATGATTGGTTTCTAAAGCAAGGCTTGAGTGAGCTACTAAATGAATTATCACCTATTGTTGATATTTCTGATAAAGGTTTGGAACTGTCCTTTGTGGATTATTACCTTGACGAGCCGAAATTTGATGAGGTTACGTGTAAGAAGAAAAATGTTACTTACGAAGCACCACTTCGTGTGAAAGTAACTCTGAATAATATTAAAACGAAGAAAAAAGAGACTCAGGAAATTTTTCTTGGTGATTTTCCGCTTATGACTGACAGAGGTACTTTCATTGTAAACGGAATTGAAAGAGTGGTCGTTTCTCAGATTATCAGATCTGCCGGTGTATTTTTTACATCGAACTTCATTCGAGAGAAAAATAGAACTTTTTACGGCGCGAAAATTATTCCAAATCGTGGTGCTTGGCTGGAATTTGAAACTGATGGCAACAATGTTGTCTGGGTGAAAATTGATCGAAAAAGAAAAGTGGCTGCAACCGCATTATTGCGCGCATTTGGAATGGAAACTGATGAGGAGCTGAGAGAAGCATTCAAAGAGGTTGATAACCATCCGGATATTAAATATTTGGATGCAACCCTTGCAAAGGACGCTTCAACAAGTCAGGACGAAGGATTGATTGAGGTTTATAAACGTATTCGACCGGGAGACATGGCTACTGCTGACAATGCTAAGTCGTTAATCTTTGCTATGTTTTTCCGATTTGAAAGATATGATTTTGCCAATGTTGGTCGTTATAAATTGAACCAAAGATTTAATACTGAATATCCATTGGACGAAGATAACAGAACTTTGAAAGTTGAGGACGTAGTAAATGTAATCAAGGAGATTATTCGCCTGAATATTTCGCAAGAAGCAGCTGATGATATTGACCATTTAGGAAATCGAAGAATTAGAGCGATTGGTGAATTGATTCAAAACAAATTCCGAGTTGGTTTAGCCAGAATGGAAAGAATTGTTAAAGATCGAATGAGTACTATGGATCCAACCACTCTGCTTCCGTCTAAATTAATCAATGCCCGTCCGGTCATTGGTGTTGTTCGTGAATTTTTCATGTCTTCACAGTTATCACAATTCATGGACCAGATCAATCCACTGGCAGAATTAGAACACAAGCGTCGAATCTCAGCGATGGGTCCAGGTGGTCTGTCTCGTGAGAGAGCCGGCTTTGAAGTTCGTGATGTGCATACTACTCATTATGGAAGAATTTGTCCGATTGCTACACCAGAAGGACCAAACATTGGTTTGGTTGGTCATTTAGCAAGTTTTGCTAAAGTAAATAGTTTTGGATTTTTGCAAACTCCATATCGTAAAGTGATTCATGATATTCCAAATGA
>JABMRF010000060.1 GCA_013202715.1 Candidatus Kuenenbacteria bacterium
AAATAAATAAAAAAAAACAAAAGAAAAAAAATATTATCGGCTGGGTAACTCAAAAGGAAATTTTATTTTTTACTAAAAATTTATCAATCATGCTCAGGTCCGGATCCACTTTGTCAGAAGCGCTAAAGATTCTCCATGATCAATCAAAAGCAAAACTTGAAGTAATCTTGTCCGACGTTATTCAAATGACGCAAAAAGGTGTTGAACTTAGTCAGGCATTATCAAAACACAAAAAAACCTTTTCTGAGCTCTATGTTAACATTGTAAAAATAGGAGAAGAATCAGGAACGTTGGAAAAAAATCTAGAATATCTGGCCGACCAACTCGAAAAAAGCTACCGACTACGAAAAAAAATATTAGGCGCCATGCTTTATCCTGCTATCATCATAATTGGGATATTACTTCTTGGCTTTGGAATTACTTTTTTCATTCTACCAAAAATCAGTAACATGTTTAAAAATTTTCGAGTCGAACTTCCATGGTCAACTAAAATTTTAATCTTTATTTCTGATTTTTTTCAAAACTACGGCCTCTGGGCAATCCTTGGAGGAATTGCGATCGTAATATTCTTAAGTTGGTTTTTACGAACAAAATTTGTAAAACCTTTTACTCACAAAGTTATTCTAATCCTTCCGATTTGTAAATCAATCAGCAAAAATTTTAATTTATCAATGTTCTACAGAAGCTTGAGTATCCTTTTGAAAAGCGGAGTCACAATAGATGAAGGGATAAAAATCTGTACAAAAACTATCAGCAATGTTCATTATAAAAATTTTTTATTAGAGACTTACCAAAAAATAAAAGGTGGAGAAACGTTATGCAAAGCGTTAAAAGAAAAACCAAAACTTTTCCCTCCAACAGACACACAAATAATTTCTGTTGGCGAGAAATCAGGTGGACTACCTGAATCCCTATCTTACGGTGCCTCGATTCATGAAGATCAACTGGATGATATTAGCCAAAATTTATCAAGTATTTTGGAACCGGTTCTCTTTATTTTTCTTGGTATAATTGTAGCTATTTTGGCCTTGTCAATTATTTCTCCAATTTATTCAATAACCCAGCAATTTCAGCGTTAATATATTAATATATGCACAAGGGCTTTACCTTAATTGAAATAACAACTGTTATTGCCATCATGATTATTATTGCCGGAGTAACAATTCCATTTTATACATATTTTCAAACTTTCAGCGTTTTAGAATCGTCTAAATCAGAAGTAGTGCAATTAATCAGGCTAACCCAAGAAAAAGCAAAAAGCGGTTTTAACAACTCCAACCATGGAGTTTATTTTAATTCTGCTCAATATACGCTTTATCAAGGAAATTCTTACGCTGACCGAGAACAAGCGCAAGATCAAATTCATCAATTACCGCAAAATATCGCCTTCTCCGGCTTAGGCGAAATCAATTTCACAACAAAAACCAGCTTGCCTTCAAATAATGGGGACATAAATCTAACGCATCAGGTAACGAGCAATGTTGAAACTATTTCGATAAATTCAGAGGGTTTAATTTATTAAAATGTTTAATCACAAAAACAATCGCGGTCAAAATCTTATCGAAGTGCTAATTGCTATGGGTCTTTTTTTTATTTTTGCAGTTGGGAGTTTAATTCTTATCTCTAAATACTTAACGACTTTCACCAGAGCCGCTGAATTAACGCAGGTCAAATACATTGTGCAGGAAGGATTTGAGGCAATCCAAAGCATTAGTTATAACAACTGGTCATCTTTTGCTGATGGCACTTATGGTTTAAATAAATCAAGCGGACAATGGCAATTCCAGGCAAGTCCAAATTTAATTAACAATAAATTTACACGATCAATTACCATTTCATCTGCAGAGCGCGATGAAAACTGCAACCTTGTCGCCAATGGCGGATCAGCAGACCCGGACACAAAGATAGCAACCGTTAATATCAATTGGACTACAACAACCGGAGAAATAAACAAATCCACCAGCAAACTTTACGCCAAATGGTATGACCCAACAAATTGTTTGGCGGAAGGAGAAGCAGGCAATTTAATAATCAATGTCATCACTGCCAATATTGATTCAACAAAAAAATCCCTGGTCAACATTATTCTGGAAAACGAAGGTTCTGTTCCAATCACGATTGACAAAATGACTTTAACCTGGACCAAGCCCGGTAAAATTACATATATTAAAATAGATGGGGTAAATCATTGGCATTCAACCAATGGCACCGGTACGCCCCAGGGAGCGCAACTATCCGGCACAGAATTGGATATAGTTGATCTACTTTTGGAAGCCGGACAAGATTATGATATTAATGCAATTCGATTCAATGAAAAAGTAGACGGCTCTACATTTACAATTACAGTAATTATGAGTGACGGAAGTTCGACAACTGAAATAACCACACCGCCATTTGTGCCATAAATTATATGCGTAAAGGATTTACACTAATAGAAATCATCATCTACCTTGGAATTGTTACCGTTCTTTTAACAGCCTGTCTTTCTTTTGCCTGGGTAATTATTAATGATCAAATAAAACAAGAACAATTAACTGAAGTTAATGACGCAGGTACTTTTGTGTTAGATAAAATAACGTATCATAGCAAACGAGCCAATGCAATTAATGCTCAAACGCTCTATGATTTAAACCCTGGAAAATTAATCTTAAATTATGTTTCTGGTCCACAAATCACAATTGATACCTACGAGAAACAAATAACATTGGGAGATACTCAAACAACAATTACAAAATTACGATTACAGCATGGCTCCGACCCGGCCGTTGACATAACCGGCGATAAAATTAATGTTACTAATTTTACAATATCTGACTTGTCAAACGCCAATGCGTATACAATCCAAATTGAATTTGCAATCGAAACAGTTAATCCTACCAACAGCAAAACATATGAAGCTCAAAACTCCTGGACAACCTCAGTCACCCTGCGCAAACGACAATAAAAATAGTGGATTTATCATGATCACGACAGTACTTATTGTTGCTGCTGTTTTTTCTGTTATATTAATAAAAACAGCGTTAAGCACAATTACTCACCTTGAAACGAAAGACATCTCCCTAAACGCTCTTAAAATACAATATTTCACGGAAGGCTGTATTCAGGAAGCATTAATTCAATATGATCGGGATCAAACTTATACTGGTGGAGACTTTAATATTGGCACTGGGAGTTGCAATGTATCGGTTACTGGTAGTGGTTATGATGCCACGCTTGTTATAACTGGAAATCTAAATAATTACGACCGAACACTAAACATCAATATTGCTACGCAATCCTGGGACAATTAAACAGCCACTTATTTTCAAGTGTTAATAACTTTCACTTATCGTGCAAAATGTGCTATACTATATTAGTAAATAAAGGAATTTATATAAAATAATAACTAATTTTAAAACTATAAAAAAAGGTTTTACTTTAATTGAGCTATTGATTGTAATTGCGATTATTGCAATTTTAGCTGTCGTCGTTTTTGTCGCCCTAGATCCACTGACAAGATTCCAAGACGCTCGCGATGCTCAGAGATGGAGTGATGTTACAGCAGTGTTAGACGCAGCAAAACTTGACCAAGTTGACAATGGAGGAAGCTATGTTGCCGCAATATCCGGCCTTACTAATGCGCTCTATTACAGTATAGGAACTTGCGTAGCAGGTGGTGACGCAGGATGTACAGCTCAAGTAACTCAGGCCGCATGTGCAGATTTAACTGCTCTTGCAACCGGCGGTAAGATCCCAATCGTACCAATGGATCCAAGTACCGGAACGGAAGCACTAACTGACTATTACCTTATGAAAGCAGCAACTGGCGTAATAACGATTGGTGCTTGTGACCCTGAAGGAGGTTCAGCAATTACAGTTAGTCGATAAAAATTATTTCTAAAAGACTCTCGCAGCGAGAGTCTTTTTTATTTAAAATCTAAGCATGCTCGACTTGAAATAAAAGGAGGACTATTTTACAAAAAAAACAGACGCATTTACGCGCCTGCTTTTTTATTTAAACTATTTTTTCTTTTTATCCACAAACAATTCAGCCCAAAGCCCCTTGTAAACTTGCCGCATATTGTGAGCTAAATTTTGGTCGTAAATCTCTACCAGGTAGTGCGGTTTTGTATTTGTGACAATTGAAGTAATGTAATCCCCCATGATCCAGGTCGTGGCAGAAAAATCTTTAGCTTTTTTCCAAAATTTTATTTGCCTGCGATCATATTTTTTCTTTTTAATCTTTTCAGCCTCAACGGTACTGAGTAGCTTCAAACTTATTTTTTCGGTAGTTGGCTCCTCACTCCAATACCAGTCAATCCACTTCTGATAATGCTCCACAAAACTGCTGTCCTGAAAACCCCAATACTCTGCTTTCCGCTCAATAATACTTTCATTCCAGATAGCAGCTTGTTTATATAAATGTGCTTCAATGTCCTGTTCCTCAACAAAAACTATTTTAGGGACAGTATATTTAGCTTCCTGCTCGTAAGCGCCCAATTCACGAATGGCTCTCATGGTCATTATTTTCCTATTTTCCAGCTTTTCTTCTTCTTTTTTAATAAGTTGCTCAAACTGCTTTGGCGGAACGGCAAGAAATGACCGGGTTGAACCACCTAAATCCTCTATTAATACGCCTTTTTTTACTAATTCCTTAGCTGTACTGTAAACTGTAGTACGGTTTATTTGTGTTAATTTAGCAATATCATTTGGTACCAGCTTGCCATGCTGAAGAGTGGCCAGGTAAACGCTGGTCTCTTTGTCGTTGAATCCTAGTTGTTTTAGAGTATCTTCGATCATATGGATTATGTATTAAGTATTATGTATTAAGCTATCCACCTACCTCCATTATAGCATGTTGTTGAAGACTTGTCAACAGCTATTTTTTATTTAATTTTACAAAAGGTATAATTCGTATCGTTGAAGATGTATTGACAAAATCGTATTTTAATCTTATAATGCAATATCAAGATGAGAAAATCAAGAAAAGAACATCTTGTAAAACAATTGATCATTATAACTATTTTGGAGGAAAAAATGAAAGAGACTTTTTATTCAATTATCAACAATGGATCTGTTGATAGTTCTGTGGTCAATAGGCTCAACGATGTAATGAAGAAGTTTGGGCTTAAATTTGACAGTCGCGGAGAGGAACACGACTTTCGAGTTGACTTGCAAAAAATGGAACACTTCAACCCCAGATCAACCATGAGAGATGGTTGGGAGAGCTGCACTCTTGAGAACAAAGAGACCATGCTTACAGAAGAACCAACAGCACTCGCAGGATGGCGAGCTGCAAACATCTATGAATTGATTGAATACTGCATGAACATAGAAACGCCTGATTCCTGGGTGCATTATTCATCAACAATTTGTGTAGTACCTCCATCTGGTCATGGCAATTATGACTGCAAATATTTCACTTTCACCCGAGGTCACTCGTACCTCAGCAGAAACGGAGGTGGATTCAGGTTCACGTTTCATATGAGTGGATACTTTCAACCTCACCGACGAAGGATGGCAGACGTACGATACCTGTACGTAAAAGACAACTAGACATTCAACCGGGACAAGCCACACACGCTTGTCCCTCCAACTGCTTATTTCTTTTACAAGGAATGAGCTGAACCAAAAACAGCCCCTACAATGCGGGGGCTGCTTTTTCTTATAAAAAATTTACAATATTAAATTATTGAACATATTTCCCCGGCGGGTTTTCAAAAGTAATTTCAGGAGTTTCATTATTAATTACGCGCGCAGGAATGCCAAGCTTTTTTTCATAAATCAATCCGACCGGCCCAAAAATCGCGGTCGAATAATCAAATCCTAATTCCACTGCGAGCCGCTGAACGGATTCTTCGTCTTTTCCTTCCAGTTCAACAAAGGGTTCCAGTCCCGGCCAGGTATCAATTGATATTTCCAGACCTTTGTATTCCCAATCTTCTCTTTTCGTTTCTTGATATCCCTTTTTTCTGGCTCCGCAAACTTCGAGCAGTTGAACACCCTGATCAAAATCATTTATTTCCAAAAATATCTCTTGTTGATTATTCATTTCATCACTTCCCTTTTTGTATCCCAAAAATCTTTTGTAACTGAGTGTAATCCGATCTCCTTCATCGCGAACACGCATCCAGCCGGTATTGTCATCGATCGGCGGATAAAAATTAACCCGACGCATTAATGTTTCGGGTCTGATTAATTTCGCTCCAAGCTTTTTTAATTTTTCTCGCACTTCGCTGACATCAACGTCAACAAAAGTGGCTTCAAATTCAGTTTTCATAAAACTTCAGTTATAAAGTTTATAAAGTACAAAAGTTAAAAAGTGGAGACTTCTTTTCTTTTAATTAACTTTTGTGTTCTTTTCCAAATCTTCAAGTTGCTGACGCAACCCAAGCAAATGCACGTTAACCGCTTTTGCAAGATCTTTTGAATCTTTGGACAGTTCTTTATTTACAAAAGCCAAGAACCACTTTTTCATTCTGACATACGTCGAAGAGTCCAATTCTCTGGCTTTTACTAAAAGCAAAAACACAAGATGCGCATCCGGTTGTTCTTTTCCCATTTCTCCTTCGAAAGCGGCAATCACAACCTCTTTTTCCGCTTTTTTAAATTCCGGTGTGTGTATTTCAAACCATGCCTCTGTAATTTCTTCTTTTAGCTTGACCAAATCACTATCTTTCATCTGCGCCAAAATTTCAGATGTTAACTCATTTTTCCAAAGCAACTCCAAGCCTTTTCCCTGACAGGTCTTTTTTAATTTTGCCAATATATCTACCATGGCCTGATCATCTTTCTCTTCAGCGTCACTGACATAAAAATCAAGTACTTTAGTAAAATCATCAACCGCTCTTTTGTACTGTTTTTTTCGAAGACTGATAACTTCTTCATCATCTACATCTCCGTGGGCCGACCGCTCATAAGTCTGATGAAAACTTTCCAGACCGACCAGGGCCATAAACAAAGTCTCATTCTCAACCAAAACTTTAAATAACTGCAAATCTTGTCGATACTTTTCAGCCAGCTCTCCAGTTTGTTCTGAATAATAATCAACCAATTTCAAAAACTCATCCCGCCTTTCAACATGCCCCTCTTTTTCTACTGAATAGGCCTGTTTCAAATAAATAAAAGACCGAAAAACATCTTTCATTTCTAATGCTTCCTCGAAAGATGCAAGCGCACTCTCCTCGGAGAGTCTCTCAAGCAAAGGGAGCGCAGCCTTTCTATCAAAAGGAATATCATCATCACTCCTATCCCGGGGAAGCTTATTTAATGGTCTTTTCTCTTTTTCACTTTCAATAACACCTTCTGTGGCGTACATTTTTTTCTTCTTGCGCCGTCTCATCTCGGCCAGTGGATCCGGAGCAGTTTCCTTCGGTTCATTGTCATTATCATCTGAGTTAACTGGTGGATATTCACTCATATATTTTTTTTAAATTAAGAATTAAGAATTTGCAATTAGGAACGTTTATCATCTATATTTTACTATATAACATTCCAAATTACAACTCCACTTTTTGTTGTAATATTCGCAATATTCGCGATTCGCATCATTCGCGATTCGCATCATTCGCATTATCTCATATTCGCATCTATCAAAAAACCCCAAAACTGCGAATTTTCGGCTAAAAGCCAGGTGGGTTGCAGCAACTACGATCCACGGACCGGAGCGATATATGCATCCCATTAAATACGAGACCCGAAATTCTGCCAGCCTTAGGGCTGTTAGTATTATAACAAAACAAATGACAAATGCCAAATTTATCCCGCAAAAGGCGGGATGACAATTTAATTTACAATAATTGAATTCTCAATTCAAACTGAGAAACAAAAAGAGGATCAACAACATGAACCTCTTTCATTATAATATATTGTTAGCTATTTTCCACTGACAGTCGGATCATACAGGACCTGTTCTTGGACTACGCGATAATCAATAATCTCTTCCGGCTTGAACCAATGTTCGATTTCCATGTTTGCTTCTTCCACTGATCCGGATGCATGTACAAGATTTCGGATTGATCTATTGTCTTGGTCTGACAATTGATAAGAATCAATCACATAATCGCCACGAATGGTTCCAACGTCAGATGTAAAAGGCTCAGTCCCGCCAACCAACTTTCGAACGATTTTAACTGAATGAACGCCCTGCCAGATCATGGCCAAAACTGGCCCACTGGACATATAGTTCTTTAAATTTTTCAAAATAATTGCTGTGATTTCCAAAGGATCTTCACTTGGTGGTTCCAATCCTTTGTCTTTGTATCCCTTGATTGTTTTCTCACCTGTGACTCGTCGCCACTCAGGGTCTAGAGTATAATGTTTTTCGATTTGCTCAGTAGTTGGAACGATCATCTTGGCTGCTACCATTTTCAAACCAACACGTTCAAATCTTTTGATGATCTCACCCATCAGACTTCTCTGAATCCCGTCCGGTTTGATCATGACTAGTGTTTTCTCATTTTTCATATTTGATTTTACAAGATGTACAAGATAAAGTGCAAGATCATACCAGATAACTACAAAAAAATCTTGTAATATCTCGTATATAATCTTGTATATCCTGTAATCAATATAACTAATTTGACTCTATTATAGCATGATTTTTCAATTAATCAAGCCCGTAATAAAATGACGAACCACCAGCTTACGCTGGTGGTTTTTGGCAGAATAAAAAAACGGGTAACTGCTGTTACCCGCATTGAATTTACTCATTCACTTTTTTTTGCCTCATAGTCCTCCATGATAGCCAGACCCTTTTTTGCTTGGGGCATATCCGGCTCGAGCGACAAAACGAATTCGTACAATCTTCTAGCCTCGTCAAATTCCCGCTTGTACACAAGCACAATCGCATGATTCAGTATGAAGGGAACCACAAGTCTGGTAGAAATGAAAGGGATCGCCATACCAATTTCCGCAATCTCCGTGCATGATTCCAAATTGGCCACAATCAGCTCATCTTCACGAATTTCCTGGTCATTTTCGAGCAATTCGACCATCTTAACTTCGTCAGGCCAACTATGAATCGTAACGCCTCTCTCGATCAGCTTCCTGGCAACCATGGCAGAAACCAGGCGACCAAGCACCGACAACAGATAGGCATTTGTCTGCTGAAGATGAGCTGAACGGAAAACCAGGCTCAAATCTTCATTTTCCTTGCATTGCTTCAAGCAGTTAACTGCGCTCAGACGAAAATTTTCCAGGGAAAACTGGTAGGTTTCAATAATCTCATCCCACAGCTTGTCCTGTCCAGCAAGAGTCGGTAAATACAGAGATTGAGCTTCCAGCATTCTTGCCCGAAGCAAATAGAAATCACCGAGGACATGGGACAATGGGAAATACCGCTCATCAGCCAAGTAAATCAGATCATTGAGCTTGTCATGCAATATCTGGAAATTATTAGTTCCAGGAAGAGCTGATTGGATCAGTTGCAGATCCCGCATTTTCCTCATTAACTCCAAAACTCTCGCAGCTTTTTGCATTTCATAGTCAAAAGTCGGGTCGAACTCTGCGCAAATCTGAGCACTCCACTGATGAAACCGTTCCATCATGGACTTAGCCTCGCTCTCGTCCATGACCTCAATTTCTGTTTTCTCTTGCGGTTCGTGAGCAAGCACCTCTTCAAACTTTTTGAACCACGCATCATCCGCATCGACAAAAATAAAAGTCACTTTTTCCAGCATGAAGGCAATGGAACCCTTGGGTTCACTGGTCGCGATAGCCGACCATTCGCCAAGTGTCACACCGCCGTCCTCATTCCCAAAGCCCAGATCCGTCAGACTCTGCACCATCTCGTTGAAAACTTGTTCCACGGTTTTGTCTTTGATTTCAATTCCGACTGCATTTTCACTCAATTCTGGCATGACGCCTCCTTTGTTTTCAATTGTGAAACAATTATGGATAAAATGTTAAGTAACAGTGAATACACTAAAATAGCACACAATAATGATCATGTCAATAGAGAAAAATTTCGGTTTTATTCAAAAGATATATCCTGACCATCAGTGGTAATCAAAATCCGGCCCTTTTCATCATTCCGCAGAATCTCCACACCCAATCTCTCTAGGCGTCGTAAAATTTTCAAATGCGGATGGCCAAATGAATTATCAGCTCCAACTTGGATCACAACCGTCTCTGGATTGACCGCCTTCAAAAATTCTTCACTGCTAGAACTGGAACTGGCGTGGTGACCGGCTTTCAAAACGGTGGCACGTAGAGACGCAAAATTTTGCGTCTCTACGTCTTTCGTGGCCAACAACGCTTCCTCAACCTCCAACTCCGCGTCGCCGGTAAACAAAAAGGAAACATCACGGTAAACCAATTTATTTACAATTGAACTATTATTCATTTCTTTAATTTTTTTGTTAACTAAACTTTCTCGCGGATATAGAAATTGCAATTTCACTTCGTTACCAAAATCAATTTCAAACGGTTGCTCGACAATTTTCAAATCCAGCTCTTGCTTTTTGACTTCATCCAGCCAGGCCAGATAATCCGGCGCCGTGTGCAAAACACCGGTATAATAGATTTCTTTGACTTTGTATCTTCGCAAAACTTCTACGAGGCCGGTGACATGATCGGAATGAGGATGACTGAGAACCATCACATCGATTTCCTTGTCCCAAAAAGGCATCACCGCCCCGAGCTCCGCCAACACATTTTTGTCCGGCCCGCCGTCAATCAAAATATCCTGCTCGCTGGGCGTGCGAATATAAATCGAATCACCCTGGCCCACGTTCAGGAAATGGACCTGCATTTCCTGTTGTTGTTCAACAACAATGGCGGCATCATCGCCACCGCGTGGGCCAGACCAAAATACGATCCCAATTAAAATCAAAATCAATACAAATAATCCGAATACAATTTTTGTGATGTTGTCTTTCATAGTTAAATTATAACACGCAATCCAGTAATTGACATTGTTTCACTACTATTGACGAATTAATAATTATATGCTATACTGGAACAATCAATAATAGTGCTAAGTGGTTCAAACTTACAAAGGAGAAGCAATGTCCGACATGAGCGAAAGAATCGAGGAAGTTTCTGCTGGCATCCTTGGTGTTCAAACGGCACTGATGGCCGCACGGCAACGACTGGGCGACAAGCATGTGGCAACCTTTCTGGATCAGGTTCCTGAAAAAGGATCCGACCTCTGGGAGCGGTTCAGGGAATTCAAGGCGGAGAAAGAGGACCGCCCTGGCAACAACCTGGAAGTGAACTTCTTTCACTTCATCGCTGCCATTGTCATGCCCGACGCGTTCAACTAGGACAAGAAAGCCCCGCAGGATTATCATATCCTCGGGGCTCTTTTTATTGTATTTATTTTTACTTAATAAACTAACGTACTTCCATATACAGGTAAAGATTTTGTTGTTATTAAATCAATATCTACACCAGATGAATCCTCGTATTCAATACCGGACTGAGTTGCATCGTTAGATTCTGAATCCATAATTGATACTGACAAAACTTCATTGGTGCTACAACCTGTTGTGTCACCTGTTAATCTGACGGTTTTAGTTGTCCCCTGAGAAATCATTAATTCAGAGTTCCAGGTGTTATCTTCTTCATCACCAGAAAAACTCCAATCCTGTGGAAACTGACCATTCAAACTAACATCACTGAGCCACTCAGCATATGTTGTTGACAGATCACTACTCCTCAGATATGTTCCTGTAGTTCCTGTTGGATTGCAGGTTCCATCAACAACAAATTCCATATCATTAATCTTTATATCATCACCGACCGCGGTTAGGTCTAAACGCAATAGATCTTTTCCTGCTCCAGATGTAGCAGTGCCACTCGGAGAATTATTATTCAAACTAACACTCAAAATTCCTTTGTGAACTGTGAACGGATTGGAACCAATAAGATTACCGGTACCATCGCCCTTGTTATCAATCAGAGATGAATCCAAATCCACACCACTGGAATAACCTTTGGCGGAAAGATAGTAATTGCCACCACTACTGCCGGTCCATTTCTGATAACTACCATTTTCATCGGCAATACCAATCTTGATCGGCAATGTTGAAGTT
This sequence comes from Candidatus Kuenenbacteria bacterium, assembly GCA_013202715.1. Taxonomy (GTDB): domain Bacteria; phylum Patescibacteriota; class Patescibacteriia; order UBA11705; family JABHMO01; genus JABMRF01. Next base: position 12,018 of record JABMRF010000060.1, read on the forward strand.
TGCACAAATTGTTTAGCGCTAATATCAGCCTTTACAGAGAAGATTGCCGACTGACCTGCCTGAACAATAAAATTATTATTAGAGAAATTTACTTCTTTTGTTGATCCTGTAAAAAGAATACCATCCTGAAGTAAATTACCATTCAAATACAATCTCACTTCTGATAAATACTTCAATTCACTGTCACTGGTATTGAAACCAGTATAATATAACATCAACGATTGAACCGAAACGGCTTCACCCATCGCTGTCATTTTATAACTAACTATTTCATTGTTTGTGGACCCTGAGACCAATTGACCAGCCTCTGGACCAATAAATTCAATTTTCAATGTTCCAACCGATGCAGCTTGATTATTTACACACGCACCATCATCACAAATTGTTCCTTCCGGACAATATAAATATGTATGCCATGATCCAGAACCTGGGGCACAAAAATATTCTATGATTCCATTGTCATAATTAAGAAATTCATTATCTATATCACATTTATCTTCTGGTCCTTGTGTATCCCCCCAAGAAATCTGTCCTTTAACAAGAAGGTCTTGACCTCCATCAGAATCAGCACAGGCATTAGAATCATCAACCTCCACACACGCGCCCTCGCTACAAGAAGTTCCAGCTGGACATTCGATCTCCGTACTTAATATATTATCGCAACCAGCATTACATAAAAATTCATTAACATGAAAATCATCAACACAGACATCTACTTCTTGAACAATAGGCTGATTATCTTCAGGACAACCCCAGTGACCGGTGACGGTTCCTTTCGTGGAAGCATCTTCTCCATTGTCGGTATCCAGACAAGTTTGAACGCACTTGCCGTCCACGCATGAACTTGGATCACTTCCGCATAATTTAATCCCGGTATTGCTATTTGTTGCAGATACTTCACAATCAGGAGTTAGTGACATGTCTGACTCATAATATTTACCACCAATTTCTTGGCATGTGGTATAGCCCAAGTCTTTCCAAACGCATGGTTTGCAGGCACTATCAATACAAGCTGTACCGCTCGGACATGTTGTGCCATCACTCGTCAACGCAGGAGCGCCTTCAGTCTGATTATCTACAGCAACATAATCCCCATCACAATACCCTTCAACTACCTGAAATAAACTGGAACAATGATCTGTAAAGACAATCGGATTCTCTGTATTCGGATCTAATCCCTGTGTCATACCCATCTGTTCAAGATTGATTCCCCCGTCACTGTCATAACATTGAGAGACAGGACATCCCTCTCCAGTATCCTGATTACACTCGCAACCATTTTCCTCGATACCATCCTCGTTTGTCCACGGTTCAGTACATTCCCATGAACAATTACCATTCACTGCTAAACCTTCAGAGTTTGGTAAAACTGAATTACATTCGACATCTTTACACTCTCCATCCTCACAAGTTCCTGGACATTTATAACTGTTCCAGCTAACAAATCCGGTTTTTTCATTACAAAAATATTCGAGAATTTTTTTATCATTCCAACATTTATCATCAGCTTCCATGAATTCCTGTGTACTTGGATGCAATCCCTTGATGTGTCCTTTTGTAAATACATTCACAAATTTATAATAATTCAATGGCATGCCGGCAAAATTACTGTCAGTCACATCGCTGTCAACGCAGGCTATATCCGTATTACTTGGCGCGCCTACCCCCATGATCTTAAACTTTGCAACTTTTGTTTTCTTACCCAGTGTAAATTTAACTTGCATAGTTGTACTGTATTTTTTCGCTTCTTTCGGTGTAAACTGGACTGCTACTTTACATGTTTTGCCCGGTTTAAGTTCTTCTTTGCAAGTACTTTTTTCTTTGTTAATTAAAAAGGCGCCTTTTAAATCTCCGATTGCAAATTTAATCGGCGTTCTTCTATCCGTGTTTTGTAAAATAAAAACTGTCTCTGCAGTTTCCTTGGTCATCACTTTTCCAAAGTCATACTTACTGCCTTTGCTCATCTTGAGGCCTGTGTCCTGACTTTTGATGGCAAGGCCAGCTGCTGCGGCCGCGATGAGGGCTACGCCCAGTACTGCGGTGGCGACACCAGTTTTGACTTTTGATTTTGTCTCAGTTTTAGTTTGAGTTTCCATAAATAAAAATTCTAAGTAAAAATTACTTTTTTATATATATAAAATTAATTATAATTACTTATTTTCGCCCTCGAGACATATTCGCGATCAAAAACTTGCGCTTGTTCTCGCTCATATTTGTAAAACTATCCACCGCTTCCATCAGCTTTGCACTGGCAGATTCTGCGAACGCCACTACCTCCACGCGACAGCCGGTTGTATTTTGGATATATTCTACAAGCGGGATATAGTCTCCGTCACCAGAAACGAGAATTATCACATCCACGCTCTGAGACAACTTCACTGCATCCATAGCAATGCCAACATCCCAGTCGCCTTTCTTGGCGCCACCAGGGAAAATTTGTAAATCTTTGGTTTTGACATCGTAACCAACTTTTTCCAAAGCCTCAAAAAAATTCTTTTCTAGGCCTTCCATGGTTTTGATACCGTATGCAATAGCGCGGATCAACTTTCGATCACCGACCGATTCCTTTAGAATTGCGCCGAAATTTACTTTGCGCCCATACAAAACTTTTGCGCTGTAATATAGATTTTGAATATCGACCAGTACGCCGACTCTTTGTTCTTTGTAGATACTCATATTATTATAAAAATATAAAATTATAAAAACATAAAAATAAAAGAAAGTTGTCTTAATATTCTTGTATTTTTATATTCTTGTATTCTTGTTCCATAATTATAATATCATATTTTGTCTAAAACTCCTATAACTGCTATAATCGAAATGTGTATAATTACAAATAACTTATACTATGAAAAACAAACTCATTCTGAGCTTTTTTATTGCCGCGATGGTACTCTCTCTAGCAGGGGTCGCCAACGCCGCAAGTCTAGCTCAAAATCTTTCAGGAAAAATCTTACTTCAGGTCGAAGAAAACGGCGAAGCTTGGTATGTTTATCCGGAGGATTTAAAACGCTACTATCTTGGCCGACCGGCTGATGCTTTTGATGTTATGCGCAACCTTGGCCTTGGCATTAATGAAGCCAGTTACAACCAGTTTAACGGCACGGCGCCAAAAAATTTATCTGGAAAAATCCTTCTTCGCGTAGAAGCAAACGGTGAAGCCTATTATGTTTATCCACAAGATTTAAAAATGCATTATCTTGGAAGGCCTACGGATGCATTTGGGATTATGCGGAATTTAGGATTGGGTATTTCAACCAATAACTTGATTAACATTGAAGATGAAATTATTGATTGTGGTGTAGCAGACACATACATATTCCCCAAAACAATCAGAACATATACTTTTGCTGACTTGAAAGATGAATACAATGCGCTTAGTGATCTTGAAACTAAAAATGAAGAAGAAGAACAAGGACTAACAGAGCTGTTAAATGAAGAACATTCAAGTGAATTAACCAACTACGATGCCAGTCCTGAATTAATGTGCTTTTGGAATGCTCTAACAAGATGTCAAAGGGCACACATCACCATGACTACCAGCAAGCCAGACATAAACCTTGGTGGTATAACCATAAAAAGAGATAACGATATTTACTATGAAATAACAAAAAACAATGGTAATAGCTGTAGCGTTAAATATGAAAGAATAAATTTTAATGATGAGAAAACACAAACTTATTTTGAAGGCAAGCAATTAACATGTAAAATGACCAAGGATATAATAAGTGAATTGGGCTGTGATACTTTGTGCCAAATGCTAAAAAATCCAACACTCAGTCACGGACATGCTGCTTACGCTATAGGCATTTCAATGCTGAATTATGGCTATAACCCTACACTCTCTCAAAACCTTGAATGTTCAGGTGACTATTACTCATCTTTTATTGAAGCTGCTAAAGAGATTCCAGCGCTAAAAAGCTTTGTTGAAAATAATTTAGATAATAATTAAAATATTTATGAAAAAAATCATTATCAGCTTTTTTGTAATAGCTTTGGCTCTCACTTTTGTGGGAACAGTCAAGGCTACAAGTCTAGCTGAATCTTTATCAGGAAAAATCTTACTTCAAGTCGAAGAAAACGGTGAAGCTTGGTATGTTTACCCAGATGACCATTATCGATATTTTCTTGGTCGACCAAGTCATGCTTTTGAGATAATGAGAAACCTAGGGTTAGGTATATCAGAAATTAATATTGCCCAAATCCCAATAGGATTAGTCGATTCAAATGGAGCTGATTCTGATAATGACGGCCTATCAGACGATTTGGAAACTGCTATTGGCACTAGCATAACCAGTGCAGACTCTGATAATGATGGCTATTCCGATAAAATGGAAATTGAGAATTGGTATAATCCAAATGGTTCAGAAAAATTACCAACAAATATTAACGTAATAAATAGCACCAAAGGAAAAATCTTACTACAAACTGAAAAAAACGGTGAAGCCTGGTATTTAAATCCAAACGACTCTAAAAGGTATTATCTTGGACGACCAGCAGATGCGTTTCAAATCATGAGAAACCTTGGCCTTGGTGTAAGTAATGGTAATTTTAATCAAATGCCTGATGTTTCCTATCTAACAAATGGTGGAGGAACCCAAGATTTGTTAGCAAAGGCAAATTGCGGTAGTTTCGATTGCTTTGAAGCAGAATTCACAAATTGCAAGGTTGGTTCAAAAATAGTTATATCTGCTAAACCACTTGCGGTAATGGGATATGAAATAATTGGTCCAGAAAATAATAAATGTAAAATGCAAACAATAATGATAGAAAGTATGAACCCGTCATGGGCAAATCAAGCAATGACTTGTGAATACGATAATAGTTTATCTTTTGCACAAGCAGGGGCTGCGGTAACAGCTGGATTTGCACAAAATAACACTGGTAATTGTACTGGTAATTTATATGGTCTATTAATGCATCCTTAAATAATTGCAAAAAGAACGGCGCTAAGCCGTTCTTTTTGTTTAGATCCGCAAAATTTGCTATAATTAAACCATTAACCCATCAAAAACACATATAAAAAATAACTAACAATACTCTATGAAAAACAAACTCATCCTGAGCTTTTTCATTGCCGCCATGGTGATGTCCCTAGCCGGGATCGCCAACGCCGCAAGTCTAGCTCAAAATCTTTCAGGAAAAATCTTACTTCAAGTCGAAGAAAACGGCGAAGCTTGGTACATTTATCCAAATGACTTAAAGCGCTACTATCTAGGCCGACCGGCTGATGCATTTGATGTCATGCGCAACCTGGGCCTTGGCATTAGTGAAGCAAATTTCAATGGTTTCAACGGAGTCGCTCCTGCCAATCTGGCTGGAAAAATTTTACTACGAGTTGAAGCCAACGGAGAAGCTTATTATGTTCACCCAAAAGATAAAATCATGCACTATCTCGGTCGACCGGCTGATGCTTTTGGTATCATGAGAAATTTTGGACTGGGAATTACGACAATCAATTTAGAAAAGATCGCTGCCAGTGGGGCCTTGCCAACCTTTGTTTCAACAATCAAAGATTGTGGTTCTTCCTCGCAGAGCGCTGACAATCTAACTGACAATGCTGCTTTTGACTGTTTCAACACCTATACAAATGCCTGTGATCAAGTAAAAATGAATCACACTCAAATTTTTGATATTGTTGGCATTAAAGCAACGACGAACACAGAGTATCAAATCACTGAGAAAAAAGACGGCAATTGTGAATTTAAATTAACCGTAGGAGAACAGTCGACTTCCTATGGGCAGGTTCTTATTGATGCTTTAATTGATCAAGGTCAAACCATGACAGAAATTCAAGCGGCTGAAGCCGAAGTCAATAAATTGGGAGATGCCGAAAATGGGACTACAGGCTTTTGTACAATGTCGCCTAGCAACCTTGGAATAATTATTGATAATTGGAAAACAAAAGGAAGATCAGAATCATCTAAATGTGTTAATTCAAATTGTACAGTTTCTGGTGGTGACTGGGATTACGCTGAAACTTGTTGGGGAGACTACTTTGGCGATTGGTCAACAGTACCTGATAGCACATACTGTTCCTCTGACTATTACTGCGCAGATTCTCAAGAGTGCTTTAGTAATAAATGTATCAGCAAAACTGTCTGGGAGAACTTAGATACTTGTCAAAATATAACCGTCACAGACACTTCAATCCATCAAGGATATAACGCCTGCACTCAAGCTACCGACAAGAAAAAATCTGGCGATACCTACGGTTGTATCACCAAACAACGGGGAGAAGAGGTTTCCTATAAATGTGGAGAATGTATGGTTGACACAAGCTGTAAAGACGAATATAAATGCGAAGAATATAAATGTGTAGATAAATAAAAAATCATAAGTTCTAAAAAAGCGGCCTCTGGCCGCTTTTTTGTTTTTCTTTTGACAAACCAGGACTATTATAGTAAAGTTCAATTGCCGATCGAAAGATGGCACGCGCATTTTGCGCAAGTCCTTTACAAAGGACCATGGTTGTCGAAAGACAAGGAGTATGAGATGGAAGACTTACGGCATCAAAGACCATTAATCGAAAGATTGTGTGAACTTTTGGTAAAACATAAAAAAATATATGCTGGACCACATCTAGTTTTACACCATGCCAATGAAACGCTTGAAATCAGTGACACTAATCTTCTTGGACATGTAACAAATAGTAGTATGACTATTCAGCAGGCAAGACATATTACCAGCCTTTATATTTCAATCTATCCTGACTTCTACTTACTTAGATTACAAAAAGTTTTTGACCATTTCAAAGAAATTGAATCTCATAAAGAGTTTTGTAATGGTATGCGTTTTGTACTTATGGGAATCTTGCTTGGTATTCTTGATGCAATGTATTATTTCGAGGCCAATCATTTTGCTTGGTCTCATATTACATACCAGTTAAGTAAAGAAATAACTAGACAAAAAAAATATCTACTCGAGACTCTTTGTGATGAACTGGCTAACTTCATTCTTTTCTCTCGATTTATTCACTTGACTTCACACGAAACAAATGCGAGAGAAAAGGACACTCAACAGGAAAAATATTTTTTGGGTGAACTACCCAAAATGATTAAAGCAGTTTTTAGTCACAATAATGAAACAAAAGGTTTTGCTCTTTATTTACTTAAAAACAAACTGAATGCATCTGAGGAACAAATTACCTGCTCCCAATACTCAATGGCTGCTTTCTTGCTTAGGGAAATTTTCTATGCTTTAATGAAGAATTTTTCTTCACAAGGACTTCTCAATGTAGTTGATCATATCACTCCGGAAATGCTTCCTAAAGATAGAAAATAATTAATTCACAATACCCGCTCAGGACTCATCCTGGCGGGATTTTTTATTGCTAAAAATTATTTTAAACAAAACCAAGTACAAAACCACCATCACCCACCAACTAATTTTGATTTCCAACGAAGCCCATTTAAAAGATGCAAAGATTTCTACAACTTTCACGAGATAGCCAAGCAGGAGCCAGCTAAACCAACCGACTATCTGGCCGAGAAATAAATTAACAGATGCAAAAATAAACTGGATAAAGCCAACAAACATGGCAATTGGAATTATTGGCAAAACCAACAAGTTAACAATTGGCGCCACGACTGACAGTCGGCCGAATTGAAATAAGATTAACGGTAATGTAAATAATATTGCGCTAAGTGTTGAAACCGAATTTTCACGAATGGCCAACTTTGCTGGTAGCCATTTGAAATATGGTAAAAGTTTTGGTGATAAATAAACAAGACCAATTGTTGCCACAAAGGACAACTGAAATCCTGCATCCCAAATCAAAATTTTCGGATTAAAGATCGCCATTATTACAGCCGAGAGAACCAAAACGTTTCTAACCTTTCCCGGCCGGCCGATGTGCTTGGCAAAGAGGACAATCATACCCATGATTGCGGCTCGTACGACTGAGGCACTCATACCGGTCAGGATTACAAAAAAAATCAAGCCGAATAAAATTCCCCAGATCGCTTTTTTGCGATTTATTTGCAAAGTTTTAAACAAATTTAAAAGCAAAACAACAATAATCGTAATATTAAATCCAGAGATGGCAATAATGTGCGTTATTCCGGTGATATTGAACTTTCCAAGCAGATCCTGCGGAATCCCCTGCCGGGCACCAACCAGAATCCCGCCAACCAGCGCGGCTTGCGGTTCGGAAACTGTCTGATTTATTTTCAGTTGCATGAAACCTTTCAACTTTAGCACGCCGGCCATCATAAAATTGCCTTTACCAGAGTCTAAAACCCGAATCTTCGGCTGATAGCAGACTGAATAAATTCCATAGCGCGCTAAATACTTGTCATATTTAAAATTTTCAATTTGTTCGGGCATTTGCAGTTTACAAGTCACTTCCAGCAATGCGCCATATTCATATTCAGGATACAGCTGGGTGCGCAGTAAAACTTTGCCCTTCAATTTCGTTGGCTCAACCGTTAACTTCTGATGATCCAATCTCACGTCCGGCTCTGCTGAAATAACGGCCTCGAAAGTTGTGTTTTGATTGTTGTAAAATGAGATGTGCTTCTCATTGAACTTCGGAACTCCCAAAAACAAATCAAACAAAGCGATTGCGATTAGCAACAGCAAACTACCGTAGAAAAATTTTTGGGACTTGGTGAGTTTCATGCCTTAATTGTAACATATACCATCCACTTGACCACCACCCAAAAACTTGGTAAGCTCGAATATCAAGAATGATATTTGACAACGTTTCAAGGAGAGCCGAAATGACAAAATCACAAATCCTGGTCACACTACTTGTAATTTCATTGGCAGTATTGATTGGTCTTCTATTCTATCTTGCCAGGGATCCAAAAACAAAAGAGCTGTTTTTTTCAAATACAGCAAAGATTATCTGGCGAAGTGTCTTTACCTCGCCGGCAAAGCTAACCTATGGAAAGATTTATGATCCAGACAACCAATTCATTATCATTGTTGATAAAGATCCGCCCAGCAGTATTCACTTTTTTCCCTATTCGCAAATAATTGGAAAAGAAAGGACAGAAAAACTTCTTCCAAACGAGGAAAGCATCTCAAACTCAGCCGGCGGGTTTGCCAATCTTCCGGAGGGTCTGGTAAGTTACTTTGGCGGCAACGCCTTCCTCGTAAGAGAAAATGGTAGCATCTACGTTGTAACCAACGATCATGTCCTCGAGTCAACTTCATTTGCAGAAGCGTGGGATTATCATGATCATGAGGGTGATGTTACCTATTTGAAACAACTTCAAAACAAAGTTCCTGAAAATATTCCCAACGCGAATCAGCTCAAAGTTAGCAGACTAACGCCAGAGGAACAGATCGGTAGAAAAGTCAGAATCAGCTCACTCACCGGCAAACGATTTACTTTTATTATGGAAGGTGAAATCATTGGTTACTTTGATGGTAAACTTCTCCTTGCTCTCAAACATAATTTACCAACCGAAAAAGATCATCTTAAGTTTGCTTTCGAGGGTGCTTCCGGATCACCGGTAATCGACACTGAAACTGACGAAGTGATAGGTATCTTTTCAAAGAAAAATACGATGAATATAAAATATACCAGTGAATTTTTTTACTACGATAAAGAATTGCAAATCATCGGAATTGTGCCACTTTCACCGGAAATATTTCATTAAACCCATAATTCTGACAACCATTTGTCAGAATTTTTTTATAAAAAAAACCCTCTTAATAAGAGGGTCAAACTTTCATTTCGAAGACACTTTCGCTTTCTTGCGAAAAAGTCTGCGAAATAATTCACCAGCCTTGGACTTGCCAGGAGGCAGGGCTGAGCAGGCGACAAAGTACAAGAAGAGAAGCATCAGAACATTAAAGACAAAATAAAATACAATGTCTGTTGGTAATTCGTCACTGAGTGCAATTCGAGGCCCCTCATACAAAAGCAAACACCACAAGCCCAGTCTCACCACATACAATCTGTGACTTGGCGTTTTTCTGGCATCCCCACCGGAATCACGATTCATCTCAATCAAATAATCAATATATAAGGTGAGCACCAATCCCCCCAGGAAAACTCCGACAAACACCTGAGCAAGGCCGTCAAAAAACCAAATAGTTCCTCCGGCCAGAACAAACATGGCCAGAATCAATAAGGAATGAGCTATTTTGTAGTTCACCCCCTCGATAATCCAGGTCCGCCCGACCCAATTGCTAAATGCCTGAAACCTATCCAAAAACCATTCGTCAACCTTGGATATATATTTCATACTTTTCTCCTACATTATCAATGTACGATAAAATAATATACTAAAAAAAAATAACTTGTCAACCTCAATAAAAAAAGCGCCCTTGAGAAGAGCGCTCTGATCTACTTAGTCGGACGAGTCTTGATTTTCTGGATCAAATACAACAAGAATAGATTTAAACTTCCCCGAGATTGCTTATAATTGATTTTAATCTTCCCAATCTGCCTTTTCACAGTAGTCGGAATGATTGGAACAACATCACTAACAACTTTGGCAATAATTATCGGCACATCATATTGTTGCGCCAACTCAGCCACGTGATAGGTTTCCTGATCAACAGCAACAACTCCACGTGAAGCACCGAATCGATGCCGAACCATTCCGTGAAAAGTTTGAAAAACTCCCCTTACAACTCCCTTTTTCAAAGTAATTGTGCGAGGGAAAATCTTTTTTGTGTCAATATCGAGTCGCTGAGTCTTCAATGTCCACGGCTTTCTGTAACGCACCTGACTGGCGATCACAGTATTGCCAACTTTCAGCTTCCTGGTGACCGAACCGCAAAAACCCAAACAGATTATCATATCAGGGACTTCGCTTTCCAGTTCAGCTTCTAAACTCTTAACGGTTTTAGAGTAACCAATCCCGGTTACGATAATTTTGGACACAAATCCACCATTTGCATCAAAAGGAACCTCTCTTTCATCGGCAACTACCAACCAGATATTCATTTTTCCCTCCCTCTTGTTTGCTTTCTATTCATTAAATATTATCTCATAAAAAATATTTTGTCAAGGATTGACACAAAGGAATCATCTTGATAGGATTATAAAGCCAGAAAGTTGTTGTTTTACAATTATCAAAGGAGCCTATCATGGAAATTTGCGGCTGGATCATACTGGCGATTCTGGGAATTTTTGTTTATGCAAATGTTGGGTATTTACTAGCGCATTGGAGCTGGAACAGTTTTGCAAGGTTTGTGAACCGAGACAGGTCAATTAATAGCCCATGGTGGTCAACGAACACTGGCCTCCTAGAAAATCTTCACATCGAGCATTTACTTTTATTTCCAATCACTTATTTACGTACGAAAAAAGCGCGATTCGGAATGTTAGAAATGCATATACGAACAAGTGACGATCTTAGCGTCATGTTCAATCCATTTGTTAACGAATTTTCTCAAAAAGCGTACAAGCGAATCATGATCTTTGTTTGGCCAATAAAAATCCTTTGGAATACGCCCTGGGTCGTTATGTATGCGCTCTACAAAGCAATTGCTTATCTGCCCAAACTGATTTTCGTTGACTTTCCGCGTCTGGTCACTTTCCCGACAAGAAAGACGTTGAACATCAATCACACTTGAAACCACAAACCACTCCCTCACTCGGAGCGGTTTTTTATTTCCAGTTGCCAAAGTTGCTTAATTGCATTATGCTTGACATAGAGATCAGGAATTAGCTTATTAGCTTGTTAGCTTCTTAGATTATAGTTCATAAATAATTAGAAATTATATTCCTATGCGAGTACCAAAAAGAAGATACGATACAGTCAGAAAGAAACCTGACCCGGTCATAACATCGGATAAATATTTGGAATTGAAAAATAAACTTGGAAAATTAAAATCCGCTCAGCCGACAGCAATATCTGAAGTAAAAAGACTGGCGGAAATGGGAGATTTTTCAGACAACGCCGCCTATCAAATGGCCAAAGGAAAACTTCGCGGAATAAACCGCGGGATTGAAGAAACTGAAGACCAGCTCAATAGAGCCGAAGTAATTAATCCGGCAAAAGACATTTCAAATGTCAGCGTCGGTCACACCGTCACCATTGAAATTAACGGCCAGGAAAAAACTTACAAAATTCTCGGTTCAGTGGAAACAAATCCGGCTCTGAATATAATTTCCCGCCACTCTCCGCTCGGCTCTGCCTTGCTAGGGAAAAAGGTTAGCGATATATTCGATCTAAAACTGGGAAACAAGGATACAAAATGTAAAATAATTAAAATTGGTTAACAAAAAAACAGGTAGGGAACGGTCGCGACCGTTCCCTACCTGTTTTTTTATTCCCCTAAAAGCCCATCCTCATAAATAGTCTTATCACTCACCGCAACTAAATCACCTACAAGATCCAGCCAATGGTCTTTTTTTATTTGGGTCAATGAATCTTTTGAATCCAAAACGCTGTACATTCCGGATTTGGCGTTTCCTTCAATAATTATATCTTCATTCATAAAATAAATCTGGCCGAGACATTTATTCAAAACAGTGTTCGGATGATTTTCAGAAAACAAACTTGTACCAACAAAATGTTCAACCGGCTGATAATCATCCTGCTCAATTAAATTCAAAATTGTCGGCGCCACATCTACATGAGAAGCTATTTGTTGTACAACACCTTTTTGTTTGTCCGGAGTAATGATTAAAAACGGACTGCGATTATATAAATCAAATTTCAACAACGGATCCTTATCTGAAAAATCATAATAACGATGGTCATTATAAATTAATACAACTGTGTTATCCAAAAGCTTTTTATCTTCCAATTCTTCAAACAAAACTTTGAGCGCATTATCAACCTCGACAAAAAACCCAAAAACGCGCCTGATCTCTTTTTCGCTCAAAGCTGAATTGCTTAAAATCCTCTTATCTATTTTTCCAGTAAAATCCTTAATTTTCAAATTATTTGACCAATCATTGTAAGTCACATAATTATCATTGTGCGGACCATGTCCGGTAAAAGTAATAATTTCTGCGAAAAATGGCTCCGACTCTTTTGCCAAAGTTTTAACCGCATCTTTGTAAACTGAGGCGTCATCTTCTTTTACTTTATAATGCGGTACAAAATAAGTATTATCAAAACCCCACTTTGGCGACAAGACATCCCTGTTCCAAAATTCCGGATAATCAGAGTGAAATAAATACGTAGAATAATCGTATCTGTTTTTTAAAATACTTGGCAGGCAATAATATTGATTTTGTTGATGAGAATAACTAACCGGCTCATAAGAATTTGGCCAAAAACTGCACAGAGACGAAAATTCAGCATTAATTGTTTGACAACTATTAGGCTGAAAATTCGGCACAGAGACATTTTCCTTAATTAATTTTTGTAAATAAGGCATCGGACTTTGTGAATTTTCAATTATCCAGGAACCGGCTGACTCCATCTGTACAATTAAGACATTCGGCTTTTCCGAAAATTCCGGCAGAGCTATTGTTGAAACTGTTTCACGCTCATTTAAAATATCCAACCTGGAATACAATTCTTTTGTTTGTTCTAAATATGCTGTTCCCTGATCTGAACCGACAAGATCATCCCGAGTGCTGGCATAAACCTGACTGTAAAAATGCCCAAAAAAACCAAGATCAGCGACCTGCCCCTTTAGATTCGACCAAGTATCGCGAGGGTTATTATATAAATATGAGGAAGCTCCGAAAGCAATCAAGTTCACAAGACAAAAAACAATTACCAGCCCCATCACGTATTTCTTTGATCGAGGTTTATTTTTTGAAATTAAGTTTTTAATTGAAAAATTGAATAAAAACTTTTCACTTTTTTTCGCCGTCAAGCTATAAAATAAAATCGAATTGATAAGTATTCCGACAAAAATTACTATTGCTAACAAATACAATCTGCCTGGAACCTCATAATAAAAATCTTTGAGGTGATTGAACATCATTGGATTCATTTGGCCGGCTTGATTGAAACTAAAATCAATAAAAACACGATACACTGAATAATATGCAAAATTGACCAATGATGAAACATAAACAACCATCATTACCAAATAACAAAGAAGATGCCACAACTTGTACCGCAAAAAACTTAACAGCAGGCAATAGCTCAAAGTTACAATTGCGATAAAAAATAACTGTAGCCAGGAAAAGCTTAGATCAAGCAAAGAAAAGTAAACAAAAAAATAGATCGTGTTGAGACACAACATGACAGAAAAGAAAATCGCTGAAATTTTAAGTTTTTGGATATTCATTAACTAAGTTAAAAGTAGAAAGTTAAAAAGTTAGAAAGGAGCACCTCAAGCTTTGAATGCTTTCCGAATAAATCGATATAATCCGAGTTTCACCGGCTGATAAACTTTTTCATAAGTGCCAATATATTCAGTTATTTCCGCGTTCGGCGAAAATCCCATTTTGAATTTTGTAAATCCGGCCCAGTTTGCTTCCCTGCCGGTTGAGTCCGGCGGAGCAGCACCCCAAAAATCGTAAAACCACAACCCTTCAGCCTTTGCATCTTTTATTGCCTGCCATTGCAATAGATGCGGAGCCATTATATTGCGGAATTTGTAATCAGATGCGCCGAATAAGTACGTGGCGGTGTCATTCCAAAAAACCATAATACTTGCTGCGATAATTTTTCCCTCAAATTTCACCAAATACAACCTAGCAAACGGAACTTTTAGCAACTTTTTAAAATACTCCTGCGAAAAATAAATAAATTTCTGACGTTGCATTGTTTTCTTTAACAATTCATAAAACTCCTTGTACATTGAACTATCAGCAATAATTTCTACACCCTTTTTTTGTGCCAAACGAATATTATATCTGGTTTTCTGATTCATTTGGTTTAATAAATCCTCTTCCTCTTTTCTTAAATCCAAAATCAAAGTGTGTCGAGGTTGCATGTCCAATTTTGTTTTCTCAAAACGATGCTCACCAAAGACTTTCAACCAGTTTTGATCATTGGTTAAAGGGTCCAATTCAAAAGTCAAACCGTTTTCATTCTTAGCAATTTCATTAATTTTTTTCACAATCAAAGAAAATATTTGTGCGACAGAATCCGTCATTTTATCGAGAAAAACGGGTCCTCTAGGGCAATAAAGCACGCTCTGACCCAATTGCATATTTTGTTTGTATATAAAAAAAACCGCAAGCCACTCATTATCCTTCTCAACTACAAATCGCCAAACCTTGTCCTTGACTTGCGCCAAAAAATCACCCCACTCGTAAGATTGCAAAAAAGAACCCGCCTCGTTTGTGCGGACAAATTCGTTCCATTTTTCTTTTTCACCAATTGTGGCTTCGCGGATTTGCATAAAATAATATAGCGAATTTAGAGATTAAGAGAATTAAGTAAATTTAAAATTTTAGGCTTAGACAATTCGCTCAATTCGCTTAGTTCGCTTAATTAACTTCTGACACCTTTCCCTAAATCCTTTTTAACGCTTCGCGCACTTTCTCGCTAACATCTGTCACATCTGCCGGAACTTTTCTGAGCGCTTCTCTGGCTTGCCCGACTGAATAGCCAAGACTGACCAAGGCTTCAATCGCATCTGAATCTGCGCCCATAGCTTCACTGGATTTAAGATCGCCCATTCCAACTGAAGGAAGTACTTTGTTTTTTAATTCGAGGACAATTCTCTCTGCAGTTTTCGATCCGATTCCGGAAACTTTTTTTAGAATGGAAGCGTCCTGATTTATAATCGCTGAAATAATATCTTCCGGGCTGGCAATTGCAAAAACGCCCAGCGCAGTTTTCGGTCCGATTCCTGATATTGAAATCAATTGTTCAAATAGTTTTAATTCTGAATGTTTTATAAAACCAAAAAGCCCAAGTGCGTCTTCGCGCACATACTGATAAGTGTGCAATTCCAGTTCAGAATCAATTTCTGCTTTCAATAAAACTTCGGCCGGAACAAAGATCTTGTAACCAATTCCGTTGTTTTCCAGGACAAGGAAATTGCTGTCTTTTTGTTTAATTTTGCCTTTTATAAATGCAATCATAGCTCATACAACATTACTCATAGAACATAGAACAACTGATAAGAATTGATCCATGCTCCACGCTCCATGTTTCATGTTTCATGATACCTCATTTTGCTTGAAATTTCAACCTGTTAAGTTGGAAAGGGGGCTCCATATTTGCGAAGCACTGTGGAGCCCTGGTTGGGGCAATTTGAAATACCCCATTATGACTCCACAGCTCTTCTTCGCGGAGCCTGTCCCGAGTGAAGTCGAGGGGCTACGAAGAGACTATGGAGCCCCTTTTTGAACTAACAAAAAATTCCGCGAGCTTTGTCACGGAATTATACTTCTTATTTTAACTCAAACCCCAAACGCTCTAAGGAGTAATCAAAATGACTTTTCACTTGTTCTTTCTCATCATCAGAAAGCTCTACCCAAAGTTCTTTTACTCGAGTTTCACTTCTGGAAAGAGCTATAAATGCATTGCTCATATTATCCATTGCTGCCAATTCACCTGGGTCTGTATGAAGGCATCCATAACCAGCCGATGCTCTCTCTTACTGTGCCCTCCCACATCTCCTAGAACAACTCAAATGATCCTTTAAAGCTTCTCCAAACTGTTCCACCTTGTCCATCAAAACCCCCTTTGTGCTAGCAGGTTGCAATTCATTATTTCAGGACCCATCTATCTCGGCCTTTCTTGGTTGGTCGTTTGATTGCTCGAAGCCCGAGAACAGCTGCAAGAACAGGAACAAATCCCTGCACAGCAAATTTCAAATTGCCTTTTAACCCTGGATCATATTGCCCAAAACGGTTACTCAAAATCGACTTGACCCAATGACCACTCTTGAAGAGCCAAATTCTCTGCTTGCCTCGGAAAAACTGCAGACATTCCTTGTCATCCCAAACATAAATGATCATATCACCAGCTTGAAGATTGGTACACCACATGGCGGGCTCATTTTTCCCAAGTCTCATACCAAACGGAAAATCTGGCCTGGTCTTTTCGCCTCCGCCCTTATTTGTTTCACCGCAATTCGGACAACATTTCTCTGTTCCTTTGTACTCTGAAAAGCATTTCCAACAAACTGTTAAAGGTGCCATGGCAATTCCCTCCCGCGCCCTTCGAAGCTCTGACAAAGTACAAAACGAAGAAGGGCTTACTCCATTAAAAAGGACAATCTATTATATTTAAACCTATCATCTAAAAATTATTCTGTCAACCTGCAGACGCGAAAGCGCAAAAGTTGGAAAAGCGCGAAAAAATCGATTCGTACTTTTTGCGATTTTGCTCGTTTCGCGTTTTTGCGTTATTAAAAAATCCCAGCCAGAATGCAGGCTGAGATTTGTTTTGCTAGGAAGCATAGTACCAAGTCGCATTATTTGTGATAATCAAAGCGATTTGTTCCAATAGCTCCGAGGGAATTGTCCGCTTTTTGTCCATCAAAGAACAATCGTCATTAACCGCCCAGGCAGCATCCGGCCTCGTCGAACGTAATGATCGTTCACGATACCGACCGCCACCAATACACTGTGCAAGAGTTAAACCAAACGCATGTCTGATTTTGTAATAAAGCGCCAGATGATACATATGACCTGCTTCGTCAATGATCAAAGTCAGTTTCCCACTTCCATCATCATACAAAAGAAAGACACCCGCTGTTTTATCCCGCTTGGCAGGATTAAAAAATGTAAATTCTCCGCTCATTTTCAAAACCTTAATGTTCATGGACACCCCTTTTGGATTATAGATTCCTTACTTTCCTTCTCAACAATGTATATTTCGGTAAATCTTTTTTAACTGGAATGATAATGCTTTTTCCCTGCCCACCATGCGCTTCGGAAACTTCATTCATATCTTCATCATACATTTTTTCAATCTTAATTTCAAAATTCTCTCCACCCGGCACAACGAATTCAATCTGATCTCCAACAAATATTTGATTATGAACTTTAATCCGTACATCCGTACCAGATCCGCCTGCCTTGCCGAAGCTCCCCAAGAGCGAAGGCAGGTAATCCGTAACAATCCCACAGAATTCCCATTCACATTCTTCATGACATTTATCTGTCTTCTGTTCTACTTTATCTTTTCCAAAAATAAATCCGGTTGTGAATCCACGGTTTTGGGATTTTTTTAATTCTTCAATTGGTTGAGTTATATTCAGTGTTCCATTATCCATAATCTCTCTGTAAACCTTGACCGTATTGCCTAAATAATACGCGCTCTTTGCTCTTCCTTCGATCTTGAACGAAACAACGCCAGCTTCTTTCAGCTCTTCCAAAGAATCAACCAGACATAAATCTTTTGAATTCATTATATAACTGCCGTGTTGGTCTTCTTCTATTTCCAATGGTAGTTCCGGCCGTTTTTCTTCCCGCAATTCCACGTCATATTTCCATCGACATGGTTGAGTGCAATCGCCCAAATTAGCAGAGCGATCATTATAAAATTTTGATAACAAACACCGACCAGAATATGACATGCACATTGCGCCGTGCACAAAACATTCCAGTTCAACTTCCGAAACTTTTTCGTGAATTTCGTGAATTTCATCCAATGTAACTTCGCGGCCGAGAACGATTCGGCTAATCCCCTGTTCATGCCAGAATTTTGCTGATTGCCAGTTGGTACAATTGGCCTGGGTTGAAAGATGAATCTTGACATTCGGCCAAATTTTCTTTACCATAGATAAGATACCCGGGTCGGAAATAATCAGAGCATCTGGTTGTATTTTCTTTAATTCCAGGATATAATCTTCAAGATCCAGTAAATGCTTATTATGCGCAAAGATATTTACAGTCACATAAACTCGCTTTCCAAGACTGTGCGCATACTGAATTCCTTCATCTAATTTAGCAAAATCGAACTGATTTATTCGAACACGAAGAGAGAATTCCGGGATACCGCAATATACAGCATCAGCGCCAAAAGCAAAAGCTGTTTTTAACTTATCTAGATTGCCAGCCGGAGCTAATAATTCAGGTTGGTTCATATACAGTAATTTTAGCAGAGAATAAGGATTTGTCAAATATAGCGGGCCAAGGCCTTGACAATATCGTAAAAATACGCTATAATACATCCTTAGACAAATGATCATTAATAACTATTTTTAACGTAATTTAACGAATTGGAGGAGAAAATGGATGCTCTTACAGGAAAAAACTCCCAGCCCAACTATCTGCTAGTCGGACACACAGGCGCAGACTATGACGTACTTTCCGGATTCTTTACCTGGTTAAGAGGTATGGGATTCAACATCATCGAAGCTCTCCAAAACCCAAACATCCAATTTGGGTTCATGGGGGCCGAGGAACCGATTTACCCACATCCGGTTACCCCGGGAACAATCGTGGAATATTTCGATTGCGGTCCGGGAAAATACAACCACCACGGGAAGGATGAGGAAGGGAATTCGCTAAAGGACAAGTACGCGAGCGCGACAAGACGGGTGCTTGTGGACTTCCCCAAATTGCAACGCGATCACGCCATGCGGGAAATCGCTGACTGCGCCGACTGGGTAGATTCACCGCGAAGCCGACCGGCAATAAATCCGGCGGTAAAGGAAGCGAGAAACGACGGCTATCAGTTCTTGGTAGACAAAGGAGTGGAGAGAGATCTGCGCCTGGTCCGGAATACTCCGTGGCCGATCGACGTGGTCAAGCTCTTTAGCAACATGTCCATTGAGTCCGGTGACATTCCGGACGAAGAAAAAGTTCGCGCCGGCCTGCTGATGCTCAATGCCTGGTACAATTGGAGAGTCGTTGCCAAGAGGAAGATCAAGGCACTTCTCGCGGATCCAGGTACAATGTCGCATACGATTAATGGGCTGAACTATCTCTTGATCGACAACGCGACGCGGCTCACAACCAAGCTGGTTCGCTATCACCTGCGACAGAAAAACTTCTGGAGTCACAAAAACGGCGAGCCTGAAAAGGTGATCGACGTCTTGATTGCCAGGTACCTGAATGAAGCTGGCAAAGAGGTCGTTGGGATCACTCTGCTGGACAACAATACCGTTGAAGGCATGAAGGATCTTTACGAGGAATTCTGCCTGCTTGATCCGGACGCTGCTGAGAATGGAGGGATCTATTTCGAAGACAGTGGCAACGACGTCGAAGCTGACGAAGGCGACCTGAACAACGCTCCTTCCGGGGACTTCGTCATCTACGTCAGCAAGACGGACATCATCACGATGGGACAGGTCCACAATCTCACACCGAGATGCCTCACCCGTCGAGAGGAGAAACTTGAAAAAGAGGCCATAACGGCCTAAAAAGAAAATGACGCGACTTGATTCCAAGTCGCGTCTATTTTTTTACTTCAATTTCCTCAATATAAGAATTACCAGGAAACAAATTGCACCACTACCTATCCAGATAAGAGAAACATCCAGTAGATCAGAGAGTATCCCACTTCCTACCCAACCGATTGCGGCGCCCAGCTTTACAATCATTGAGTTAAATGAACCAATTGTAGCTCTCTCTGTTGAAGGAATATTGTCATGCAAATATGCCTTTTGAGCCGGATTGAATATCCCCCGTCCAACTTCATGAAGCCAGAAGGAGACAAGCACTATCCAACCGTACTGAATCATACCAGCCAGAAAAACAAACACGCCGACTTCAATCACACCAATCACCATTAATGTTTTTTCCGACACACCCCTTTTTATCAATCTTCCACATAAATAATTCCCACACATTTCAAAAAATTTTATTCCGACCCAAGCAAGTGAGACAATCCACAAGCCAATTTTCTGTTCAAAAACAATTGACCAGTTCATATTCAATGGTTGCAAAACAAGAGCAAACATACTACCGGCAAGAACCAAATACCAGATA
Organism: Candidatus Kuenenbacteria bacterium; assembly: GCA_013202715.1. Lineage (GTDB taxonomy): Bacteria > Patescibacteriota > Patescibacteriia > UBA11705 > JABHMO01 > JABMRF01. Next base: position 32,740 of record JABMRF010000060.1, read on the forward strand.
CTCTTATTTTTATAACCATAATGAATACTTTTCTTCACAATCAAGCCCATGCCGTAAAAACTTTTTCTCCAGCCGAGCTTTTTCTTTTCAAAATAGCTTTCATCAATTATGAAAATAGAAATCATTGCGCCAATTATTATGCCGATGCCGGAAATAAGCAAAGGCAACCGTAAGCTAGAAATACCGACGAAGGCTCCAATCGCCCCACCCGACATAGAAGCTATTCGAGTTGTTATTTCTCCGCTGGAAAATACCCCGCCGATTTTTTCTTTGTATCCGTTCATATCCAATGAGTCTTTCAGCCAGGCTTCAAGTGCACCTGAAATCAAACTAATTCCAAATGCGACGATTATTTCAGACAAGACAAAGAACCAGAAGCTATAGCTCAGAAAATAAACCAGACTTCCGAGACCGGTAACAAATGTGCCGAGCACTACTGAAAATTTTCTGCCAAAAAAATCTGCGACCACACCGGTTGGAACTTCAAAAACAAAAACTCCAGCCAAGAACGCAAAATTAATCAAGCCGATCTGAGACATGCTCATTCCATTATCAATAAGGAACAAGACATAAATTGCGTGGTGAAATGCAAACGGGAACCTGAATAAGAATATAAAGAACAAGTAACTGCGAATAATTTTCTTTGTCATGACAAAACCTCCAAGGTTTTAAAATTAAATACGCCCAGCTGATCTGGCCGGACGCACTATTGGAGGTTTTGATAATTTGTTTTATGTATAATTAAACACAACTATCTCAATAGAACTACTGGTCAAATCAGTTTGGACTGAATTTGGCACAATGCCAAAATCAGCACCTGATTTGCAATCAGTGCCCTGTGTCATTAAATAGTTGTGATTTATTTTGTTCATATATTAATAAGGCGAAATAGGGCTAAATAAGCTTGCCCTACATTCTTTATGACGTTAAATTAGCAAAGTTGTTACACTTATTTATTCTAAAAAAAGAACTGGCCTAGTGAAGGCCAGTTTCTGTTTCTTAACGAATAGGACTTGCAGCAATGTTCCCGCAACTTGGCAGGGACAAAAAGCCTCTTGATGCCAGTCTTGCTTTCTCCTTCTCAATAAAATCACGGCATAGAGCACACAGAGCTAGAGGCTCCTTGACTGGAATAATTTGACATTCAGAACAACGATGCCTTAGATGGCTCATAACCACATTTTCACTACCGCAAACGCAGACGATGTCTCCATTCGCAGCAATATCAAAATTGTGATCATTTTCCTCCAGTCCGCACTCCTGACAAAACACGGCGATCTCTGCCATTGGCCCTCCTTCCTTTTTTCCTTCCAGTTCTTGCCAACCGAACACAAAGAACAACTTAAATATCATAGTATAGAATAATAAAGATGTCAATTGGCATACGCCAAAGGTAAAATGCTTACATTATCTTTTGATTCGAATCATGCCAGAGCTTGTCACAACTTCAATTCCCTTTTTCTCCAGTTCATCAAGAAATAAATTCACGCCAAGAGAATCCGACGACATGTGCCCGGCGATCAGAACATTGAGATGATGTTTTTCCGCTTCATTCTTGTTTTCTTCACTCATGTGCATTCCGATAATTGTCCCAATGCCAGCTTGTGCCATCTTTTCAAAAATATCCTTTGACCCGCTTGTTCCACCAGTAATTTCAGTAAGAGCAATCTTGCCACAAAAATTTTCAGGACTACCAGTAAACAGATTTGGGCCAGCACCTCTTTTCTTGGCTTCTGCATATTCAGGAATTTCTTCAAAAAATTCAATAACCTCACTTACATATTCAAATTTCTTGCGAGCCATTTTCTTTTTCAAAAAATCAGCTAATAAATTATCACAAGAGGTATGTACATTTATTAAATTAATTTTCAAAAGCTCTGCTGCGTCAACCACTTTATAATGATTAATCGGACTTACTCCACGAGAGACCTCCTGGATGCGCATTTTGAAACAACCTTGCGCAATATTAATTGGCACACCATAACCAGCAAGAACCTCTACTTGCATATCCATCACATCATGGAGCCGTGCCAATGACTTGCCGATCGGGTGATGACAAATCACCAAATCAACGCCACCAAGTTCCTTTGCCAAAAGCATTTCAGAAGTATCTATATCAATACCACAAAGGACTTTTTTTACTTCTTTTTTATTATCAAAATGGATACCACTGTCTGAATATGGGTTATTTAATTTGTCTTTGTCAAAATCTTTTTTCTTTTCACCGGTCAATTTATCATATCGCTCTTTCAATTTTTTTTGCAATTGCAAAACTCGCTTTTCACCACGAAGGTCTGCTTTGATTCCCATTTTAGTTGCCAGATTAAAAATTTGTGCTACTGTCATATATTATGCAGATTAGAAAATAATACATGATCAACATGATTTACTACTGATCTACATGATTTAAATAAAATACTATCAGTAGATCATGTAGAAAATCAGTAGATCAAGTATTGCCTCTAAATCTACTTTAAATTATTTAACCTTTAGCCATGCTTCCACACTGGCCAACCATTCCCGGACTGTAAATTTGAACTGACTGGAATAACCCCTATTTTCCGAGGCGATTCCTCTAGCATCAATTCCCAGTTCATTACAAATATAAAGTGCCCGACGTAAATGATATTTTTGAGTTATTAAAACTATTTTATTCAAGCCAAAACTTTCTTTGACGTGCAGGCAACTATCATAAGTACTTAGTCCGGCATGATCTTCAAGAATGGCGTCTTCATTTAGACCAAGTTCAAGCGCAGAATTTTTCATAGCCTGAACTTCATTGTGTCCAGCAGTACTATTATCGCCCGCCAAAATAAATTTACCAAGCCTGCCGTCCTGATATAATTTTATGGCAGTCAAAATCCGGTCTTCTAATACAGCGCCCGGCACTCCCTTGGCTTTGAGGCCGGCGCCAAAAACCAAACCAACATTTGGAGAGGTCAAATCGGTGTCATTAATTATCTTATCACTATATTTAAATTGAACTCTTATTACAATCAAAAAAACGATAAAACAAAAAAGCAAAAAAACAATTACTATTGTTTTTAAAAATTTGGGAACTCCTTTTTTGTATGAAGTTGGGTTTGCTTTTTCGATACCTATATCCATAGAACAAATGACAAATTCAAAATGACAAATGACAAACTAAATTCTAAATTTCAAATTCAAAACATGAAACATTTTACAGTTGTTGTCCATCTATCACCTAAAAGATATAAGCTAGTTTCTATTTCAATACTATCACATTTTCAAATTTTTACAAATAAAAAAGAGCCTTACGGTGTAGTAAGACTCTTGGTGCGGCTAGTGGTGGCCGCAGTAGCCACTCCAGTCGTCGACTGGGTATAGGCTCTCGTCCGAATGCCACTCGCCCTCATCTTCCCAGCCTTCACCGCACGAGTAGCAGTAGGCCTGGCCATCTTTCAGACCAAGATAGAATTCATGCGAGGCGTTCCGACCGACCTGATAAAAGCTAATCCCTTCATGCTCCACAGGGAACAACTCCAGGCTACCTTCGAATTCCAAGTGCGATCGGAACATGGTCACGGCCAGAGCATTCCCGTCGTGCAACCGATCAGCCAAGGACTGTGCCATGGCATCACGAGCCGCATCGATCGCAGCGTCCTCAGCCTGGAGCGCCAGAACCCGCGCGATGACCTTCGGATCAGTTACCGGGATGTGCTCTCCGAAACTGTCCTGGCGCAGAAAAATCTTGCCAAAGAGCATACCCTCAGTCAACACAACCTCGTAACGATCTTCCGAATCATCCAGGCAGTATCCTGCCGTGTCCAGGAAGATACCCTTCGAAATTTCGCCGTAAGACCGGTAACACACATTCTTGCGATCGTTCATCAGACACCTCCAAGGGGTTTATTAAATTAAATTTCTTCACTTCAAAAGTCAATTTTATAATTAACTGCTCAAGTGAAGAGTCTTTGCATGGCAAAGAACTCTGCATGTTTGACCGAACATAGAGCACCTCCTTTTCGGTCGGGGTTATGGTTTGATCAGCGGCACTTTGACGGGGTCAAAATGATCCGCTTATCAAACCGACACTGGCGAGGATCCACGTTACCGCGAACCCGACCAGACCAAGTATACCCATTATCACGGAGCATCTTGGTCGCCTCAGACTCCAGCACCCGACGGGAATTACTCATGGCATCTCCTTTTGTTAAGCCATTATTATAATCAAAAAACATTTATTACAAATCCCACTCGCATAATCTAAACTAATTAGATTATCTGAGGGGGAGACAAGTACATGGACTTGCCTAAAGGTGGGTAGGATGAGGAAGAGCCGCGTGGCCGACGAGTGACTTTGCAGTTCCCAGTGTAACCTCAATGCAGCGAAGACTCTTCTCAGAGAAAACATCCTGCATCAAATTACGAACTTGGCAAAGATCATCGTAGCGCAGGCAGAGATCAAGAACATCCATCGGACCGTGTACTACTTCGTCACAAATCATCATGACTTCAGCAACAAACAGATCCTCCAGATGTAGCAAGTCCTCACACGACAGAGAGAGGAGAGCAGGAAAGATCAACTCGGAAGGGACAGCTGCTGCTGCCACCCAAACACCGAGATCTCCCTTCCACTCCAAACACTGAGACAGATAAACAAGCCTTTTCCGGTCGTCTATCTGACAGATAGCCTGGCGAACAGTCTCAATCGTCTCTGCATCAAAAAAACGCATGACAACCTCCTCCATTAATCCACCAGAAAAATCTATTCAATAAATAAATCGCTCTGGTAGATCCATCAACTTGTGAAGTTGACGGATTAGTTAGTTTGCGTTTTCTACTCTTTGATTCAAAGGCGACGGGTAGCCTTCATCAAGTAGAATTTTGAGGTCTAAATAGCACCCCCATTTACAGCGCAAAACCCCGTAGGGTTAAAGCTGTCCGTTTTGGCCGCGCAACCGACCTACACTCCCGTCCCACAAAAATAGGGGAAATGGGAACTCTAGGCAGAGTTCCACTGACGATCTTTGGGATAACCCTCCACCGATTTGTATACCGATGGCGTCGTCTTTGACCACATTTTGCCATCCCCTGCAGAAGGATGACATTGGACATACGCTTGCCGCATTATCACGGCGCACGCAGTCCCCAGGGATAGTGCAAATCCCCCACCTTCATCCTTGGACTTATTGAACAATCTCCAGTAGCGAACTGGATATGTCCACAAGAGAATCCAGGTCGCGAACCCTGGAAACTCTTGCCTGCCTTTATATGCTCCCAGCCCCCTCGCCAGGATTTTGTATACACTTTAATTAGTGCATACATCATACTGAGTTTCCCCAGTAACACATAGAGTAATAACAGGATAGCCCAACATCCAAGGACGACCGCCAAGTCAAAACAGATTACACTAGAAACAACAGAAGTGGGCGGACACCAACTGTTATTTCTTAACCCTACAATTTACAATGATCTACCAGAAAAATCTATTCAATAAATAAACCGCTCTGATAAATGCACAAGCTCTAGGAGCTTGTGTAAGTTGGGGATATGATCGTAGGCGGAGATTTGGATATCAAGCACTCCACAGCCTATCGCAATAATCAAATATTAATTTAATTACTCTGATAGGGACACAAGCACCCAATTGCTTGTGTCAGTTGTTGTTATGGTTGGGTAGTAAAACTCCCTGTTGGTTTCGATTGAGATGGGATCGATAACCAACTAACCACTATATAATCTAAGCTCTGTGATAGGTGCGCAGTGGTAAAATTCTTTTACCTGACTAAGTGCTCACTGAGAGTCACCTAAACTTTTCGTATTTTATTCTACAAAGCCCTTGCCTCCTCGCTTCACCTCCAATGGCGATTATAGTTCTCTGTTTTGTGAGGTCAGCCAAGGCTTCAACCTGGGAAAGCAGCTGCGCGCTACCAACCGGTATTGTATATAAAATTTTAATTTGTAAATGACCAACTTATCCGAGGACAAGACTACTACTCATCTCCCAAGTAAATAAATTTAGCTTAGAAGACAAGGCTAGTCTCATCAAGAAATTTCTTAGTTCTCTCTGTAATATGTTACCAAATAAATGATATGAATTAATGGCATGTATATAAGCGAGAGAACATGGAGTTGTTATAAAACATCTCCTTACTCCGGAAACAAGGTTTCAGTTTAAGGGGCTGTTACCGAATACAGCTTCTACTGCAATTTCCAAATTTTGTTACGAACCTGTATTCGGTAACAACCCCACGCCTACCTCCTCGTTTCTAGAAAACAAGGCCAAAGCCCCGTAATGTGCGAAGGTGAAAACTTTTTTTTCACCTGACAAAACATAATAGCATACATTTTTAAACCTGTCAAGTCCCTTCAACACTTATGATTAATAATTCATATTTTTGTTTAATTTTAGCTATTTAACTAATAAATATTTTGTTGAAATCAATCAACGCTTTTCTGAAAAATTTCAAAAATATTTTTCAGCCGATAAAAATTTGCTTTTTTTAAATGATTTTTTCCCTACCAGAACTATTTAATAAATTAATAACTCTAGTAGAGACGAAATTCTCATGGCACCTGTCCATTGTAATCAATAAACAGGTCAGCAAGAGACATATAATCAAAGCTCCAAATGTTCACTTTACAAAACATTATAGCAGATATATAATCTTTTGTCAAGACCTAGTAACCAATTCCAGGATATTTTCTAAATTTAGACAATACTACTACGATAAAATCGTCACAAAAACTTGACAAAATTACATATGTTTGCTATAATGAAAACAGAAACTAAATATTATAACCAAACCTATGTACGACGCCCAACTTCAAACCCTCGGATTAAGCAAAAAACAAGCCATGCTCTACGAAGTAATACTTGGTCTAGGGGCATCAACAATTACTCCTATCCTTGAAACAGCCAAATTAAAAAAAGGCGATGCCTACAATGTCCTACGCCAACTTGAGGACATCGGGCTGATTACTGAAATAAAAAAACCTGGAAACAAAACATTGTTCCAAGCAAACCCGCCACAAGAATTACAAAAGATCATCAAAGAAAAACAAGAAAAACTTGATTTACAAAGAAACGGCCTCGGAGAAATATTGCCGGCCCTAACCTCTCTATTTCAAAGCGCCACAGAAAAACCTGTTATCCAAATATTCAAAGGCTATCGCGAAACAGAAACATTTTACAAAGATCTATTAACAACAAAAACTCCTCTTTGCATTATTTCTTCTTTTCACTACAAAGACGATCCAGAACACAAAAATTTAATTTTTGAAAACGTTAAACAACGCGTAAGACTTGGAATCAAAGCGCGAGTCATCAATCATCCAAAACTGGAATTAAACGAAAAAGAACTCACTGAATACTTGCAACTTCGAAAGCAAGCTGGCGTAGAAGTTCGCTTTATACCTGAGAAATTCAAATTTCCATCACGCATAATTGTATATGACAACAAGATCGCGATCACATCGTTAAAAAAAGAACTCATTACGACGCTAATTGAAAACGAGAACATTGCCATCACCTTTCGTTTACTTTTTGAATATATGTGGGGAAAAGCAAAGGAGGATCATAAAAAAATCACAAATAATTTATAAAACAAAAAAAGAGCTCCCGTCTCTCGGGAGATCTTTTTTTATAACGCTACTTAATTAAACTAATCTCAATCTCCTCATCATTAACCTTAACTTTGCTTTCTCCCTTTCCTTCTTCAACACCGGTCAATAAAGTCGCTTGCTTTAACTTTTCAACCAATTCTTCATTAGCAAAAAGTTTTTTCAACTGCTCACCATCTGTATTATAAACTAATTTAACTTGATCTGTTCGAGTTAGTCCCTGATTTTTGCGAAGATTGTTTATTTGACGAGTTAATTCACGAACTAGGCCTTCAAGTTTAAGTTCTTCTGTTAATTCAACGTTTAATCCCACCTTTATGTTTGAAGCTTCTTTAACAACACTATCTGCTTGTTCTCTCACCTCTTTGGTGTGTTTTACTTCTTTGACATTAATTTCTTCCGCAATAATATTTTCTAATTGACCATCAAGCTTTTTTCCCTGATAACGAAGATACTGCAATGGTTGTCTAACCTTGATTAATTTTTCATCACGAGCTGACAATCCAAGCTCAACGACCTGCCGAGCCAATTCCATTTCTTTCAAAACATTTTCGTCAATTAATTTCTTATCAAAGCTAGGCCAGTCTTCCAAATGCACTGATTCTTTTTCGTTGCCAAGTTTCTGATAAAAACTGTCGGCAGCAAACGGCATGAACGGAGCGATCAATTTTACAAATTCATTCAGAACATAATTCAAGGTTGCCACGGCATTTTCTTTGTCTTCACCTTCAGTTTTAAATCTGTCACGAGAACGGCGCACATACCAAGTAGAAAGCTCATCAATAAAATCCATAATCTTTCGCCCACTTTCAAAAACATGATATTCTTCCAAATCTTTTGTCACATCCCGAATTAGCAAATTTAATTTTGCACCAATCCATACATCTAGTACATTTTGACTTTTGACTTTTGACTTTTGACTTTTAACTTCCCCGTACATTCCATAAAAATTAACAACATTTCCCAGCAGCATTACGGTTTTACGCAAAACGTCTTTCACTGCGTTCTCATCAAAATTTTTTGGCTCGCCCGGCTGATTAATTGTATACAAATGCATTCTGAGAGCGTCAACTCCATATTTGTCAGCAATCATCCACGGATCGATCACGTTTCCTTTTGACTTACTCATCTTCTTCCCGTCTTTATCTCGAATATGACCAAGACAAATTACATTTTTGTAACTGGCGCCCTTGCCAAGAAAAGTTGAAACCGCAAGCATAGTGTAAAACCAACCACGAGTCTGATCAATCGCTTCACAAATATATTCAGCTGGATACTGCTCTCCACTATCAATTAATTCTTTGTTTTCAAATGGATAATGATGCTGAGCAAACGGCATGGAGCCGGCATCAAACCAACAATCACAAACATCCGGAGTTCTTTTCATCTTGCCACCGCATTTACACTTGTATTCCAGCTTATCAATGTATGGCCGATGCAAATCGAGCTCACCCTTATTATTTTTTGGTAATGCACCAGCTTTTTTCTCAAGCTCTGCAAAATTTCCAATCACGTCAAACTGTTCACACGCATCACATTCCCAAATTGGAAGTGGTGTGCCCCAATATCTTTGCCTGGAAATAGCCCAATCCTTAACATTTTCGAGCCATTCACCAAATCGACCAGTTTTAATATGGTCAGGAACCCAATTTATTTCTTTATTATTCTTTATTAATTCATTTTTCAGGGCTGTCATTTTTATAAACCACGAATCTTTTGCGTAGTACAAAAGCGGGCTTTCACAGCGCCAGCAAAACGGATAATCATGTTCGTACATTCTTTCTTTTAATAACAAACCACGACTTTTCAAGTCTTCAACGATTTCCTTTTCAACCTTAGGACTTTTGACAAACTTTCCGGCCCACTGCTGAGTGCTTTCAACAAACTTTCCGCCTTCGTCAACTGTATGCACAAAAGGTAAATCATTTTCAAGACCAAATTGGAAATCGTCTTCACCGTACATGACCGCTGTATGGACAATTCCGGTTCCGTCTTCAGTTGTGACAAAGTCAGCTTTGCCGACAAACCAGGCTTTTTTATCACCAGGATCAATTGAACCGGGGAAGAGTGGTTCGTATTCTAAACCAACGAGATCCTTTCCCTTCAGTTTTTCAACAACCTCAACCTTACCTTCGAAAACTTCTCCGAGCAATGACTCAGCCAGAATATAAATTTCTTTTCCAACCTTTACTTTCACATAATCTATCTTTTCTCCAACAGCCAAGGCAACATTTCCAGGTAATGTCCACGGAGTTGTTGTCCATGAAAGAATATAGGTATCTTTTTGATCTTTAACTTTGAATTTAATGTAAATTGAATTCTCCTTAACGTTTTTATAACCCTGCGCTACTTCGTGCGAAGACAATGCTGTTCCACAACGAGGACATTGCGGGACAACCTTGTAACCTTTGTAAACCAAACCCTTTTCGTGCGCCTGATTGAAGATCCACCAGAGTGATTCAATGTAATCATTGGAATAAGTTGTATAAGGATTTTCCATATCAACCCAAAATGCAATTCTCTCGGTTAAATTTTCCCATTCCTTTTTGTATTTCCAAACGCTTTCTTTGCATTTGGTATTAAATTCTTCAATGCCGTACTTTTCGATGTCAGGTTTTCCGGAAATTTTCAATTCTTTTTCAACTTGAAGCTCGACCGGCAATCCATGCGTATCCCAACCAGCTTTTCTTTGGACATGAAAGCCCTGCATTGTTTTGTAGCGCGGAATCACATCCTTGAAAGCGCGCGCCAGCACGTGATGAATCCCGGGCATACCATTGGCAGTTGGCGGACCTTCAAAAAATACAAAATTTCCTTTAGGTGAATCTTTTTCTAAAGTTTTTTGGAAAATATTTTTTTCTTCCCAGTATTCAATTAATTTTTCTTCGTTTTGAGCGAATGGTGACTTAGCCATAAAGTTAAAAAGTTTATAAAGTTCATAAAGTAAAATAAAAAAAGCGAAACCGATCAAGATTCCGCAATGCAGAAGGTACCATCTTGAAGTTTCACTCAATTGACAGCGGTTACGGGCTTATCCGTGAGATTCTACTTGTCCCGAAGGACTTTCTTTCTCAAGCTCTTCCGGTGATAGCCGGAATCAAACGCCTTATAATTGTCGGTCTAATAATAACAATGAATCTATATTTTGTCAACAAAATCATCTATATACCACCCCACTATTGACAAAAATTATAATTCATGATAAATTTATTGGTTATTTACTGTATAATGCCAAAAAAGGAGGACTGAAAATGACAAGCGAACTGGTTAGAAAAGAACCTAGTTCATTAACAAATCTAAACCCAGACGAACAACCCAGTATTTTCTGGAAATTTAGACAAATTTTCGAGGCGGATTGGTGTACCGAAAGAAAGATCTATTGGTATGATGTCCGCTTCAATCGAACTCGTCTCTGGCAAGTAACCAAGCTTGATCGAGAATCAAAAACACAGGACAAACTGCTCGGGATTTTTCCTGGCGAACCAGACCTTGACGTACTAAAACTGGCCATTGGTGGAGCAAATTGGGAACGAATTCTAACTGGCGTTCGTTGGGAGATCTACTCTGACTTTGCCTGTTCTCAACTCGTTGCCATGGGCCGCTTTGATATAATTGATCTGATGTCAACTGATCGAGCCAAGTTAGAGCGAATCTACAGATCCGACATAGTTGGGGTAAAAACCTCAATTACAGATTGGGACTTTGATGGAATCTTCAGAACTCATATCTGTCCTATCTGTAACAAAGCCTACAGTCAAGACCTATTGATGTTTATTCCATCTTGGATGAAATGTAACAACTGTGGCTTTTCTTTGAGTGACGACAGAGGTCGCTGTTCCAATCTGATCAAAGTTCTACTTAGTCGCTTAGTCAGATCAAATGAATTTCACTTTCCAGTCAAAGACAAAGACAACATTCCTGTGGCAATTCAGTTGATTGACGTTTTGCCTACACCGCTGATTGCTTATGTAATTGGAGAAATATTGGACGGCCTTCCTCTCTCGCAAAGCTATGATCTTGGAATTGGAATGACACACCAGGATTTAACAACTTGTCTAGAAATGAGCATCTTTAACAAAATCAGAATACCAATCATTCGTGATGGTTTTATTGATTTTGTTTCGACCTACTTTGATGAACAAATTACACACTATAAAAATGGCGGTCATTTACCAAAAATTCCTATGCCGGGAACAAACGATGATGAGCACCGACAATACCTGACCCATGACTGGCAAGACATGAAGCAACGATTCATTGATGAAACGATGTTACTATCAAACTTAGCCGATTGGTTTCTCGGTCGTGAGATTACTTCGACTGATGAATATCATGAAGCTAGCTTTTTCAAAGGAGCTTTAAGTAACTTTGCCTATAATCTTGAAACTATGATCGAATTACTTTGGCAAGAAAAAAAAGGAGGAATGCCATGAACGACCTAATTCGACTGAGTGATGTGCATTTACCGGCCGTACCGATCGTACTGCCACCACATGAGGGGCAAAATCTGGAAGCTTCTGCCCTGATTCTCACGCATGGCGCGAAAAGTGCCGAGCAAGTAATCGTTGATTTCCGAAACAGATACTCACCAGAATCGCAACGCTGGTTCAGGCGGTATTATCTCAAGGCTCATAGAAACCGAGATCGCACCTCTCTTCGGTACGCTTGGAATCTTGATATTCCATCAACGGATCGTACCGTTGGTATTTTCAAAGGTGATGATCTGGCAGCCGCTCAAATCCTGATTGGCAACAACATGGCCGGCGCATGGATGAGTTCTATTTCCTGGCATCTCTGTGAGGACCGGGACGGTGATGAGCCGGTTGCCATTGGTCGCTTTGACCCCTGGAGCTTGCTCCAGGATATCACGCCGGCTGACATTGTTCGACTGCGCGATGCACGTGGGCTGGTTCCGAATATTGAGGGCTGGGACTTTGACAACTTTTACATGCACCGCAAATGCCCAAGTTGTGGGCAGAAAATTTCCATCAACATGTTCGCCTTCAACATTGACTCAGCTCAATGCAACAAGTGCGGTGTTCGCCCATTCCTTTCTTGTGCACTTGGTCGCTTACTCCATCTGGCTCTCCCTGCCGTAACCGGACAAGGAGAACAGATTCTCTCAGCCGATCAAGCACTGCTCAATACCGTTGAGTGGCTTGGCGATGTCAACGCTGGCACTGATCATCTTCATCAGGAAGAACTGCCTGAACACATCACTCCGCATCTCATGCTTGAGGGGCTGTTAAAAAATTCTCGCCTGCTGGCAGCGGCGCCCGAAGGGCGCTTTGCTCTGGCACCAACAGTCATGAACCATCTCGCTGATAATCAGGATTCAGCTTCGATGGTCATTGGCGCGGCCAACCTTTTGGCAAAGACCATCCAGGAGGGTGGTCCCTTTACAGACACACATGCGGCGACCGCACGCCTACTCCAACTCGTGGAGCGTGATGCGCTGAAGGCATTAAAAGAACTTAACTAAAACAATAGCGTGAACCACATTCGGTTCACGCTTTTTTGTTAAATCCTTTTCCACATTATTTTAAACGAAAAAGGAGCCACACAATAATATGTATGCCCCCCAAGTTGTTTTAGGAAACGAGGTGAAACCCAACGCCCAGCATAGCGAGCCAGATGTTGGTGATGTTGGAGACCGTGATGTTCAAAATCGCGGCCAACACCATACCCCTCTTGAGAAGAACAAGACAGGACTTGAATTCCGGCCAACTGGTAAGAGTTGCCAGAACCAAGAACCCGATGAGGTTTTTCGGTGCACAGGAATGCACCGAAGCGAAGGAGACAACTGGGTCCAGAAAGTACCCGGCAACAAGCATGAGCAGAACGGCAGGAACAAGGTACCACTTCGAGAAGGCAACTGCTTCTTCCTCGTCCGTGGACTCTTCTTCCCGAGGCCGCATCCGGAACAACACACCTGTCACAACTACGGCAACGATCCACCACACCCAGTACATACTCTCAGGGATGTAGTAGAAGCAAACCGCAATTGTTGCCGTGAGCCCGACACAGATCAAACTGAACATCCGGTTTGTCTGCCAAACTATGATCGCTTTCTTGCAAAGAAACGACGCACAAATCAACAGAACCGGGTTCATAATGTTTGAGCCTAGCGGAGTCGACGCGGCAAGCAGGACGTCGCCGTGCCACATGAGCACAAGCAGGCACAACGCTTCCGGCCCGTTTGTGATGAAACCGATGATCGTTCCGATCCCCTTTACGTTTTTGATGGTTTCGATGATTGTCTCAATCGAGACGCTCACCAGGAACATAACAACGACCACACCGGACGCTCCAATGAAGGAGAGCTCAACGGAGCCACCGCACAAGATTGCTGAACCGACGAAAAACGACAGCACGAGCATCCAACAAATTAAGTCCAACTTTGTGACCGACTCTATGACGAACTTTTTCATTTCCACCCTCTAGGTTTAGTTTTATTTTCAATGTTCTGATGCTTACCATTATAGCATATATTTAATAAAACGTCAAGGATACTACCAGTTTTTTGTTTAATTTTACCCAAAAGAAAAAACCCGCTCTTTGATGAGCGGGCTAAATTTACCCTATGACTGAATAAGCTCCAAACGCCTCCTATCAAGCAGCTCCACGGCTCCCTTAAGAACTTCATTTGACAAATGTTCCTGCCTCGCAACGTTATAAACGTCTTGGGCCTTTTTGTCAGCTGCAGTTTTTACACGAGTAACGTAACGGAAAATCTCAATCCTCCGTTCATCGTCTGTGGTTTTGTGTTCTTCACGAACTTCAGCGCAAGCTACTTCATAGGTTGCCTTAGCTTCATCAATTGATTCACATGCCTTTGCCTTAAATGATTCCAGCGACTGAATCAACGTAGTAGCCAATACTACAACATCTTCACCAACAAAATCGTTTTCTGCCAACTGTCGACACTTTTCAAGTGCTGTGTTCAGTCGAGCAACACGCTCCTTGTGTCCATTTGTTCCAGGAATCCAGCTTGCTGTAGGCAAAGACCAGATCGCTTTTCTGGTTTCCTCGCAAAAACAAGCTGCCTCCGAAGTTGGATTCGGAACATCCGTAACAAATGTTCTCAAACCAGGTGTGTAAACATGTCCTTCCATTTTATCCCTCCACTGGGATCCCAGAACACAATTATTCTGGAAGGCCGATCGCTGGCCTTGATATACAACCTTTTGTAAGACTAAATATCAGGACGAGCGATACAACTATTCAAGATGCAATTGTAACATGTAAATAAAAACTTGTCAACTCCACTTATCAAAACAACACCAATTTTAATTGATGCTGTTTTGGTGGACCCGACGCCATAGGCGCCCAAGGGCAGGGATCGAACCTGTGACCTCCTCGGTGCAAGCGAGGCGCTCTAGCCTCAGCCATAGGCTGATCCGCCTATGGCTGAAACTGAGCTAATAATGCAATCTCGAATTCTTCTTCCGAAACCAGATTTATAAAATATTTCTCTTTGAAGTACATCTTTTTTACAATAATATCTTTCATAATAGAGTAATTCAAAAGGCCCATTTTCTTTTGTCCATTTGTTTAGGCCTATATTGTGCTGTTCTAACCGCTTTACAACTAATTGGCCAGTACTACCAACATAAATTTTATTATTCCTTAAACTTCTAATAAAGTATATAAAATAACTCATACCACTTATATATTAATAATCATCTTATTTTGATTATAACAAAAAACAACGAATATGTAATTCGTTATTTTTTGGTGGACCCGGCAGGGATCGAACCTGTGACCTCCTCGGTGCAAGCGAGGCGCTCTAGCCAACTGAGCTACGGGCCCTTATTTAATTTTGATCTCTTTTTCTTGGACTATTTTTTCAATAATCCTTCGGCTTTTCATTTTCTTTAGTTTATATTCAACTTGTCT
>JABMRF010000009.1 GCA_013202715.1 Candidatus Kuenenbacteria bacterium
CGGGAAACTAATTACGGCGAAGGGACATTTCTCTTCGCTTTTTTGATAAATAAGAAATTAGAAATTTGAAATTAGGGTAAAGATTATTGGTTGGTTTAAAAAGCCCTTACCCCAGTTTTTTTGATGCTGAATCGGAGTCCGCACTTACGTCGGACCATTTTCTAATTTCTAGTTTCTATCTCTTGACTAATTCCCATAGATTTACTATACTCTAATCACGATTTAGGATTGTAATATTTTGAATTATCAATTTTAAGTCTGTGGTTTTACATTTTTCATTTTGCATTTTTAAGGATCGGTGGTGTAGTTGGTTAACACATCGCCCTGTCACGGCGAAGATCGCGGGTTCGAGTCCCGTCCGATCCGCCATGAAGTATATGCCAAGTGTGAACTTGGCATAACTTCATGGTAAACCGGGAAAAGAGCACGAGTATCGTGCTTTTTTCTTTTTTAAAAAAACGGGAGTTGGCTAGACTCGAAAAGGTTCCTACCTCTGGCAATACAAAAAGAACGCAACGTAGTTGCGTTCTTTTTATTCTAAGTAATGTTTTATTTGGCTTCTTTTTTTTCTACTACTTTTTTGTCTTCTTTGCCTTCCTTTACTTTAGTAGCATCGGGAGCTTCAGCTTTTTCTTCCGCTACTTTTACAGCTTCAGGCGCAAGCTTTTCAACAATCTTGGCAAACAGCTCAGTGTTGTTTTCAGCCATGTCAGCCAATACTTTTCGATCAAGTTCAACATTGTTCTTTTTTAGTAAGGCAATGAATTTGCTGTAGCTGATGTCAAATACACGCACAGCCGCATTTAGTTTGATCTGCCACAGTCGGCGCATAGATCTTTTCTTTACTTTTCGATCTCGGTAAGCATAAGCTCCGGCTTTTAAAATCGCAACCTTGGCCAGCTTGATCAGTTTCTTTCGCCCGTGGCGATAACCTTTGGCAGCTTTTAATATTTTACGTCTTTTTTTTACGTGGGATGGTCCTCTTTTCACTCTAGGCATATTATCATTAGTCATGAAACATGGAACATGGAACAATTAGATATGAATTGGTCTGTGTTCTATGATCAATGTTCTGTGTTTTATGAATGGGGCATGAATCGTTTAATGTTTTTGGTCAATGATTTTCCCATCTGAGTAGGTCTTCGTTTTGCTCTGGTAACTTTGCCGGGTTCACGGGCATTAAAATGTCCCTGGCCAGCTTTCTTTTTCATGACTTTTCCTGTCTTTGTTATTTTAAACCGTTTTGCAACAGCTTTTATAGTTTTTTGTTTAGACATACTTAGTTATTTGTTTTCTGGAATTAATATAATGAATAATTTATTTCCTTGTTTTGTTACATCCTGCTCAACAGTTGTTGGAATTTTGATTTCTGCTACAAATTCGCGAATCTTTTCTCTGCCGAGGTCTTGGTGTTTCATTTCTCGGCCACGAAGAATTAATTCTACTTTTATTTTGTGACCTTTTTCTAGAAATTTGTGCGCTTGTTTGTGTCTGGTCTCTTTGTCATGTTCTCCTATCTTCATTGAGAGGCGAATGCTTTTGACGTCCAAACTTTTACTTTGTGCTTTTTGCTTTTTTAATTCTTTTTCTTTTTGATATTTGAAACTGCCATAGTCCATGATTTTTGTAACTGGCGGTTTAGCAACAGGGGAAACTTCAACCAGATCAAATCCTCTTTCCTGCGCAATTTTAATTGCTTCTTTTGTATCCATCTCTCCAACGTGAACTCCTGCCTCGTCAATGACTTGAACACGGGGAGCTCTAATTTGGAAATTATAAAAAAAACTTTTTTGCTGTGTGATTCTTTTTTTGAATTTGTATGATTTTCTCATGGTTACTTTTTTATTAGGCGTTTTTTAATAAATGCAATGCCTGATGCTGTTTTAAGATATTTTTCAAAGGCTAATGCTCGATACTTGTCGTCAAAAGCACAATAAAATATTAATTCCCAAGGGCGATATTTTTCTGTGTGCTTGCATTTACCAGCGTTATGGTCAGTTAATCGATCAAAAACATCTTGTTCAGTAAAGCCTTTATAGATTTGATTACTGAATTTAAGGCTTCTTAAGATGTAAACGACGTAAGCTCTTTGCATATTGGACTCGTAGCTGTAAGCCCTTCTTCGCATGAAGCTACGAAGGGCATTCTTCGCTTTTTTAGAAAATGTGTAGATGGCTGCGCCATTCGTAGCTCTGACGAAGTACAGAGCGAAGAATAACGTAAGCGCTTTGCATATTGGACTCGTAGCTGTAAGCCCTTCTTCGCATGAAGCTACGAAGGGCATTCTTCGCTTTTTTAGAAAATGGATAGATGGCTGCGCCATTCGTAGCTCTGACGAAGTACAGAGCGAAGAATGGTGGAGATGGCGGGAGTTGAACCCGCGTCCAGAAAACTAATTAAATTGACTCTACAGAAATATTCTACCTTATTTTTTTAAAACTATCAACCTATAAGGTAAACAAAATAGTTGAAGTTCGAGCTTAGGGATTGGTTCAGTTATAAGTCAAAGCAAGTTTATAACCTAACTCGCAATATGACACCGGTTGACGCCTAGCGAGTATTGGCGCGCCGATGGCTACATGTAGTTAAACAGTAGCAGGCACAAAGCTAGGCATTACGAAGAATGAGTTCACTTTGTTAACAAGTTTATCTGCACTTGTAGTTTTGAAGTGTTTAATGAGTGACTTCACCTCATCCTGCACAATTTAAAACGGTTCCCTGTCAAAGCCCAGCATCCCCCAGAAATAAAGATCAAGGAGCAAAGAGCAAAGGGCAAAATAAGAAGAAAGCATAAAGGTTAAAGCATAAAGAGTTCACTTTAGTCTCTTTTTTAATCTTTATTCTTTTCTCTTTTGTCTTTCTTTGCTCTTTGACCTTTGATCTTTGCCCTTATTCCCTTTGGTATTTGAGAGTTCTTCTTATTTCTTTGGCAACATCTTTGTTCTTTTTTTGTTCCTTTTTTTCAAATAGCTTTTTACCTCTAGCCAGACCAAATTGAAGTTTGACAAGAGTGCGTTCAGTATACACCTTTAACGGGACAATTGTCAAGCCTTTTTGTTCTAATTTTCCAATAAGTGCTTTTAGTTCATTTTTGGTAATTAATAGTTTTCTCGGTCTCTCCGGGTCATAATCCGGTATATCGCCAGTTTTGGTGTATTTTGCAACGTGCGCTTTCACTAAATAAAGCTCAGGCTTGGGATTATTTTGAATCGTAATGTAGGCGCCTTTTAGGCTAATTTGGCCATTCTTGATCGATTTAACTTCGTGGCCTTTTAAAACCAAACCCGCCTGGAATTTTTCCAGAATTTCGTAGCTGAAGAATGCTTGTTTGTTTGAAATTGCTTGCATAGAAGTATTATATTTTGAAAAGAGGAAAAAGTAAAGGAAAAACTTGTTGCAACTTTCATTATATTGTATAATATTAGCAGATAAA